>NZ_CP024847.1:940220-1253626 GCF_002892535.1 Aquella oligotrophica | reverse complement strand
GGAATATTTTTATGATAACCCATTTGATATGCCAGTTTTTTTAGAGACTCAAGATTAGAAACATTAAATTTAGCATATAAGTTACGATTAACTATCTTTGCAACCATGGAGCTGGTATAGTTAATTTGATGACTGAGACTTAATAAATTAGCAATATGCTGATAGGTATCACAGTTAAATAACAAAAATAAAACCTCATGCTCCCGGTTAGTTAACCATTCATCAGTTTTGCTACCTAGTTCCCGTTTACGAGGCTGACTTTCTTTTATAATCTCCTTTAAGCCAAAAAATGGCAGCATGATATTTTCCGGTACACGTCCGGTAATTTTATAACCAATCACATTATTCGTAGCATAGTTTACTAGTGGCTGAAAACTAATGATTATCAACCAGTATTCTGGTCTCCGTGCAAATTTAAGTGATAACCATTGTTTACTTTGTCTGGTTTGCTTACAATATTCTAAAGATTTACGATAGATATCAGTTCGCCATTCATCATTGGTCATGGTGAGGAGATTTTTACCCAAATATGAACCACCAGGCGTATTGGTAAGTGCAGCACCAAATTTATCAGCACTAATCACAATGTAATCTAGATTAGCAATCAAATTATAATTGCCATCAAAAACAGTATCATTCGCTTCTGCAATTAACTGTAAAGCTTTTTCGTCAGTCATAATCAAGGTATATAAGGGAAACGTTAATTGGACAAAGTTTATTATACTAAATTAATTGATTATTTGCATATTTTTTCGAGAATTTGCTGGCTCCTCTGTCCTATTGCTTGTCACTACACTGCAAAAAAGCTACAGCTAATATTAGCTAGATTCATACTATTTTAGCGTAACCCCCTCAAAAATCAGAGTTGGCACGAAAGTGGACAATATTCGCCCGTTGATAGATTTATAATCAATTCATCAGCAAATTATATATGATTAGCTGCAAAGGATTCAGAATCTAATAGACGAAAGGAAATCTATGAAAAGAAATAAAATTAATTTAATTGCCATTTTAACTATGGGTGCGGCATTATTTGCTTGTAGCTCGGGAAGTAGTTCTTCTTCAGCAAATACAGCTACTACTAACCAAAAAATAGTTGCATATACAAAAGATGGTAAACTGTATGAATGGGATATGTTTTTAGCAGGTAAAGTAAATCCGGCATTAAGAGTCCATTATATTCCAGGTAAAATGCCATCTGATATAAAAACACATGTTTTTGATTCATTGAACAAATTTGAACAAGCATTACCACAATTGGACGCTCGCTTTAGTAATCCACCAGTATTAAATACTAATAAAAAAGCTAAAATGAATAAATTAGCTGGGTTGTCAAATGCTTTCGAATCAACAGCAGGCGGGCTATTTCTTGGGGTTATCCCATCAACACAAAACATACTTTTAGGATCTGGAAATAGCGAGTGTTATGCCTCTAACCCGTATATTGAACCAGATACTGTTAGCTCTTCATCAAGCTTCGTAGTTACTACTGCAAACCAACAAAACCAAAGCACTGTTTCAAACTCAGATAATATATCAGTAGGATTTGCAGGATTTAGCACAAGTAATAGCAATACCTATGCTAATAGTTATGAATCAGCCAATGCAACCAGTTCATATAATCTGGCTGCTGCGCTAGCAGCAGTTGTTCAAACTGGGGTACCTTCTACTAATAATCTGACGAGTAATTCAGAAAGTATGTATCAACAATATCCAAATGAGTTCTTACAAAATTGTGGATCTTCAGCCCTGGAAGCATATATTGGTGGGATCTTAACAACCTTAAACATGAATGTTACAGCAAGCTCACAGTCGGCTGCACAATCTTTTTCAGACTCGGTCGCAGCCGGATATAATTCTGACTCGGTATCAAACGCATATACAAGTAGTAGTTCTAATAGTAGTAATTATTCAGCGGTTGATTTCACTTATGACTTATATGGTGATGTGCAATTTGTACAGACTGAAACTATATACGGTGAAAGCGCCAGTTATTATAGTTCATATATAGCAAATGCAATGGCTGGTGAAAGTGCAAACTATATTGCATGTACAGCAAACCCTCCAGATATGTCTGCTTGCTCAAACTACAATTCGGCCATGTCTAGTGCAATTTTAGCGGGAATGGGATATGCGCAAACAGCCGTTGAGGCAACAAATTCAACAGCATATACTACACTCTATCCATTTTCAGATGGAATCAATATTAATACAATTAATGCAACTGGTATCACATCAAGTGGCTATAAAAACCCAACCGTTTCTGCTAATGTCACTAATGCAAATATTCAGATAGTTGCGGCAAACTCCCCTAACATATCAGAAAGTAATGCTATTGTTGACCCATATGCAAATTATGCTCCATCGCTTATTAACGCAATCGGAGTCGCTTATCAACTGAATACCTTGGCTGCCAGAGCTAATTTTCTAGGGAGTATGCCTGGCTTAACAACCAGTAATGAAGCTTCGGTACTCAAGAATATTGCTAACAGCTATTTAAATGACTCCAATCGAATAATTACCGTTGCAAATAACTGTTATGATGCAATCATGGAAAGCTACCCAACTCTAAACCCATCACAATGTAATGAAAATATTGTTCTGCAAAGTTCAAATGCCAGTTTCTCATTATCAGGGTTACCTAATAATGTTTATCAGCTTTATGGTAATTCAACACCTGCTTCTGGTTCACTACAAGAGTTACTACTAAATAATTCAGTGGCACTACAATATGAAATTAATTATTCTGAAGTAGGTACCGGCTATTGGAATGGAGATATGATTCGTGGTGGAAACATGATTCAATTAGGAATGGCATACTTTAATCAGTCAGAAAATTCAAGTGAATTTGGAAACTCACCGGCTTCAACGGGTGGATACATTTATCCAAGCGTAACAACTCCAACTTTGGGTACAACAAACAATAATACCTACTATAATTATGGTACGTCTTATAATTGTACACAATGGTGGCAACCATTGGATGCTGGAGGAGAAGTGTGTAATTTAGTCAACTATCCAACAAGCTCGCTTTATTTTGTTTCTTACACTTCAAATAAGTCGCAGCCAATGATCACTTTTGGGCAAACTACACCAGCTACAATCGAAAGTGTGGGATTAAACAAGGTAATTGCCGCTGGTAGTTATACACAAGATTCCTCAAAAAGTCAAAATTACGCTACCTCTACTTGGGGCGTTGGTATAACAACTCAAATACCTAGTATCGCTCAGCTGGCTGCTGGCAGTTTACTAATGAATTTTTCTTATACTACTAGCGGTTTTATTACCACTACAGGCACTACAAATACTCCAAGCCATTGTTATGCTGGTGTCTATTTGCCAAATGTTGATACTGGCAACTCAACGATAGCCTATGGCTATGGTAATCCAAATGGTTATAACTACCTATGTGGTTCACCAAGTGGGACGGCATGGTTAGCTCTAAGTAACAATCCTACAGATGCTTTTACTGTAAATAGTATTCAGCAGACAATAACATTCACATTCTCACCAATTAGTAATTTCTTCGGTTTTAACTGGTGGCAATAAAATTAATTAGACTTGATCTAACAGGATGATACCATTTAAATTTTTGTTTAATCTAGGAATAGAAACTGCCGTTTATGGTGGTTTCTATTTTCAAATGAGGAACAACTCAAATTTATCAATATTGAATAAATTATGTATCAAGATAGTGGCTTATACTCAACAAAGGACATTTAATCATGAATAAAACTAATTTATCAAACTTAGCCGCAGTTTTATTATTTGGTGCTGGTTTATGTGCCTGTAGCTCAGGTGGGAATAGTTCAAATTCTAATCCAAGTAATAACCTAATCCCGGTAACCGATGGTCCGATAAATCCCCAAATTATTGATGGGCAATTTTATAACTATTATACAACTTCTCCACGTAATTTAACTGCCAAATCTTTAAACAGTAACACTACCTCTAGCTTAGCAAAGTTTGGGATTATGGATTTGGTGCCTTATGCCGAATTTGCCTATTATGGTGTAGAAGCAATTAGTGATACCTTTGATTTAATTACTGGCAATACTCCACAAAATACCTTAAATTCTGATTTTAATGCCATCGAAAGCAGCATTCAGTATTTAACCGAGATTACCACGCAGATTAATACCGATCTTAATGATGCAAATAATAATATTACCAATCTAATTGTTGAAATGAATCAGGATACTACCCATAATAGTCTAGTCAGTTACAATAATGCGGTTATTGGTGTTTATCCAATCTGGAATAGCTTATTTAATACTGTTGATGAATATAACAGTATCGAAAGTTTCGTTAATAGTCCTACTGGGGTTAAGGATTTTGCAAATATCTATAATACAACTTGGTTAGATTATCAGGCAACCAGCTCTTATTATACTTCGATTACCAATACCAATGCAACAAGCGATACTATTTGGAATGGAACTAGTTATAATTTATCTTATATCGCGATTAATAGTCAAAACTATACCGATCTTGGCGGGGCGCTTTATGAAATGGAATCGTTGGTATTAGATTATGTTCCATTTACTGGTGGGAGCGCAATTGCCAATAGTGTTACTACAAATTTAGTTTCCAACTTAAATAGCTATAATTTGTATTTGGTCAATATCTATGAATCATCAATAGCTTCGCTACAAACTGCGTATAATATTGAAGCCACTGCTAACTATATTCGTTATGCCAGTCCGTATAGTAACCCTCCGTATAGTAACCCATTAGATGGTTCAGCTTTGCCACTAGCAACACAGTATAATTGTAAGGGAACCTGTACTCCAGGCAGCCCTGAAGCATATAATGCCTATATTTTGGCACAAACCAATCTTGCCAAGTTTTTTGGGCAGATGATTAATGGCTTATATCTGAGTTTAATGGTTGCATCGTTTACCGATCCGGCGCTATCTGGGCAAGCGGTAATCAATAATTATGCTGAAAGTTATCAGAGCATGATTAATTTAGCCACTATTGCCAAAACTATGCAGGGTAGTTTAAGTCCAACAAATCCAACGGGCTATGCGGTTTCTACTAATCAGGTACCAGTCGGCAGCTGGATTGAAAGTATGAATCTTTATGAAAATCCATATTTGGGTGCGTACAAACAGTGCGCTTCAAACTTGTATAACAATAACCAAATTAATTGTCCACTAATTTTTACGACGCCTTCACAAGGCTATTATGACGGTACGACATTAACTGCGGTAACAGCACAAAATAAGACTAATTCAATTAACCTTAACTGGTGTGCGAATTATAGCGCACCATTAACTAATCTGGGTGCTAATATGCCAGCAGTAAGCGGCTCAGAATCGGGAATTAGCGCAAATACGCATGGTACTATGCAATGTAATACCTATGCTAATTTTAGTACTCAGCCAGGAGCGTCGTTATTATCTTCAAGCCTAACTACTAATGCCAATGGCATCAATTGGTCTACGCAAAGTTGTATCAGTCCTTATACCTGCTCTGATTATTGGAATCCAAACTCACCCAACGTCGCTAGTGGCGTAAACTCATTTGTTACCAATTCAACGCATCAGGGCTATAGTGTGTATTTGAATAATACTAGCTGGGCGGGTAGTAATACCATTATTAGTTCCAATAACTTTAATTTGATGATCGGTTTTAATATGGGCAGTAATGGTGAATTAACTAGCGGTGGAGGAAGTAATACCGAGGTGGGTTATGTTCAGGTTACAACTCCAAATGGTACTATTTTGCCGCTATATCTAGGTTATAGCTATAATAATAGTAATGGTGGTATGAGTCTGCAATGCCCAATGGAATCATTTAATGGTAGCTGTAGTGCATATCCAGTTAACAACAGCTCTATTAGTAATTGGTTACAGTTTAATGTTTCTGATCAGACTTATGCGGTTGGAATCGTGAATACTGCACAGGCGCTGAATGATTTATATACTATTGGGTTGGGTGATATTACAATTTCCCAATGTAATACAACTGGTAATACTGGTGGTTATGGTTATTGTTTCTTCCCAGGAGAACCAAATCAAACACTTAGTTTTGTTGTCCTCGATGGTAGTATTCCTAGCCAATATTATGGAAGTGGCGCTCCAACAACAGGTTATCCGTTATCTGGTGGACAATAGTTATAATCTGTAAAAAGGCTCATGGATTCTCATGAGCTTTTTTAATTAACCAATTTTGGCACAAAAATGGACAACTACTAACTATGTATTAATGTAAAATTCGCCTGCTTTGATCTTTTATTGGTCAAACAAGCTTTTTGACTTTAATTATTTTAAAGGTTTTATTATGCGTAAATTATTAGCACTTATTATGGCGTTGCCTGTATTATCTTTTGCTGCATCATTGGATATGAGCACACTAAAATGTCAAACTAGTCCAGATAGAAAGCCACTAAATATCACAACTGCGACAACGTTAAAACAAGTACAGGATAATTGTCTGATTGCAGATGAGAAAAAACATGATGGTATGTATGAGGTAAAATTTAAAAACGATACTACTGGTAAAAATGTAAAATGTGATTTTGCTAGTGATTCACCAACCGCAGTTGTTAACGGTTGTCGTTAAGAATTTTAAGACTATGAAGCTATCTGCTAGGTATAACTTACTCCATTTTTGCTTTTCTCCCTCTGTATCTAGCTGATGGCTTCTTTATTTATTTCACAATTATTTTCAACAAACACTCTACTGCAACTGGAATTGACAGTAAGGCTGTCCACACCCCGGGAAAATAATGAATCCCCAGATGGTAATGGTTGTTCTCGATAAATGGGTAAATATAGTTCAAAGGCTGATTTAAAATAATATATAGACAAATTACTAAAGAAAATAATTCACCCAATAGATTTTCTTGAGAAATCTTAATAATTGCCAATACGCCAATAATCAAAACCGCTGAATTTTCAATAATAGAATAGTCTAAGGTATTTAGAAGCACTCCAACCCTTGGCGCAAACTGAAAAAATGCTTTTTCTTGAAAATTAATTGTCAATAATACTATTATTAATAATAGCTCCTTATTAATATTTACCGTAGCATCAACTCTCCTAAACCTCCAGATAAGTAGCGATATTATAGATGCTAATAAGATACAAATAAATCCTGGGGTTAATGCATTAGCTGTAATTACCATCGTTATAGACAATATCCATAAAACCAATAATAAAGAAAACCACAGGTTTAAATGTTTTAAAGAAGGCTTCATGATTATACAACTTTCAGAATATTTTCTGAAAAAGAGGTTGTATAACATCCTAATATTTACAATAATGATCATCATTGCAGAGATATAATGCCAATCAGAAATATTCTGCAATGCTCCACTACTCACTTTATATAACTGGTATATTCCAGCTATTAATCCCGTTAACAATGTAAAGATTAATGTGTGAATTCCAACAAATGATTGCTTAACCAAAAGTGTTCCACCAGACAGTAGTAACCCAAGAAAAAGGTATTCAGGATGAAATGGCATTTGAAATAATGGATTGGCAGCAATAAAAAATACCCAGCTAATAATGGAATAACCAAATGAAATAATAAGTATTCTACTATTTGAATCTATTTTATTTTTCAGATAAAAAGCTCCAATAAGCGAACTTAATGAAAATATTAAAAAGCTAACACCAAATTTGATACCTAATTTGGTGGTGATAAAAAAGCCAACTGTTAGGCTGGCACACATAATTGTGATAAGTTCAGTTATTAGACTAGTCCGCAATTTAATAATTGCCTTTAACGCAACGTTGAATGTAAGGATAAGTTGTGGTTATAAAATATGCATATATCCCATCAGGAAATTCCTGGGTTTTTACCGTTGCCCCATTACATTCGTCAAGATTTCCAAGTCCGGCAACATACTCATAATCCTGAGTAAATGTTCCCATGGGGTATTGTGTAGTTGATGGTCTACCTGCATCAGGCGTAGTTTTTAACTGATAACTTGATACCATTGCCACAACACTACTTGAGATATTATTGGGATCACTATAACCATATAAAAGATAGATAGGGAAGCCATCCACAGCCCAGCCACCAAGTATGGGTTTGGAAGGTACTCCAGTAGAACCAGATAATAAATCAAGATAACCAATTGGTAATCCATGATAGTGGTATTTTCCCGTGGGTTGGACATGCCCATTATCATTATCCAAACCAAGATTAAGTGCTTTATTTGGCGACTCTGA
This sequence comes from Aquella oligotrophica, assembly GCF_002892535.1. Lineage (NCBI taxonomy): Bacteria > Pseudomonadati > Pseudomonadota > Betaproteobacteria > Neisseriales > Neisseriaceae > Aquella > Aquella oligotrophica. The sequence goes on along the minus strand of NZ_CP024847.1, from coordinate 1,245,437 downwards.
AGATGGATTTATTGCTTCAATATTCCAAATTTTCCCATCATTTCTAACTACTTCGGCAGTCCCCGGATCAAGTGCCACGCCATTATTCATATACCCCACTGTTGGTGCTACAGCTTTGACGCTACCTATAATTGGAGTAACAGTTGCTGTAAATGATACATTCTGAGAACTAATCGTATTGGGGCAGTAGGTATTTGGAAATGTCCCAACCATCTGATCAGAAGGAATTCCATTACCTGTAAGAGTTCTTGCTGTTGAACTACAGATTTCATTTGAAATGCTTGTCATTCCAAGATTATTTAATGTTTGTTGATTGTAAGGGCAAAACCATGCCACCGTCGAATATGAAGATGGACCTGGTGTTGGCGACGGAGTAGGAGTTGGACTGGGTGTTGGCGACGGAGCAGGAGTTGGGGCTGGGCTACTGCTGCTACCACCATTACATGAACTTAAATTTATTGCCGATATGCTCGCCAATAATAAAATAGCAAAATTACAGTTTTTCATAACCCCTCACTTATTGCGAAATATTTTTTAAATAATTATGCAATATTAGCATACTTTATCTTCAGATGCTAATCCAAAATGGACCAAAAAATTCAGTTTTTAAAGTAGAAAGATTATGACGTAATTAAAATATGTGGATTTCTAGAAAATTTAAGCGATTCAAGTAAGAGTTTTAAATTAGTCAAGCTCATAGCGATACACCCCTCTGTTCCAGTTCTCTGCCCACGCCAAATATGTAGAAAAATTGCACTACCTTTTCCCGGAATTACTGGGTTGGTATTATAATCAATTATTGCGCCCAAAGCATATAAGCCATCTGGACGTAACATTATTTCATAGCTTCTAGCAGAAGTACCCCCACTTATCCAACAATTATAATCTGGATGCTCCGAATCATCAATATACTTATCTTCAGAACTTATCCGCCGAAAAGGCATTTTATTTATCTTTGAATCTAATAAAGTGCCAAAAATAAGACTTATTTTATATAAACCTAGTGGGGTCTTGTTATCCCCTTCCTGTTTATTGCCTGTTGCTCCATTTTTACCAACTACAGCAGGAAGATCAATTAATGGGCTAGTCCATTTACCCTCATTATAAGAAAATAAATTTACAGAAGCCACAGGTATATCAGGAGAGATATTCACAACAACTAACTGAAATATATTTAACTTAGTTAGTTCGCCAAATAATCTTTCATCAAAAATCATTATCCTGCCCCATCCTATAAAAGCCGACTAATCCCAAGATACTCACAAATAATAGTACCAAAGCATTAACTATTGGTGTAGAGCTAACTCCAATTTGTTTGGCAAAGAAAATGCTAAGGCTGCTACTTACATAACCAACTACAACAATTCCAATCGCTGAGCCAATAATAAGAAGAATAATATTTACAGGAATATCAAAATAATCATGATGAACAATTCGGTTAATAATGCTATTTAAAAAATTATAAAGTAATGCCATAACTACAACGCTTAAACCAACTAGATAGTGGAAATATAGATTAAAGTGAATAATACTTATAAGCAGAAAATAAGCTAGGATACAATAGGTAAATAATTTTGAAACATCAACCTTCTGAAATAAATAGCGAAAAAACACTCCACCAAGCAGTGAAACTATACTACAAATTAAAATTATATTTGCAATCGCAGTTGGTGACCAGTTCTCACCATATTGCAATAAAAAAGGTAAATTAAAATACCACTTTACAAGAAAGACTCCAGTCATCAGATTAACGGCTAATCGTGCTGTTAGCTCTTTGCGACTAGATTTAAGTTTGGCTACAATACTTGTAACTGGCAATAGTTGGAAACTCACTAAAGAATACTTATGAAGATAACAGTCAAAAATAGCAGTTAGAAAACTCAATGCAAGCGTAGGTATAACCATAACTTCCATTTGATTAAAATGATGACTACCACCAATTACCGATGCCTTGATACAAAAGCTAGCAGCAAATAACCCACACGCAATTGAAATAAAAAAGCCCTGTGTCAGAAATAAATATTTACTTCTATCTTTAGCGATTACAAGTAAGCTGCTTATTCGAAGGAGCTTTTCATAGCCATTACAAAATAAAAAGACAACAGATGTCAACACAAAAGTAAATTTAAGACTATCGGGATAATGTAGTTTAAATAATTTTAGTCCCAAGGCAAAAAATGACAAATATAAAAATAAACCAAAATAACTAAAATATTCCAAATATCGGAACTTCAGCCTGTAATATTTTTTATTAAACAATAAATAAGCAACAATAAAACTACCAATAATTGTAAGACAAAAGATCAGCTCAAAATAGATTGTTACCGGATACCAGCCATTAGTATTAAAAATAAGCATGGCAATAGAATGGTGATGTGACAAAAGAAGAAAATAGCCACAATACTCAATAACGACTCGGAGGAAAAAGGCTAGTATCTGTTTTTGCTCGATAGCACTAAAGTGATTAGCCCAAATATAATACCATGGGGATTTCTTTATCATTTATATCAAAGTATCTGTTTATTTGGCAGCGATTATAACAAGAAAAATTAGCATCTGCAAAGCTTATTTACATAAAACTAAAATAATATTAAGAAGTTAATCATTAAGAGTCATTGCTTTTTAGATCAAGGATTTCCCCAATGCCAATGTCTTTTAGCTTATCTTTTTCTTCGATGAATAAACCTTGAATTTTTTTGAGTGGCTCACTATAAGGCTCATCGGTAAGATCATAAGTAGCATAATGCATCGGTATCAAATACTTCGCCCCCAAATCATGATAAGCCTGCTTGGCTTCTTCTGGATTGATATGACTATACTGCATAATATTTCTTGGCATATAGGCACCAACCCCCAATATGGCATAATCAATATCCGGAATAAGTTGTCCAATTTCCGCGAAGTGTGGTGAATAACCACTATCACCCATAAAATAAATGGTTGAATTTTTACCACGAATTATAAAACTTCCCCACAAACGTAAATTACGATCACGCAAACTACGATTCGACCAATGTAGGGCAGGCATAAAATAAATCTCTACCCCATCGGCAAATAGTGGAAATTTTTGATACCAACCAGCTTCAATTACGGTATTGCTAATTCTCCATCTTTTCTGTAATAACTCTGCCGTCCCTAGACCACAATAGATTTTAAGCTCAGGATTTATTTTAGCAAGCCTCCTCACAGTTTTTTTATCCAAATGATCATAATGGGCATGTGAAATCAGAATATAATCAATTGAATCATAATCTTTAAGCTGAAAGGGAATTTTTGCCCGCCGCTTAACTAAGGGAATATCCGCAAATACTGGATCAAGAAGGATATTGCAACCATTTAAAGTCACAAGAAAACTGGCATGACCAAGCCAAACAACCTTATCTCGAGTGCGATCAAATATTGCTGGATCATCAAGTGTATCAAGACGAAAGGCATCTGCACGCTTTTCTTCCATTTGTGGGTTTTTTGAAGTTTTCCAACGCAGGATATCTTTTAATTTTGGTGCAGCAACCTTCTGATAGTTAAGAAATCTACCATTTTTCTTCAAATTACCTTTATATTCAGGCTTAACTGATTCCAGTTTTTTATTTAACTGATATTCTATTTCCATACCCCACCCTTACAAATAACTGACACTAATATAAGCACTACCTAACCCAACAATGTTGTGGAGGAAACGCAGTTTTAATCCGATCTGTCGTATGTGGCGAATAATATCTCATATGCCAGTCAATAAAACGAATATTCATAAAAGCAATATCAGCTGTACGTACTTTCCACGAAGAAGTGCCATTAAAGGATGGAATATAACTTGTTACCTCGGATTCATCTATCACTGACCACGAACGATTAGTATATACCAACCGATAAGTTACCTCTCTTTTTATTGACTGGGGATAACGATAATAATTTAACCCAGCAAACTCGCCAGCGACATTAAACTGAACCCGAACACTAGCTCTGGTATCATTAATCATTAATAAATGTGAATGATAGCTTTCGATAAACATCCCACAATCAGGTACTCCTGCATCAGGAAAATCAATATATGGAGTCAATTTATTCCATGACTCATTATTATCCAAAACTCGCAAAAAATTATTCATTGAAGCTAAAACTTGCTGTTTTTCTACCGATGAAACTGCTAATGCTGGTTTTAGCAAAAAACACAGTACTAGAGTTATAAAAAAGCTTTTATACATTTGCCTCATTATTTTTAGCCTCTGATTTAGCTGTTTCGGCAGCAGCAACAATATCATACATATCCGCACCATAATTCCATACCCGGTCGATATATTCCTCACCCCAGTCCTCAAGGAGCATATTCATTTGATAAGCAGTGACATCATCCGGCATCGGACTTGCTAAGAAGGGGTTTTCCGGATTATGATGAATGTATTCCACATCAAATAGCTCCCTACTCATTTTAAAATAATCACGCGTACTTAAAATATAGGCATGCCAAACATCATCCAAATAATGTAAATTATCCATCATAAAATATTTACCATTTTCAAGCTCACTCCGATGTGAGGTATAAAGCCAGCGCATAAAATCAGTAAACCATTGCTTGGCAATTTGTCTACTCCAGCGATTTTCATGCATTAAACGGTAAATAGTTGGCGTATTCTCCCAACTATCAATGACAGATTTTTCAGGTAATCTCATTCTCATTATCCAAAAAAAATGCTGATGAAGAATCTCCATCAGCCATATAGCAAATTATTTTTAGCAAATTAACCAATGTGGTTGCAATTACTTTTGCTTGAACAACTACCGCTACATTTACCTTTGCTGCATGAACCGCCACCACCACCCATACATGATTCTTTTTTACATGCATTTAGTGCTTGTAACGCCAAAATTTTTTGAATTGTAGACATATAAAAATACTCCAACAATAATTATCAGTTAATAAATTATTAAAATAAAGCTACAGTATAAATCAGATTGAAACAGTTTGTCAAAACTATTATTCTTTACATAAAGGGCGATAACAACTACCACCCTTTATTAAGATAATACGTATTACTTTTTAGCCCACGCTTGCGTCCATGCAGTACCTGTTCCTGGAGCATATGCCCAAGCTGCACCACTACACCAACCCGGCTGGATACACTCATATAAGTTACCATCAGTACCAGCAACTACCTGATTTTTTGAATAAGTAGTTCCTTCTTTATATGTCTCATAACCAACTGGAGCTGGTTTTGGATCATATACCATCCAAGCATCAGAGTTTAATGGATATGCTTTTGAGTTACACCATGAAACATACTTACATGAATACATCTTACCATTACTACCATCCATTACAATCTCACCAGATTTGTAAGAACCAATTCCATCTGGATAGATTTTATATTTGGAAATTGGAGTTGTACCATTACGAATTACATAAGATGAATAAGTTGTATCATCAGAAGCCTTATGGATATAAACCCGATTAGCACCACCATCAACAAACTTAACCTGAGTTCCTTCTAAAACACCAGCTTTAACTTTAAGCCCATCATTAAATACATGTTTATTAATTGCCTGAACCATCAATTTTTCAACATTTTTAACATTTGCTGCAGTTTTGATTTCAACTGGCTCAATAGTCTGTTCAACACCAGCAATATTCAAAGAGAATAATAACTTATCACCGGCTTTGATATTTCCATTGCCTAGCCAGAACTTTAATTCCTGACCTGTAGGAGTCCATTGATTAACTACTGGATTAGGATCTTTCTTTTTACTAATCTTGTAACTATAAGTCATGGTTGGATCAGCAAGAGTATTATTTAGATAAACAAAATCTTGAGTTTGATCTGCCGAATCGTAAGTTACAGTACCTTCCTTGGCATTTAATTTACCAACTGCAACCACCTGAGTAATTGTAGTATCTTCATTAATTTTTTTCGCAAGGATACTATCCCAAGTATCTTTATTATTTTTAGTTACAGATAAAGAATAAGTTGCTAATGTACTAGTAACTCCAGCTTTATTTTTCTGATATAATTCAAAAGTAACTAATTGACCAGCACCTACAGCACCTAATTTTTGTATCCAAGGTTCTGCATTAGTTGTAATTGGCGACCAGATTTCTTCAGGTTTGATTGGTGTACCACCTTTAAATTTCACATCAGAACACGAAATAAAGTTTTCACCTGCCGCATCTTGACGTTGCCATACAGTTACAAGAACCTGTTTTTCAGCACCTTGAATCGTTGGCAATTTACATTTCCAGCTACCAGTATCTGATTTGGTAGAAATTGGCACAGAGCATAGTAAGGTTAAATCACTCCAAGTTGGATTAGCATTATATTGTGTACCCTTATAGTTAGTAATAAATACAAACATATTACTTGGTTGATGCCATGCTGTATAAGTCCATTTAAATTGTAAATCTTGTCCATAATTTACTGTAGTCATATGCGCTTCAGGAACTGGTGTATCCAACGAACTCCAACGTCCACCTTGACTACAAATATTACGCCCTTGTGCCGGATGAAAAGCCTTGAAGAAACCTAATGCACCACCGTTATAATAATTAAGGATTCCATCATAATCACTACCGCCACCGCCAGTCAAATTTGCGGCTACTGATTGCGGTTCCCATACCACTGGTGCCATCCCTTGCAGTTTCTGATATTCTGTACGTGATAATGGATAAGTTTGCCAACCATGAGCAAACACCTGTGCTCCAGCAGTAGCACCAAGGACTAAAAGTAAAAGTTTTTTCATATAAATACCTTCCTAAATTTCAAAATTGAGAACAAATTATAACCATATTATTGATTTATTTTAACCAACCATTTTGGTGGGGAATCACACCTAACCAAATAGATATGATAACTAATCAATAATATCGTAACTTAAAACATATAAAACTAAAAACATGTGCAAGACAGCACTCATATCGAATACTGCCTCACTAAGAACCACTCTTACTTATTTTAAAGTAGCAATCTGTAACGGAGAGTTAACAAGAATCTTATCAGCAAATCCTGATGAACCCCATACTACTGACAGAGCCTGGCTATCAATATTAGTGCTAACACTATACCAGCTACCATCTAGATTGTTATAAGCATATAGTTCAGGATGGAAGTTACCAGTATACCAACCATAAGAGTCTGTTTCATTAACCATACGAGTTAAGACAATGCTTGGAATCATCCCATTACTATTCCAATTAACTTGCATATTGCTAATCTGTCTGGCAAATGGATTATTCGGATCAGTTTCTTCAGTATGAACTCCATTTTCATTCCAACCAGCAACTGCACCAAATAACTCAGTTGTACGACCATTAGCAGTATATTCAACCGCACCATTATCCATAGCTATTACTGCTTTAATATTGGCATCATTGGCTTCCCACTTCACAGAAACCTGAGACATATCTAAAGGTCCATCTTGGTAATCATTAGCATTAAACTTATACAAAGTTGTAGTCTTATTTGTTCCCACATTTAAAAGTTGTACACTCTGATTACCGCTATATACGACTCTTGGTTCATCTTTAGACCAATCTGCCTGGAAGATATGACCCGTTACATCAGCAATTGCATGGATAGAACCATTGTTATAATACATTAAGCTCGATGTACCATAGTACTCTGCATGTACATAAAAGATTACTTTATCACTACCTGGTGCCAGACTAATTTCACCCACTTCATGATTAGCTGAGTAAATTTGCTCCCATCTTGCAGAAGCCTCAGCTGAGTTATATAAATACACTTCGCCATAAGGTTTAAGATTATTTAAATCATAATGTGTAGAAGCAATTGCAATTCTTGGCGTGGTATTTGACCAATCCACAGAAATCTCAGACATATCCAGTCTTGAATTTACACTATACGGAATATTTGGTAATGATTTCCAAGTAACCCCATCATAATACTGTACGTTTGCTCCCCATACCACTACTATATGTGGTGTACCATTTGACCAGTTAACATCAACTCGTTGATTTACATTACCCATAAGAGGATGAATATCTTTATAGCCCAAGTTGGTCATTTTGTTTGATTTAATATCAAGAAGCTTAATTTGACCATCAAAACCAGTTATAACTGCCTTTGAACCATCTGGCGATGCTGAAACTGCAGATGAATCTCCTCCAGCAGTTTTAGCCCATTTATACTGGTTTGTCGGCTTAATAACTGGCTCAACTTGTGGATTTTTGCCTTGATGAAATTCAATACTCACGTTTTTAACTTTTGGTGCTACTGATTTTACTACTACGCCATTAGCATACTCAGTTTTACCTTTTGGAACACTAGCACTAATCCCCAAAGTAAGACCTGTTTCAACTTGGTATTTTGCACTAGTGCTTAACTGAGTACTTACATAGCTATACTTATTGCCCAAATCCTGAAAATTAACATTAGCATTATCACCATTAGCAAGACCAGTAACTTTAACTGTCAATGGGTGAGTTTCATGTTTAGCTTCTACCATTGGAATCATGAAAGCATTCGAATTGCCAGTTTTAACTTCTACTTTATTTTCACTGTCCTCTACAAAGTATTTATTTTGTGCCAGATCTGCCAAACCTGTAGAAGTTTTAACCACATACTCATGTGCTGCATCGCTAATCGGTAATTTGACATTAAACGATTTACCCTGTTTGATATCAGCACCTGCCACAACCTCATTATGAGCCTTAGTATTGATTACATCTACGTGTAATGTACCAGTATAGCTATCTAGTACTGATGGCAAAGTAATCTTAACTGTACCAGTTTTTACCGAATTATCTTTAGTAACTTTAACTGTTACAACGTCTTTCGTAAGGTCTTCTGCATTAAGAGTAATTGTTTTTGGGCTAACTACAGTTTTTGTATTTTCAAGAGGCAATACATTAACTGTATATTTCTGATTATTATATAATCCATCAACTGGTTGGGTGTATTCCTGCCCCAAATATTCTTTAGGTACTACAAAAGACTGAACTGATTTGCCTTCCAAATCATTGATACTCACCTGTAAACCAGCACAACTATCTGTTTTAAGGTTGCAACCAGCCTTTGTTGTATCTATATTGATAAACATAACACCATCAGCTTTTTCCACTGGAGCATCAGCATCTAAAACATACATACTCTGATTTGCTGCATTCTGATCAAATTTAGCACCGGGATCTGCCAAAACTGGCACATCATATACTACTTTATTACCAGCAGGAAGGCTCAAGCCATGAAACTCTCCACTTGCCGGAATTTCACCAAAATACTCACCATCCATCAATCTGGCAGTACTACCATTCCAGTTGTCTTTCTCATGCACTACCCCACCACTACCATGGTAACCAAAAGCGACATTTTCACCATGATTATCCACACCACTAAATACGATAGGATGTTTATCCATAGTCACATTTACGCCACAATTATTAGTTACAGTTAATAATGTATGCCCAGATTGACCTGAACCAGTTGTATCCGAGAAAGCCGCACTCAAACATTTTGATTGAGTAAAAATTGGTTTTTTAGCTGCTGAATGAAGAGATTTTGCCTGACGATCAGCGCCACCATTAATCTGATTTCCAGCACCAGAAGCCGATGAGCCGCCATTGCATGCTGCTAATGATAAACTACCTCCAGCTATTAAAATTGCTGATAGTTTTTTTAATTGATTAGTTTTCATAAAATATCTCCTTGATGATTAGTTACTAATTAAAATCTTCCATAACGTTATAATAACAACCATTGATAATCCACCGATATAGCCATATCGGCAATCTACCTATACAGTTTTGACGGAATGAAGAGCATTAGCTGATTTGATATTTGTGATGAAAAAGAATAAAAAAAGAGGCCACCGAATAAGCAGTGGCCAAGAGGCAGAAACCTAAGAAAAAAATGAATTATGCAAAGCCACATTAAGGTAGCAATGCATGATTAGAAATTATTTGGCAGTACCAACCACAAATGGGTACTGTGCATGACCATTTACAACACCAGTTGAGATCTGAGCAACAATTTTACCCGCAGTACCATTGCTATTCCAAATCACTTTATTATAGCCAATGGCTGTATATTTTTTAGAGTTATAGTTAATAGTAACCGCTGACATAGTGCTACCACCATTATTTGCCATAAGCTTCACATCACCATAGAAGTTACCACCTTTGCCGACAAATACTTCAGGGAAAGTAGTCCCAGAATTCCAGCTGACAGCCAAATCACCACTTATTGTTGAACCAAAATCCCACCCTCTTATCGGAGCAGATAACTCGGTTAATTTGCCATCGCCATAGTATTCAACTGCACCATTTTGCATAGCAAAAACTGTTTTTATTTTGGCATCATTGGCATTCCACTGACTATTAATATGACTTACAGATAAAGGTCCCTTAAGTTCAAAATCATGCTGGAACTGATATAGTACTTTACTGCTATTATTCTTGGTATTTAGTAATTTAACAGTATTTTCATCCTGATAAATGATACGTGGATCACCCTGACTCCAATCAGTATCAACAGTACGACCACCCTGACCATATGCAGTAGACCACGAAGATGCAATTTTCTTAACATTGCCATTATTATAATAATAAACCGGATGCCCTAGGGTTTGGGTTTCATTAACGTCATATAGAGCTTTTAAACCATTACTAGCCGGAGCAAGACTAAGCAGTTGGACATCAGCGGTAGTTTTTACGACTTGTTTCCATTTACCATTTTCATAGACATAAAGAGAACCAAATTTCTGACTACGTGGTTTTACAGTATCAAACTCTTCGATGGCAATTGCGATTCTTGGAGTTGCACCAGACCAGTCAACTTCAAATCCATTAAATCCACCATTTTTCCACTGCCCAAGAGTTTCTTTTACTGAATCACCAAAGTAATCTATAGCATCGTATTCAGCAATATCAGAAAGAATGCTCCATTTACTTCCATCAAAGTAAGCTACTCCACCAGAACGCGAAAAGTAAACTACCTGTGGTTTATTCGTACCATTCCATTTAACTGATATACTACCATTTAGCATATCAACATTATCATAAAGCTTGAATTTAGGCATACCAAGGTCATATTTAACAGTTTGGGTTTCCATATCATAAACCTTAATTGTGTTATCTGCCATAGCTAATGCTGCAAGCTTGCCATCTGAAGATACACTCATACCATAAAAATCGTTAGGTCCATCAGCGGCACGAATTTCTTCCCATGGTAAATAAGGATATGATCCATCTTTATCTAGAAGTTGTGGACCTTTAAGGAACAAACTCCATGAATATTCACCTGGTTTACCCGGTACTGGCTCAGGTGTAGGCTCAGGATTTGGCTGTGGCTCAACCTTACCAAAATCAAGAGTAGCTTTTACTGCTTTATCAATTACTACTGGACCATAATTCACTACCGCAGTATCACTAACACCACCGATAGCAAAAACTAGACCACTTTCAGCCATATACTGTTTCTGACCGTTTGATAACACACTGTCACCTGAATAATTATATGAGTGAGCTGCATCATCAAAAGAAATTTTGGCAGTTTGACCTGAAGTTAAACCTTTAACATCTAGGGTAACTTTTTTCAGATCTTTATTAGCAACAGCTTTAAAAGCAAGGTTAAAGGTAGTTTCTTTTCCTTTTTTGATCGCTACAGCTTTTATATTATTTGGTGCTTGATTGAAATATTTACCATTAACTGGGTCAGCAATACCACGAGCAAGTTTCACTTCATAAGTATTATTTTCATCACTAACTGGCAAATCAAGTTTAGGCGAAAGAGTGCCCTGCTTCAAGTGATATTGAGCTACAACGTCAGCACCATTTTTGACAACCAAAACATCAATCACGCCAGTATATGTTTCTAGTACTTGAGGAACATTAATCACTAGACTACCAGTAGTAACCGCAGCAACTTTAGTATATTTTACACCCACTTCATTTTTCTTATTTTTAGCAATAGTAACATCTGAAGTTGGTGCATAGCTGATACTTTCTGAAGCTAGTGGAGTTGCACTTACGCTATATTTCTGATCAACATTAAGCCCATCCACAACCTTTTCACCACCTTCAACTGGCATTGCAAATGTTGCCACAACATTACCAGTCGCATCAGCAACATCCACATTAATCCCATCACAGCTAGATGGTTTATTTTTAGTTGCCTTAGTACACTCAGCCCCTGCAGTATCAACCTTAACTGTCATTGCAGCAGTTTCTGGTTCTTTCGATGGGATTACACCATCAATGGCAGCAGTTGCCTGAGCTTTCGCGATGTCAAATTTATTATTATTGGTAGTATAAATACGTGTACTACTAAACTTGATACTTTCATTTGGTTTTAATACTTTACTAGTACTAATATAGTTTTCAAGAATATTTTGCTGGTTCAAGCTAATTGGGAATAAATTACTGTTACTAGTTGATGTCCAGTCATTAATCTCAGCATAATTACCTTTAACATCCTGCGTTGCAAACTGGATAGTATGCCCATCAACGGTCTGATTTTGGCTACACTTATTAGTTACTTCAACTACAACAGTTCCTGAACCATTAACCTGCCCACTACCTGACACGGTAGGAATTAAACAGTTATTCGCGGCAATAATTGCTTTTGACGCTTTAGCATGTACAACTTCATTTGAAGCTGCATTTGTACCTTGGCTAGTACCTGTTGTACCACTATTACACGCAACTAATGATAAGCTACCTGATGCAATAAGTACACCATACAGCTTATTAATACGGTTTGATATTTTCACAACCTTCTCCTTGTGGTTAAATAATTTAAACATTATACAAAAACAACTTCTATTTCTTATTTTTGCAGCCTGTAGTATAATTGTTACCAAATTATTATTTAACCAACTATTTTGGTGGGGATAGTGCCTAACAAATTTTGTAGCATATAAGATCGTACAAAATCTTTCTCATATTTGATAATAACTACTGTGTATTAGTGGAAAAGCATATGCAAAACTATTTAAATGATGTGATAATAAATAATTTTCGCCCTCTTATTAATCAAAATATCTATTCAGCAATAAAAGACATAAATGGTTGCATTTTATGCTCAACAAATACATTGGCAAAATCAGCAGGCTTTGATAAATGGGAAGATGTAATAGGTATGAGTTACAACAGCACCTACACCAAAATTATTCGCACAAAAATGGGAATCACAGACTCACAAATCATAGATCAAATTCAAGATTATTTTAATTTGCTGTATAAGCTGGAATTATTGGTAGTAAAAGAAAAGGTTGTCGTAAGCTTTGTTGAAATGATCCCCTATAGAAGTATTTATGAATCGTATCTATGTACACTAATTCCACTATTTAACCCAAACGAAGAAGTAATAGCTATCCAAATATACTATTCAACACATAAACTTTTTGGCATTAATGATTATTTTGAACAATTTAAAACACATGATAATAACAAATTGATTAAATTAACTGAAGCAGAAATGAATGATGTTTTACAGATATTCGCACCTCGTGAGCTGGAAATTGCATATTTACTGACAATTGGGTTCTCCCAATATCAAATTGCTGATATTTTACAAATCGGCAGAGGAACAATAGCAAAAGTGATCAGTGATCAAATCTGCCCAAAGCTTGGCATTATAGGATCAAGCACTCGTCAAGTAATTGAGAAAATTCAGGAAATGAATTGTTTTCAGTCACCACCTAAAAGCTTATTACGCCCTCTGGTATTGATTCTTGATGAAGAAGTTAATAAAAAGCTGCAAAAAACTTCTTAAAAAAACATAAGTATTCTAAAAAAACCTACGCCCTCAAAAATGTTGCTTTTTTGCAGCACAATATTTCTTGCCTAGAAAATGATTAATCTCATCCTTTTTACTTACCTCCACCCACAATACATAACCAACTGTAATTATACATATTATTTTCAATCAATACAAAACCATAAAAAGACATCACCCATCAAAAAAACTATATTAGCAAATAACTTAAATTAATAATTTTTTGCCATCAAGCTTCAAATTTATCTTTTAGTCGTAAAATTTGTAATGTAAAATCCCAGTACCCTAACGGGTTTAAAATTTAATAATATAGAAGGAATAATATGAAAAAATTGCTGGGGAGCTTATTGTTACTATCTTCATTCTCAACCTTTGCGGATAATAATGGTACCTATATGTCAGATATGATGAACATGGATAATATGATGTATATGGATTTCGGGCTAGGTTATGGCACGGCTGGTAACTGGGGCACTGGTTCATTAGCACTAAATGCCATGACGATGGGATTTTATTATAAGCCAGGCTTAGGCGTAGAATTAGGAATGGATATGTTACCAAGTGGTAATTATCAAAATAACGGAGCTATGATTAATACCTTTCATTTGGCAGCCAAAGGAATTTTACCTTTAGCAGACGCATTCAATCTATATGGCAAGTTAGGTCTAGGTGTAAATGCTGGGCAAGGAACAGCAACGAGCAATTCAATGATGATGGGAATGAATATGCAAAATATGAGCATGATTACCCCGGTTAATGTTGGTCCCTATTATGGTGCCGGAATGCAATTTAACCTCTCTAAACGTTTTGGAATTTATATTGAAGACTCTGGCGTAATTGTAGTTGGTGGCGGCAATAACGGCGGTTTTGGTAATACCAATATTACTACTCTTGGTCTTGAAGTACGGATGTAATAATACGATAGCAAAATATTAATATCCATACCAAGAAGTAAACAAGGCAGACCAAAACTTCACCTGCCTTGTTTTATTTCTATTCCAAGCTAGCAGCACTCTTAGAATATAGGTTACATTATTCTTTTATGTGGTATTAGCACCAGCATACTAAATGCAAAAAGCTTAAATGGGGTTAGTAGCAAACAGTTGATAATGCATTCCAAAATCGAATACTCCAAATATGTGCCAGCAAAGTAGTGGGATTATTTCCGCTTGCCATAGGAGCTCAACTTATTATTCAGATGTTTCTACTGTCTATAAAGGCTTAGTTACTTCATAATATCATTTATTTAAACAGAATTTGATTGATATAGCAACGCCAGAAATAAATATTACTGGCGTTGCTATATCTGTTAATATAAATTAAAAATTTTACATATGATGAATTGCATCGTGTGTATCGATATGATGCGAATGCTCAGCTGCTAAAGGTGGAATGTCCGATTGACATAATGATTGATATTTCCAACCATTGGTACGCTCTAAAAACTCCATTTTAGCAGCAGTCAAGAAATCACTTTCAGCAATAAGGTCAAGCCCAGTAAGTGCCAGCACCTGAGCTGCACGCATCATACCCTTGCGACCAATAGTCATACCATTACATGCTGTAGCTGCCCAAGTATGTGGAGCAAAACCAGTTGGCCAACACGCAATTGCTACACCCGATGTTGGTGTAATATAGCTGATATCCCCCACATCGGTTGCACCACCAAAATTAGTACCCTTGGGATCTGGAGCAATTTCGGTTGATAAACCAACTTGTTCATAACCTTCCGACTCTTGCATTTGCTTAGCAAAAGCCTGCTCTTCTTCGGTCCAATCTGGTGCACCTAATTGAGTTAAATAGTGCATAACCCGATCTGCCATGACCTGATTTGGTAAAAGATCATAAGCACCAGCCAAATTAGTAAACGCCTCTTTAGTTTGGGTTGCGAGAGCAGCCCCCTTAGCAATATCTCTCATCCACTCCATATACTTCAAAACATTCTTTGCATTTGGTCCACGATATCCAACATTTATTCTTGCATAATCAGAAACTACATTTACTGCTTCACCGGACTTCTCAATAAGGTATTGAACCCTAGACTCGGGAAGAATGTGTTCGCGCATCGCATTTATGCCATGCACAAATATTTCTGCCGCATGAGCAGCACTACGCCCATCCCATGGTGCAAGACCAGAGTGGCTGGTTTTACCAAAAAATTCCACTCTCAAGTTAGTCAGTGCAGGTGTATTTATATTAAATGGCATGGTTTTATTTAGTGGGTGCCAATGTAAGCAGGCATCAAGGGTATCAAAAGCCCCAGCTCTCGCCATATAGTTTTTACCAGTTAGTACCTCTTCAGCTGGGCAACCAAAAACCTTGATTGTTGCATTAATATTATTTTTTTGTAAATATCTTTTTAACGCAACTGCAGCACATATTGCTCCAGCACCAATTAAATTATGTCCGCAACCATGTCCATTGGGATTTCCATCCTTTCTTGGCATCTTATTCGTTATTATCTCATTACCTAGCCCTGGTAATGCATCAAACTCAACTGTAATTCCGAGTACTGGCTTTCCACTACCCCAAGTAGCAACCCACGCATAATCTAATCCACCAATACCATGATCGCTAAGAATAAAGTCATTATCTGCCAGATAATTAGCAGTAAGCTTAGAACTTTGCTCTTCCTCCAAGCTTAATTCACTTAATTCCCACATTCTGTATGCCAAGTCCCATACTTTATTTTCAAGTGAGTTAACCTCATTTAATAAATCCATATTAATCATCTTATAAGCTCCTTTATATAAAAAACACTAATTTTTGATTATCTTGTATAATATTAATATAAATAGCTAACATATATCTGTGTTATATAGCTATTCCCACTAGTATTAATATCTGGCACCTGCTGATAAGCATAAACACCAAATAAAGTCAGTCCTTTAATCTCTGGAATATTGTATGTTGCAGTAAAATCGTACTCTTGAGTTCCATTCCATTCGGCAATAGAAGTATTAAATATCGTATAGGCGGTAGAAAAAGAAAGACAACCATTAAGAAAGGTAAAACTTGGACTCAGTTTATATGCCGAACCAGCAGTCCCCAAGTCTGCCAATCCTGACATATAGGGCGTGGAATATAGTGGATCGGTAGCAAAGCCATAGGTGTATGGGGTAACAATTGCTCCATTACCATAAGCAGAGTTTGGTCCCCAAACATTATTATATCCAATGCTGAAGCCAAACCAATCATAGTTAACCCCGCCTTGTAACCCAACAAAATTACTCGAAATCTGCCCCAAACTATCATTAGTCATGGCGTTACTTCCGTTTGCCAGCTGATTATCTGTTCCTGCCTGTGCGGCAAGGCTAAAAGATAATGCTTTACTTGGCTGAAATTTTATACTGTTATCAGCATAGAGTAATGTACCATAGTTATTAAATTGATATCCCCAGATACGCAGATTATACTGATTATTCCAGCCAGTATAGTTTGCCCCCAAAGCAGCTGTTCCAGAAGAAGTCACTGAAGGATTATTATTAACAATAGTACCACCTAAATAGTCATATCCTTTATTATAAAAGGTATATGGGGTAAATCCGGTTTCACTGACAATCTGTGCACCATTGAAAGTTAGTGCAGTTAATAACCAACCACCTCCTGGATACATATTCACTAAAAGCCCTTGATATGTTGTGCCAGGAGACATTACATTTGCATAATAATTCTCAGATAACCAAGGACTATTATTTATCCCGATATAACCAGCATCGACTTGAATGACATTACCATGCTGATATTCAAGATAAGCTTCCGAAACAGTAACCTGCTCATTCGATGGTAAAAAAGGCGCAGCATTAGTATTCGAGCCATTCATCTGCGCAGCAAAAAAAGGATTCATCGCAGTAAATACACCACCAGCGGAAAATCCACCAACTCTACCAGTCTGCCCAAAGAGATTCAATCCATATGCATAATTTGGGTAGCCTGCACCAACACCAGTATATTGCGCCGACGCCCCCGCCTCTAGGTTCCATGTCCCATCATAAAACAATTTTTCTGCAAAATTATGCTCTTGAATTTGACTTTCATTTAGGTTTCGAGTTCCGCCACCACTAACTATTGAACGATAAGGGTTTTGAATATAATTATCTGATCTAATATAACTTGCATTTATATTTTCAACTCCAGATTCATTTTCATCGGCAAATATTGAAAAACTTGTACAAACTAATAGCGGATAGAGTAATTTTTTCACTCAATAGCTTCCTTCTCTTTACATCATCTACAGACAACTGACTCTATCGCAAAGTTATCAGCTCTGATTTATATAGATCACTAAATGGAAGACTGAAAGGCTTCGGATTATTTTTTTAGAGTATTTAAATTAAATTGTGCATAATTTAAACTACTTTCAGTTTGGATACAGTAGGTAGTATTATTTTGTTTAAATGAATAATACTATTAGGTAACTAAGCCTTTATAGACAGTAGAAACACCTGTAATAATAAATTGAACGCCTATAGCAAGTGTAAATAATCCCATTACTTTAATTAATACGCTCATCCCAATATCCCCAAGAATTTTGACTACATTATTTGCAAAATAAAAGCAGATAAAAACAACTACTGTAATACTCAGAATGGCAACAAATAATTCTGGCATGGTGTGGCTTTTCTTTGCCATCTCAGTAAATAAAGTTATTGTAGAAATAGTTCCAGCACCGGCAGTTAATGGAAGAGCAATTGGCACAATAGCTGCTGACACATATTTGGAGTATTCGATTTGAGAGTGCATTATCTGTTTGCCACTAACGTCGTTTGAGCTTTTTGCATTTAGCATACTAGTGCCAGTACCACATAAAAGAATACCTCCAGCTATCTGGAATGCGCTAATTGATATTCCAAAAAACTCCAAGAGCATAGTACCACAAAACATTGAAACCATCATAATAATAAACGTACTCAAGCTACTTACAACGACTAAGCGACGGATAATTATTTTATCTAGCCCGGAAGTTAATGCAATAAATGGTGCTAATGCAGAAATATTATTTGCTACTGCAATTAAGCCCAGTAAATAGTGTTGATATGAATTTTCAAACATTTATATTTCCTTCAGAATATAGTTTACCCCTACTAATTCTCCGTAAATCTAACCAGCATATAAACAAATAAAATGTTTTATTGATCTAAACATATAATACCTATTTATCATGTTTTTGGCAACTAGTCAATTACTGATAGATAAGAGCACGATTCTATATGAGTTAGAGGTATCTGAACAACTACATTTTTACTTAGTAATTTTTTCACGCAATAGCTTCCTAACTTCACCTCATTTACAGATAACTAGCTTTGTAGTAAAACTCTCAGTTATGATTTAGAATCAATTGCTACTCGTGATTTGTTTAACTACATCGGGTTTATATAGATCACTAAATGGAAGACTGAAAGGCTTCGGATTATTTTTAATAGTATTTAAATTAAATTGTGCATAATTTAAGCTACTTTCAGTTCGGATATAGTAGGTAGTATTATTTAGATCACGTAATGTAGTAAAAACCGTCCACTCAGATGGGTATGATTTAGTACTACTTGGATTCGCTAACGCTTCCGTACTTGCAGTATTAGTTTCAGTTACGCCTTTAATACGATCAAATTTATTCATGATTTTACCTAAGGTTGCTACTCCATTCGCTGGATCTGGCTTGGTTGCAAAATTAGAGTAAAATGCTGCTCTGACAAATCTTCCAGTACTTGAGTCATCATCAGGTAAACCTAGGGTATTACCCCCGGTATCAAATTGGTGAAGAGTCTCACCATTCCATTTTGCAGTTCCATTACCAACATTGCTTAACGAAGTATAATTATTTAAGTTAGTTAAATGCCAAGTAAATTCTGGGGCATTAGTCATTACACCAACCGGATTATCATTTACCACTAATTTGCCATTTATAAATTCAATTACAATTCCCTTTCCAGATCGATCAAATACTGCTATATGGAGAGGAAATTTTAATCCCATTAGAAGTGTTGGTTCAAACCAAATTGATTGCTTAACAATTGCAGATTTAACTTCGTCAACTGAAGAGAATTGGGATAATATCCATTGCCCAAGACTATCAGCATCAATAATATTTGACGTATTTTTAGTATCAGTTCCTTTACTTAGTCCAAACGCATTTACCGTTACGGTTAAACCTTGGCTGTTAATTCCATCCACTGCTGTCTTTTGATTAGTTTTATCTATTTGCGCAACGGCTTCAAGTACCGCATACTTAGCTGTATAACTTAATGGTTTTTTACCTGCTGGGGCACTTGCTACAAATTTACTACCTACTGGATAATAATTCAAATACATTTGTGGTAGTCCATCACCAAATTCCATTGTTCTTCCTTGATACACCCCACCCTGATTGTCTTTAATAATAAGAGTTGTACATGCATTAGCGCCTGACATATTAAAAATCGCACTAGTAAAACATATTGCTGTTAATAATTTTTTCATAATTATTGATCCTTTAATAAATGCAATTTAAAAACTTAAATAATCAAACCTCAATCCAAATCTTAAAACTCAGACTAACTGCCTAATATCTATAAAAGCTTATTTCATTTCAATCTAAATTCAGCTAATCCACATGGAAAACCACTTAATTATTCTATTTACCAATCGAACATATAGCAACATATGGCAGATTAATCTGCTAATACCTTCGGTTTACTTAATTCACTCTCAGCAGCATAACCGACAGCCAATGCCTGATAAACCTGTACCAAAGCATCGAGTTGCTGCGATTTTGCCTGTAGTAACCCCAAACTAGCATTATCCAGATTTAATTTTGACTTAATAACATTATTCAGCGCAGAATTACCCGCCTTAAACTGAATTTGGTTTATTTTATAGTTATCATTTGCTGCTTTATATGATTTAAGAGTTTCAGCATAGATTTTATCCATATTTTCTTTATTAGTTAGGCTATTATCAACATTTTGAAAGGCCGATTTAACAGTTTGCATATAACTATAATACCCGGCATAATATCCACCTTTTTCTACATTTACCCGCTCGTAAGTACTGGCATTAATAACTGGCATACTAACTAATGCACTCCCCATCCAGAAACCAGTACCAAGATTAAATAAATTACTTAATGCCTCGGATGCCCCACCAGCAAACCCGGTTAGACTAATGGTTGGAAAAAACTGAGAATTTGCCAATCCAACATTTGCATTAGCCATTTTTAAGCTATCTTCCGCCTGAATAACATCTGGGCGATTTTTTAATACCGAAGAAGGAATATTGGCTGGGATTAGATTATCAGTTACCAGTTTATCAATTGAACCATTCGTAACTATTATACCTGGATTTTCATTAATTAAAACCCTTAACGCATTTTCAGTTTGCGAAATCGAATTTTTAATTTTTGGCAATTTCGCCTGATTACTGCTAATTTCTTGATCATAACTGGTGATATTACCCAAATCAGCCGCACCATTATTTACCTGAATCATTTCGAGTCGGCGTAACTCCATTAGATCTGCAATCATTTGCTCCTGAAGAGCTAGCTGTTTTTTCTGCGCCAGCAAGGTAAAATAACCACCACTTACCTGACCAATAATGGTTAATCGAGTTGCATTATATAAGGCTTTTTGCATGTCTAGGCTAGCTTTGGCTAGTTTAGCCTGATTGATATTGGCAAATACATTAAAGCTATAAGAAGGGACAAAGCCACCATAAAGTCCACTAAAATTCATATTTGCTATATTCCCGGACTGAGCTGCCGGACTAGCAGCCAGCGCACCTTGTGGAGTTAAACTGCTCGCCCAAGTATTTCCAGCAAACCCACCACCAAGAGCGCTTAGAGTCGGAATCCATGCGTATTGTGCCGCCTTCAGGCTTGCCTCGGCTTTCATTATATTCCCCTGAGCTACCTGAATTTGTGCATTATTAGCAAAAGCCAATACAATTAATTGGTTTAAAACCGGATCATTTAGCTTTTTCCACCACTCCAATTGACTAAAGTCGATATTGCTTGATTCAATCATAGTTCCATTTTTTGTTGATACCGGGGTATCTATCTTAGGCTGATGATATTCTGGAGAAAATATGCCACAACCACCAAGTACCATAGCCAGAGTAGTTAGGCTAATTACTGAAATTTTTGTCATACCAATTTCCGTTTCTTATTATTACTTGGTTGTATCAATTTGAACATCGGCACTAGCCCCGACTCGTAACGGAAATTTAGGATTATTTTCTACCTTAATCCGAATTGTAAATCTCTGAGTAACCTTAACCCAATTCCCTGTCGCATTTTGTGGCGGAAGTAATGAAAAAGTAGTCCCACTAGCATAGCTTATACTTTGGACAACACCTTTATAATGTGCATGTTTATATAAATCAAGATTAACATCAACTGGCTGTCCTTCTTTTACTCGTTCAATATCGGTTTCTTTAAAATTAGCATCAATCCACCAGCTATCATTATCAACCAGCCCAAAAACCTGCTGCCCAACAGCAACATACTGCCCCTTGGTTAAATACATATTGGAAACAAAGCCATTAACCGAAGAAACTACGTCAGTATAACCAACATTATTTCTGGCATTGGCAACTTGGGCTTTAGCCTGACCAACTTGAGCATTAGCAGCTTCAACTTGAATCTTATATTGTTCTAACGTATTTTCTGCCTGAATTAACTGAGCTTTTGCTTGAGCAAACTGGGTTTGATAAGATTGTAAATTCTGGGTAGAAGCTGCGTTTTGCCGATTCATCTCGGTATAACGTTTAACCTGCTCTGCCGCATTGGCATAATTGACTTTAGCACTTGCCACATTAGCTACCGCAGTACTAATCTGGGCTTTGGCATTATTAGCCAGCTGAACTGCATATTGTAACGCCTGCTGCTGTTGATCTAATTGAACACTATAATCAGTTGGCGCAATGCGAAATAACACATCACCTTTATGAACAAACTGGTTATTTTTAACCAAAATTTCTTCAACGTAGCCGCTGACCTTGGGTGCTACATTAACCAAATTGGCATTCACATAACCATCATCAGTTGATGGATATTTTTCAGAGTGTTGAAAATACCAATATACCCCACCACTAACTACAGCAATTAGTAATAAACCACGAATAATAATGCTAATTTTTTGCTTATCCATTTATTTTTATCCTATCAGTTTTTCAGAAATAATTTTGCAGAAATATAATTTTTCTTCTATTAGTGAGCATGAACTTTAATAATTCCTTTGGGTGGCTTAGCTAAAAACATTGGTAGCAAACAAAGTGACAATGCCATAATGCATCCAAGGTAGAAAAGATTTATATTTGCGATCAGGAATGCCTGAGCTTGTACTTGCCCAGAAAAAATAGTAATCTGTTTTTGAATTGACATCCCCTGAAATAATCCATTTTGTAACTGCTGTACGGCATTACTAAAAGGTTTCAAATGACTAGATAAATCATTCCATGAAGTTTGCTCATTCCGACTGAGAAGGGTTGAAGCGATTGAAGTTCCAACCGAGTTGCCAATATTTCTGAAAAAATTAAATACCCCACTAGCATCATTACTTAATGCTTCAGTTACTCCAGTAAATGCAACCTGCAATAATGGAGTAAAAGTCATTGACATACTAAGACCAATAATTGCACAGGTTAATAGCTGAGTATGTAAGCTCCAATTAGTACCAAAACGAGTTTCTAAATGGCAACCCAAGCTAAATAGAAGTAAACCACAAATAAGAACTAATCGTTTATCAAACTTATTACATAAGATACTGCCAAGAACTCCACCAACAACAGCAAATACACCACGTGGCGCAGTTATGTACCCAGCTATATCAACCGGAAAACTATAACCTTGTTGTAAAAACGTAGCATAAAAAGCCATTCCGGTAGTTACCGCAACCATAAATAAAAATACAATTGCACAAGATATTACAAAATTAGAGTTTTTAAAAAGTTTGAAGCTGACTACAGAATGCCCCAATACCCCACGCCAGATGAAAAAAGTTATAAAAACCAGTCCAACACATAAACAGATTACCATTTTATGAGAATTGAACCAGTTAAGATTATTTCCTTCATCGATGAAGTACTCAAGTGAGCCAAAGCCAATTGCCATAAATGCAAAACTTATTGAATCAAAACTGACTTTTTCAGTTAGTGTTTCTTTCATCCAGAAAAATACGATTAGAAAGGCAACCAAGCAAATTGGTACATTAACAAAGAAGATACACCGCCAGCTATAAGCATTTACCAGATAACCACCAGCAAGCGGACCTATTATTGGTCCTAAAACTACAGTCAACGTCATAATGCTCATCATCTTTGGTTGCTCTTCTTCATCAAAGTTACCAACGATATAGCCCTGAGCCATTGAAGGTAAAAATGCGCCGCCAATCCCTTGAATTAGCCTAAAAATAACCATCTCATTAAGACTACTGGCAAATCCGCAAAGAATAGAAGATAATCCAAAGACAAATGTAGATAATAAAATTGTTTTTTTGCTACCCAATCTCGAACTAACAAATCCAGTTGTCATAATAAATACGGCAGCAGCAACAATATAACTAGTAGTTACCAGCGATACTTCCTGAATATTACAGCCCAATGCGCCCATAATGTGAGGAATCGCAACTGCCACAATCGTCAAATCAACAATTTCTGCTAATGCCAGCAAACAGACTGCAATTGCAACTATGGACCTAGGCTCAAGCCAGAACCATTTTTTCATATAAAATAACCCTTTGTATATGCAGATAACCCAACTAATTTAGTAGATTTTATTGTATCATAGCGGATAAATAGAAGCGTGATTTTATGTTAACTAAAAGGTTCTTAACAACTACATTTTTACTTAGCATTGACACATTATATAACTAAATATGAAGTAAATAAACCATGTACAACAAGAATATTTACATGAATATTATGTTAAACTACTAGCCTTTATTTCTCTGAGTAAGATGATGCTAGAACAAACAGACCAGGAATTTCTCAACCAATATATTAGCTATTTCAAGTTAATAAGTGAATCCACGGGGGATTTTTTAGGTGGAATATTAAGTCTTGAAAAGGAAATACTGTATAAATCCGAGTTTGCAAAACACATTGGTATTAGTGATAATGAAGTAGTCGCGCACCTTCATAAACCTGAGGTAGTTACACTGCAAGATAAAGCCATTGAGAAAAAATCTTTGGTAAAGTATCTATTAATGGATACCGCCCAAAATAGACAATCAAGATTTTTAACTATAACTTATGCACCGATTATCAATCCAAAAACAGATAACATTGTTGCCTTATATAGTAGTAGTAAACTAGTTGACACTCTTAATATCTGGTTTATTCTATCTAAATACTATACCAAAGGTATTGCATTAATTGATAAATTTGACTATCAGATCAAATTAACAAACCGGGAAAAACAGGTAGTATTTTTATTTCTATTGAACCTAGATAGCAATACGATCGCCGAAATAATCTCTAAAATTGAGGAAAAAACAATATCCAAGAATGCAATTGACCAAGTATTCAAATCCCAATTAATTCCAAAATTCTCCGTTTTTGGACGGAAAGCACTTTACGACAAACTAATCGATTTAGGCTACTATCGTTTTGTGCCAAATAATATTCTGCGTGACGGATTTTGTATTGAAATAACTGATTACACGGTCTTTGATCATTCAACCTAAATAGTTTCTAGTAATACAATATGAAGTTATTTTTACTAGCTGCTTTTGCTCACTAAACTGATAAAAATCACAGGCAGAAATAAATGAAATCAACTGATCATTTTTAAAAAACTCAGCGGTTCCATTTATAACAACCTTATCACCATCTACCAGTATATTAGCTACTTTAAAATTAGTCGTCACAGTATTAAAATAGGAGCATACTTTTTCACAATTTGCAATAATTTGCTCCCTACCTGAAAATAGAGACTCTCCAACTATCTCCCATTCTGCTTCTGGAGCAATAAAATCATAAGTCAGATTAAACTTCCCGGTTGAGAACGAGGTTGCTATATCTATAATCGTCATTGCTCCCATTATAAATAACTCCATTTTTGTGATAAATTAATTAATAATTGCACTGTCAGATGGGTTATTCTGATATGTAACAACCAAAGATAATTTGTTACCGTGCCATGAATAAACTAATTTATAGCCACTTAAAGTGACAAATGTATTATTTCCTAGGCTATAAAGAACTTCAGTATAACCATCTTGAAACCAGTTTAGATAAAGCTTACCATTTTCAGCTATCACTCTATGAATATTTTTAGGATAATTAGCAAAAGAAAATGAAACTAGATATTTATTTATATCTTTTGGTAATGCTTGTGGACTTATCTGAATTGGCGGATGATAATTAATACCATAGACATCAGTAAAAGCATTCACAACTGAATCAAGAACGTAATGTCCATTATCCGAATTCGTCATAACGATAAGCGCATCATCAAGAAGCTTGGCCTTGCTTCCGTGAGGCGTCACAAAAGCAATCATTTTAGACTGAAAGCCATCATTTACTCCATCATGACCAAAAGTAAATACATCAGGTGTACTCTCTAACATAAACCCCAACCCAAATGGCGAAGGTTTCTGCTGCGTAAACATCTGGCTAAAAAATCCAGATTCTATACTTAGTGGAGAACAATGCCCATAATATGCCATTTTTAAATGGTTTATTATACCTATTAACTCAACAGGAGTCGTCCATAATCCAGCAGCCGCCTGTTCTGGATAGTTATGGTAACGCCCTTTATATACCAGACCATTTTTATCATGTCCACTACTAGCAATACTCTGATATGACTCAGGTAGCGGTTGGAGAAAGGTACTATGCTGCATGGCAAATGGCTCAAAAACTTCACTCTTCATCCAGCTAGCAAAGTCCTGTCCGGTAATATTCATTATTGCAAGTTGTAGAATACTGATACCACCCCCTGAATAGGCAAATTTGCTACCAGGAGTATCAACAACTTTAACAGCTTCGGTCGTAACATATGGTTTTTTACCATTTAGAACATCAATAATTGTTGGTAATTTGCTAACCGAGCGATCAATTCCAGGAAAACCAGCAACATTTATACCGCCAAGATGAGCCATTAGTAGTCTGGCAGTAACTGGCTGAGGTTTAGTATATTGATTATCCCCGAGCCGCCATTTATCTGTCATATAATTATTAATATTTGCATCAAGATCAAGTTTTCCCTGACTAGCTAATTTGAGTGCAGCAACAATAGTTATTGGCTTACTCATTGATGCTGCCTGCAACAGATCATTTGAAGTTAGAGGTTGGCGCGTAGAGCTATCTTTATATCCATAAGCCTTTACTAAAATATATCTACCATCATGAATTGCCGCAATACTAACCCCTGGAATTTTATAACGTTCCATCGTAGAGAGCAATGAAGCAGACTCTGTCTGCCCTTTTATTACATAATAACCTCGTAACCCATGCTCAAGTTGTTTTTCGAATGGATTGACAACAACCCCAGATAAAGCCTTGTCTACTGCAAACGATGAATTAGCACAAAATAACATAGCTGATAATAATAAGCCAGCTTTTTTCATATAAAAACTCTCTCTTTTTATAATTAGTAATTATCTACTTTATGTAATGGCTGTTTACAATACTGTTCGACCATAACTACCCCCTCAAGAAATGAAATATTCAAATGAATACTGCTCTCTACTGGCTTGAATTTAGTCATAATACTTTCTTTATAAGCCTTTAGCTGTAAATTAGTATAGCCAACATCCGATGCATTTGCAGTTGAAAATTTAACTAGCATAATATCATCGCCATTTTTCTCGAGAATCAACTGACAACCATCATCACTTTTCCACATCCCCATAATCTCAGGATTAACCTCTATTTTCTTCTCTACTTTTTTTTGTTCACATGCTACAGTCAAAAGAAAGAAAACCATTATTAATATAAAGCGAAAGTATTTAGCCATCAATATCCTCATCAATATTTATTTTCTAGTAGGTAATTTTATCACGACAATCTTGCTGCTTAATTAATTATGCCATAATATCTAATGATATAATTCACCTTATAATTATTTTTTGGGAAAAATATAATGAAAAAATTAGTTTATCTATTAGCTGCAGCTACATTAGGGGTATCATTTGCCAATGCTGCTACGGTAACTATACCGATGACACTTACCAATGAATCACAAACTATAGTTGGTAATGTAGTTGCAACTGATACTAAATATGGTTTGCAATTCACATTTCAACTACACAACTTAACCCCGGAAATAACTCCTGGTTCACATGGATTTCATGTTCATGAAAATCCATCCTGTGCCAAAAATGGAATGGCGGCTGGCGGACATCTAGACCCCAAACAAACTAAACATCATCTGGGACCTTATAGTCCTGATGGGCATCTAGGTGATTTACCAGCAATTTATATTAATGATGATGGAACTGTTGCTGTCCCCGTTGTGGCACCAAAACTAACCGTCAAAGATATTCTTGGACATAGCTTGATGATACATCACGGTGGAGATAATTATTCTGATACTCCAGCAGCACTTGGCGGTGGCGGTAGCCGGATGGCATGCGGCGTTATTCCAACTAAAGCAGATAAGTAATTGTAATTGCTTCTTAATATTTCACAATACCTCTGTTGCAAAATGCCTTAGTTACTTCAGATATAATTACAAATAACTTATCCTTAAAAAAACAAAAAGGCTGTAGTAAACTACAGCCTTTTTTTATTTATAATATCACTTACTTCTTAGTCACAACATGTGTATTTACATACCATTGCTGCCCCATTGATAGTACATTATTAACTAACCAATAAACAACTAACCCTGCCGGGAAGAAGAAGAACATAACACTAAATGCTAGTGGCATAATGCGCATCATCTTCGCTTGCACCGGATCAGCCGCTGGCGGATTTAGGAATGTCTGTAAAAACATTGTCCCTGCAAGTACTACTGGCAAAATAAAGTATGGGTCTGGGCGACTCAAGTCATTTATCCATAGAAAATGCGCTTGACGTAATTCAACAGAACCAAGTAATGCCCAGTATAGACCAATAAATACTGGAATCTGCAATAGCATTGGCAAACAACCACCAACCGGATTCACCTTTTCTTCACGATACATCGCCATCATGGATTGTTGAAGCTTAACTTTATCATCACCGTACTGAGCCTTCAGCTTTTCCATTCTTGGTGCCAAAGCTTTCATTTTTGCCATTGATTTATAGCTAGCTCTAGTTAGTGGGAATAAAACAACTTTAACAAAAACTGTTAGAAGGATAATTGCCCAACCCCAGTTTTTAACATATTCATAAATATGAACTAATAACCAGAATAATGGTGTAGCAAAGATATATACCCAACCATAATCTTTAGTCCGTTCCAATTCAGGTGCAGCAGTAGCCATTGCTTTATATTCCTGCGGTCCAACATACATTGGCACTGATACAGAATATGAGGTATGAGCCTGAATCGCAGGTAAATCAGTCATTAATCCTGCCGATGCAAGCTTACCATCATCAACAGTTTTCAAATTAAACCGACAAGCAACCCCATTAATACAAACTGCTGGATGATTATATGGGTTTAATAACCACAAAGACGTAAAATAGTGTTCAGTAAACCCTATCCAACCATTATTAACATTTTGCGGATAATCAACATCATTTTTTACTAGGTTATCGAATTTAACCGCATTAAATTTAGCATCAGTAGTATAGTAAACTGGTCCAGTAAATGTGTGAACAAATTTAGTTTCACCACTTGGA
This sequence comes from Aquella oligotrophica, assembly GCF_002892535.1. Lineage (NCBI taxonomy): Bacteria > Pseudomonadati > Pseudomonadota > Betaproteobacteria > Neisseriales > Neisseriaceae > Aquella > Aquella oligotrophica. The sequence continues at coordinate 1,215,966 of NZ_CP024847.1, read as the reverse complement.
GCCTGCTCATCACGCAGGAAACGCCAGTAGGCAGATATATTATTTAAAGCATTTGCACTATTATTAGTAATCTGATAGCTGGTATCAATTACGTAACTGTCTCGCTTGAAAGTATAAGTTTTATAAATAACAATGTCATTGCCAGCATCTGCTTTCAGAGTAACAGAAACACTATCCTGTCCACTTGCCAAGGTATAGTTATCTTTATCAGCACTGAATAAAGATTTATGTGTTGGTAATTTTAGATCTTGATTAGAGCTTATCAAACCAGTCTGAGCAATAAAGACACGATTTTTCTGATTTAACAACAACTGGTATGGTTTTGAAGTATCATCATAATCAGAATACTTTAATAAATCTACTTCACGGATGTCGCCACCCATAGTACTAATATTCACCTTCATTAAATCAGTGGTAACAGTTATTGTTTTGTCACTCGCCAGATTAAATGAACCATCTGAAACAACATTATTACTACTACTTGTAGCAGCAGGAATATCAGCAGAAGCCGAAACTGATTGGGTTTGAGCCGGATTTGGCTTTTGCGGGAAAAATTTTTCCCAGGCAAGCATAAGCCCTAAAGATAAAGCAACAAAAAGTATTAAACGACGCGTATCCATAAACTTCCTTAAAAACTCTAGGGCACAGGATCATGCCCACTACCACCCCATGGATGGCAACGAGAAATACGACGTAAAGATAAAATAAAGCCCCTGATTATACCATACCTAGTAAATGCAACTATTGCATAGTTAGAGCAACTAGGGGTAAAGCGACAGGTTGGTGGTAGCCATGAACTGATTAAAAGCTGATAAGCACGGATAAGAAAAATAGCAAGTCGGATTAGCATGGCTTTATGAACTGCTTGGTAAGCGACTTTAACTCATCAGTTACCAGTAGCCATTCATTTTGAGTAAATTTTTTCTGAACTCTTACGATAAGATCAACCCCACCCCAGCCTGATTGAGAAGTTCTGAAAAACTCTCGAATAAATCTCTTCATATAATTTCGCTGATTGGCTCGTTTAGCAACTTTTTTACTAACCATAAAACCAAGCCTTGAGTGTTCAAAACTATTTGGCATATAATGTAATTTAAAATACTTACCAACCCGAACCTTGCGAAATGCAAAAACGGATGAAAATTCATCCGCTTTTCTTAGTCGGTGCTCTTTAGTAAAGCAATTCATCCACTACCAATATTAATGTGGAATTAAACAGCTAAACTTTTTCTACCTTTAGCACGGCGCGCATTAATAATTGCACGACCAGCCTTAGTTTTCATACGAACTAAAAATCCATGAGTACGTTTACGTTTAGTAACTGATGGTTGAAATGTACGTTTCATCTTTGGTATTCCTTTAGCAAAATAAGTTGCGGATTATAGCATAAAATCAGGGAAATTGCAATTTCTCAATAAACTTTATTAGCTGGGAAGCTTTTCTAAAAACGGCTTCAGCCTTTGACAGAATTCCTCTGGTTTCTCAAAGTAAGCTTGATGACTACACCCCGCCATCACTTCATAATATGAGCCGGGTAATTTCTGGTGAAATTTATACAAACTCTCGGGAGTTGCCTCATCATATTCGCCACAGGAGAATAACACGGGAATATCAATCTTAGCTAAATCTTCATAACGATCGTAATCAACTAGGGTGCCTGTTGCATAAAACTCACTTGGTCCCCACATCTGTAAATAAGCTTCTTCATTAAATAACTTAGCAGTATCTTTAATTAATGTCCGTTGCTCTTCATTTAAAAATGACGGTTGCAACAAATGTTTATCATAAAATGCTTGCATTGCCTCTTGATATTTCGCACTTAACGTGTCTCCACTTTTCTCGCACTCAAGCATTGTTTGATAAATCTCGACTGGCATTGCCTGTTTTAAGCGATTAGCATCTTCCATCCACATTTTAGTGCTGACGAGTGGACTATTAATTACTAAAGCAGCTGGCTTTTTTACGACGGAATTACTAAAATAATATTCAAGCGCAAGACTTGCACCCCACGAAGTTCCAAATAAAATAAATTTATCTAGATTATAGAAGCGAATAAGACGGTCTAGTTCAGCAACAAATCGCTCAATTGTCCACAAATCCGATTTATTACCTGAATCAGACAAGGCTGATTTACCACCGCCAAGCTGATCATAAAATATCAGGGTATATTTATCAGCAAGCGAATTTAAGCCCCATTTAAGCTTATCATGAGTACTACCCGGACCGCCATGCAGAAAAACTATTGTCAGATTTTCTTTGGCAGCATCTGGAGAAATTATTTGAGACCAAATTTTCCCTCCCGGGACATCAATATAATTTTCTTTTACTGTAATCATATATGTCTAGTGAAATCTATGATAATTAACAAAGTTACCATCTATAGTGCTAGTTGCGACAAGTAGATCACTCTCTGGCTGTAAATTTGATTGATACATTATCCGTGCTGTTTGATCTGGAAAGCCGTAACAGTTAAATCCATTGTTGCTATATAAAACCACTGTTTTACAAGCATTATTTAGATAACCATCATTACCAGTAACGCTAATTTTATAATCTATCCATAAAGAGCCTGGAGTAATCGTCATCACGGTGTCGCCACTTTCACTAATCCAAGTACCAACAAGTTTGTCACCGTCTTTGGAGCAGGCAGTCAAGAAACAGATACTAGCTGCAATTAAAAAATATTCGCGCATCAAAATAAAACCTAGTTAATAAAATGAACTAGTTCATTAATCGATTTTCTGGTCTTAGGTCGTGCTGGCGGGTTTAGACGGTAACCAAGACAACAAAAAACAGCAACGTCAAGATTAGCATTTAAGATATTATGCCTTTTTAATATCTCTGTAACCGATTCTTTAACAAATCCCTCCACCGGACAAGAGTCAATTTCAATTAACGCAGCAGCAGTCATCAGATTCCCCAATGCAATATACGCCTGCTTGGCAGCCCAGTCTGACAAATAACGCTCATCCTCATTAATTCGCAGTTCTTTATGCTGATGGGTATCAATCAAACTTCGTCTAAATTCAAGCATCTCGGACGGAGTGTCCTGAACATCAACCAAAATATGTTCAAAATATTCATCATCAATGGTAACATCTTTTTTTGTCGCAAACATTACTATTTGACTAGCGGTAAACAGCTGTTTTTGCGCACCCCACATATGAGGATGAAGCTCTTTCAGAATATCCTGGTTTGCAATTACAAAAACTTCATATGGTTGTAAACCAAATGAAGACGGCGATAAACTAATGGTATTTAATAAAAACTCCAGATCTTTTTGAGTAATTTTCTTTGTAGAATCAAACTCTTTACAAGCATGTCTCCAATTGTAAGCATCAAGTATCAATTTTTTATCGATCATTATTTCTTCCTAATCTTAAAGTCATCCATCTCTTAATTGGCTTTTAAATCACTATGGTAAAAATCACTTATTTTTGCATACATATACTGCGAAAGGCTTTCCCGATCAGGAAAATCAATAGCATTAACAGGCTCAAGAACATCAATTTTAATAACCAAGTCATCAAGACGCAAGGTATTCATCACTGTTTCCATCCAACCCTTACCAGCAAAGGTAACTTCGGTAGCAAGCCCACCTTTAGCATGACGATAACGCAATACAGCAGGAACCACGCGGCTTTTAGCAATCATTGCCGCTTCAAAGATTGAAGCATGAAATGGCAGAATTTGCGTCCCATCACTAGTTGTTCCTTCTGGAAATAAGCCCATCCCCAACCATCAGCAAGGACCGCAGCAATCTTTTTATTTGCAGTAACTAACTCGCGCTTATTTTTGCGGTTAATAAAAACTGTACCACCCGATTTGATTACATTACGGATTAGCCCCCATTTTAGCATTTCAACTTTGCCAACATAGTTTACGCAGTGAACACTAGACATAACTAGCGTATCAAGCCAAGAAATATGATTTTGCGCAAACATTGTATTTGGCTGAATATAATTTTTGCCAAGCGTAGTATTAATTTCAAGCTTTGCACCAACAGCCCAAACCATATACCTTGCCCAATGTTTATGGATCCATTTACGCCAGAAGGCGTGAGAAACAATTGGATACAATATAAACGATAATGATATAACATATATCATTCCCCAAATGACCGCAGCAAACCTGAGCCAGGTTCTAATTTCACGCATATAAATAACACCAAACTAAAATTTAACAAGAAATAACTATGCCGCATGGCATAATAAAATCATACTCAACTAGATTATTGGCTTCAATAATAACTAAAGAATTATCCAAATATATAATTTAAGTATAGAACCGATTGTAACAAAAAATTGATAATTAAGTTAATGTTTAGTTATCAATTTATTTAAAAGTTTACCAGAATCCGCACTCGCATTTTTAATTTCATCGCTTCGTCTAACCACATAAAAAATATCATTAAGTGCTGCATTCACATCCATAAGATCTAAATACTCAATAGCATTAGCAATCTGCTCATCTACATCAGCTTCATTGTCTTCGCTTTCCCACATAGCTTTTAGATCTTCCAATAGCTCTTTATAATCAACTTTAAATGCCTCATCAACTTTATCGACCTGAGCTATTTCCCTATCCAGTGCAAATAATGCAATACATAAGGTAAATAGCGCTGGAAAAAACTTCTCATCTAGAAGCTTATCATCTGGAATCACTTCTGAAACATCCAAACCAATTACAACAAATCCAGCCAAATAACCATATAGCCATTTGATTAGATTAATTTTATGATTAGCATCAAATAATAGTGGATCAAAGAAAGCTGATTTATTTATATCAATTAACGGTTTAATCGGCTTATTCTGTTCATATAAAGAATCTGCCATTAGCGAATATAGTTCGACTAAATTATCAACGGTCTTACTAAATACCACCTCATCCTTAATCTTATCTTCGTCAACAATCAAATAATCAGGAATAAGTAAGTCCTCCTCGCTGTCACTTGGTGCAGAAAGATAAGCACAAAACCACCCGTGCAGAAAATGAATATCATAACCAGCATAACAATAGGTTTTTAATTCGGTATCTAATTTTGCGTAATCAACATTTTTTGTTGGTTTCATATTATCCTTTACTTACTATTATTTTAAAAGTATATCCCGTATCATAACATATTATAAAAGCAGCTTTATCATTCCGATTAGGAATTACTCTTATTCCAAAGCATAGAAATTTGATGAAACTCATTACCGTATAATTCTCGCTGGGTAAATTTACTGAATTCATTTGAATTAAATGATCAGGTAAATAAAATTTACTAATAGCTATGACTTATCTTAGTAGATGTAATAACGGGAAAGCTTCTATAAATCTCTCAAGTCATGAAAATAACATTGAAAAGGAAAAAAATGAAAAAATTAACTTTAAATTTATTGTTAATAAGTGGATTTAGTTTATTAATATCTGCTTGTAATAATGGAGGAATTGGTGAAACCCTTGGTAGTACATCCACTACAAATCAATTCAAGGCAGAAAGCGTTGTCAATGAAAATCCAGACCCATATTATGATTCTATTCTTTCTACAGATAGTCCTTCATTAACCAGCAAGGCCTTGACAAAGAATGTAAATATAAAAATTATTTTCGCCAATATTAATAATGCTGGGCAAAGCCCTACAGTTATAGCACCAAATATCGTATGTCCTAGTAATAGTAACTTTTCATTAACTAAAGTAACACCTGCTAATAATGGGAAAGAATTAAACCTTCAAATTAGCGGACCATTTGCAGCCTTAGATAGAAAAAATTGTAATTTATTAAAAGATGATTATACATTTTTTGCCATCAAAAATCTGCAAATTGGTTTTATAGATGAAGGGCAATATCATATATGTACCATTAAACAGTATATTGGTACCAGTTATGATACCGCATATTTCCAATATAATAAATTACAAGGAGATACAAAAAATACTTTTTTACCATGTGAAGAAGGTTCTACCGGTTATGAATATTTACTTACTCCAGGTCAACATCAGGCAGCTTTCTCATATACTCCCGGCAATATAACTATTTATAAAGTATCTCAATAACCTTGAATAATAAACATTATATTAGACCCCACCAATGACTATAGTCTTTTTAACTATTTAATAAAAAAGGAATTAAATGAAAAAACAAGCAAACCCATCTAAAAAAAATATTCCTGTAACGATTTCAGGATATAAAAAATTAATGATATTAGCTTTTGCGAGCATAGCGTCTACCACTAGCTGGGCAACAACAATGCATGATAATCATGTATATTTTAAAACACCATTAGATATTAAAATTTCTATAGAATACAACAATAGTGAGGTAACTGCTGGACAACCTAAAGAAGATGGATTGACTGTGAGTTTAGGTAGGGAAAAATATGGCGATAAATTTATCTATAATAATAATTTTGATATAGTATTCAAATCTGGTAGAAAAGCAAGTACGCAAGTTGCTAAGTCATTTAAAGATAAACTCAATAATACCTCATCTAACTGGGGGTATTCTGCTGGTTTAACAGGTACAGAATTTTCTGAGTTAAATTTCTACATTGAAACTACTCTATCCATTAATAATTTTCCAATTATAGGAAAAGACCAAGAAGGAAATCAAGTAACTAAGTCGTTCTATCTCGCTCAAAATCATTATTCATTCTATAACACTTGGTGGATTGGCACTACCGCGTCCATAGTTAATGAAAAATGTAACTATGGATTACTGGTTGAAACAAGTGAAAATGATAACAAAGCACCTAGCGGTAAAAAAACATATTATATTGGCTCTGTTAATGGTAACTCTAATGAATTTCAGGTGATGGATTTCTATGGCAATAAGCTTGATGGAAAATGTCCAACTAATACTGATCCTTTATGGTAAGAATTTGAAAATATAGTATTTGCACTTATGATTAAAGAGTTCTGTCGTTAAATTGAATTCTTTGTATCTAAATAAATAATCTATCAAAAGAGGGCTTACTTGGGGTTATAGATATATTTAGAGCCATGAGTGCAAAAAACATAGACTTTATCAACTAATAAAATTGAATATCTCACATGAAGGCAGAAACCAACTGAGCATTTTCTAAATTTACACCTACAAATACAAACTATTTGATGTTTAACTCAAAACTTAGTAGGTGTAAATAGAAAATACATAAAAACACAAGGGGAAGCAAATGTATAATATTTTTAAATCAGTATATAATGGTTTAAAGTACTTATTAATTTTTAATATAGTTCTACTAATAACAGCCTGTTCAAACAATGGCGGTTATGGAAATACGGAACCTTCAAACTTAAATGCAATAACGTCATACTCAATATCTAGTCCACGTGGTCCTGTCAGTGGGGTAATATCGGGTACTCATATAACAGTGACAATGCCTTACGGAACTAATGTAACTGCATTAACAGCAACATTTGCTACTAACGGAAAATTTGTAACAATAAATGGAAGCCTTCAAACAAGCGGTCAGACGGCAAATAATTTTACAAATCCGGTAAGATACACAGTAACAGCTGCAAATGGTACAATCCAGAATTATACAGTAACTGTAGTAATAGCCCCAAATACATCAAAAGATATTGTAGCATATTCCCTAAATGGTAATACTGGGGTAATAACTGGAACTAATATAGCCGTAACAGTTCCATTTGGAACCGATGTAACAGCATTAATTGCAACATTCAGCACAAGCGGAGAAAGTATATCAATTGGTAGTACGATTCAAACCAGCACACTGACTCCCAATGATTTTACAAACCCAGTAACTTATACCGTTCATGCAGCTGACGGTAGTACCAAAGATTACATAGTAACCGTAACAGTAGCATCAAATTCGGCCAAAAACATTGAAACATTTTCATTAAATGGTTATGCAGGTGTAATAACTGGAACTAATATAGCCGTAACAGTTCCGTTTGGAACCGATGTAACAGCATTAATTGCAACATTTAGTACAAGCGGGGAAAGTGTATCAATTGGTAGTACGATTCAAACCAGCACAGTGACTCCCAATGATTTTACAAACCCAGTAACTTATACCGTTCATGCAGCTGATCGTAGTACCAAAAATTATATAGTAACCGTAACAACTCAGCCTCCTCAATGGTTTAGTGTGGGTAGCGCAGGATTTTCTGCTGGTAGTACTAATTACTCAAGTATAGCGTTTAATCTATCTAATAATCAGCCATATGTAGCATACCGAGACAATAGTCAAAATTCTAAGGTAACAGTAATGGCATTTAATGGCATAAGTTGGGAAAATGTAGGTAATGCAGGATTTTCCGCCGGTCAATCCGACTGGGTTGATTTGGCATTCAACCCATCAACTAATCAACCGTATGTTGTTTATAGTGATGCTGCAAACTCTAATAAAGCAACAGTAATGAAGTTTGATAGTGCTGGCAACTGGATAACAGTTGGTAGTTCAAGATTTTCTACAGGAGTTGTTAGCGATATTAGTATAACTTTTAACCATTCAAATTATCAACCATACGTTGTTTATGTAGATAGAGAAAACTCTAATAAGGCAACAGTAATGACCTTTAACGGTACAGACTGGGTAAATGTCGGCAATGCAGGGTTTTCTGCTGGTTCCATATCAACGCCAAGTATAGTTTTTAATCCTTCAAATAATCAACCATATGTCGCTTATAGGGATGATATAAACTCTAATAAGGCAACAGTAATGACCTTTAACGGTACAAACTGGGTAAATGTTGGTAACGCAGGATTTTCTGCTGGCCAAAGTGAATATCAATGTATAGCATTTGATCCATCCACTAACCTTCCATATGTTGCATATAAAGATGGTGCAAACTCTAATAAAGTTACAGTTATGAAATTTCCACTTTAGTCTTGATGGTTTTCTCAATTTAAATAATATAGCTTAACAAACAGGCTCTTAATTAATCTTGAACAGACTATTATAATTCCAATCAGGAATTACTCTTATAGAAGTTACGCATTGACAGGGTAATGTGGCTATGCATTTATCTTCATAAAATAGTTGCCACTGGATTTGACACAAATTTGTAATCACCTGTTTAGCTTTCAGTATTTATAGTTTGCACAAGGTACGCAGCGCACGGTAAATATGATTCCGTATTGCATGACTTTTGCGAACTTGAAACTTTTCAATATTACAAACCTGTTTTAATGCTCTAGGTTGCTGTATAATTTGTCCAGTACATTATCATCATCAATACGCGATGCAGTTGCACCAGCGCTTGCAATGTCAACCTTTTATGATACGTTAGCCAGAATGAAAAATCACATATAAAAAAAGAGCCAAAGTACAAAGAACGCAAAGAGGCTGACCTCAAAGAATTCATAGAGTTATTTGGCTCCATATTCACCTGATTTAAATCCAATTGAGAAGCTCTGGGCAAATCTCAAGCAAAACATCACAAAGTTGATAAAAAAGTGTAGCCATCTAAAAAAAGCTATTACTCTAGCGTTTATATAACCATTTCGGGTTAGCTATGTTTCTATTATTTCAATAAAAGAAGCTGCCATGTGGCAGCTTTTCTAATTTACTGAATCTCTATGTACCATAAGGGTTGGCATTATATATTCCTTATTACTACCAACAGTTTTTAAAGGAGTTGTCTTACCGATAGGGGGTTTTTTATAACTATGTCACATTCTTTATTCTCATTGGATAATGTACATGTATTAGTCGATAATTCCATTAGATGTTCTGGGTCCAGATTAACTGTAACCTGGTCATAAGGACTATTTGGTTCCAATTTAAGTCTAACATGATTAAATCGGTCTCCACCACTTAACCACTCAAAGGGTGTTGCATTATTATTAAACATAACAACTCCTGGAGGATGTACATGTACATTAGCCGGTGCAATAGTTAATCCATCTGAAAATGCTTTTAATTGTGTATCGCCTGATTGTTTAGCTTCAAATTGAACTGTGCAGGTACTATGATCATTATTTAATTCGCAATCTGACTGATTTATAATTGTAACATTATTTGGTGCAAGAAAATCTACATTATATGATTTATCCGCCGATGCATAATTTACCAGCTTCAATGTTGCTTCTGTAGTTTCGCCATTAACCATATTTATACTTGAATTGCTAAACTCAATTTGTGGTTTAAACCCAGGTGTTGGCGTTGGGGCATCATTATTACTAACACTTACTTTAATTGGAGCTGCAGAATAACCGGAAATGCTTTTGTTTGTGGCTGTGTTAACAGTCTGGTAACTAATAATATAATTACCTTCCTGATTTAGGCTGGTTACAGCCAATTTACAGTGAGGTTGGCTTCCTGAAATTATGCATTCAGATTTGTCTAGCACCAATTCTTGTGGAGCTTTAAATACTAATTTATGACTGGGGTAATTGCCATCAATATTCTTTAGCGAAATATCTACCGTATTGGTACTTTTGGGTTTTAAAATCAAAGAATTGGAGTCAGCCTCAATTGCACCCATTTTATAAATGTTTACATTAAGCGGTTTTGATGTTTCCCCATTTGATGTTTTAGCCGTAACCGTATAGTTACCTTCATTTTCACCTGAGACAATAGTAATCTCACATTTATGATTAGCAGGAGAAAATATGCAGATATTCGAATTCAGATGAATATTAGAGTTACTTGTCTGTAAATCTACTGTTACATTTGAATCAATATTTTTAGCCTGTAATTCTACAGTCCTAACTTTACCGCCTGTGAGCATTTGCATACTATTGGTACTGAATGACAGAGCATTATTATTTGCAGGAGATGCTCCTGTAGAGGTACCACCACCATTACATGCAGCAAGTAATGCAGATAGAAGTACAATATTTAACTTAGTATTTTTCATGTTCAGCCCTTGGAAATATATTTCTTATAATATCTAGAATAATACCAATTTATTACTAATTATCGATATAGCTATTTACGCAAGCAAGGTATACGTTTTTGACAGAAGCTATCAGCAAAAAATGACATTAGTAATAAAAAAGCACCATTACTGATCTGCTCCCTATAAAGTAGACAAGTATAAAGAAAGCCCTTTATACTTAACTACTCGTAGGGAGTTTTTTTATGTACACACAAAATAAACATCGCAAAACATATACCCGAGAATTTAAATTGCTTATTGTTAATAAGTATCTAAATGAGGGTAAAACAGGTCCCCAACTTTCTGTAGAATATGAATTAGAGATAAGCATAATAAAAGATTGGATAAGGAAGTTTCGACTTTATGGTGCTTCAGGTTTAGAAGATGGTCGTGGCAAGCATAACAACCATAGCTCTCACGGCCGACCAAAGAAAGAAAGATTTAATTCAGAAGTTGAGGCGTTGCGTCATGAAAATATGAGGCTAAAAGGAGAGCTATTTCTACTAAAAAAGTTGAAGGAGCTAAGAGACAAACAGGAAAAATAAAATCTCTGTCTTTTAGTGTTATTGAGAGCTATATTTCTACATCTGGTTTGTCTATTATATCTGCTTGCAAATTTTTTGGTGTATCCCGGAGCGGATATTACAAATATTTATTAGCCAACCGTAATAAAGCTGTGTTAACAGAAACTATGGTAATGGATAGTATCAAAGCTATCTACATTAAAAGTAAAGGTCGCTATGGTTACCGTAGAATACGTGATACTTTAACATCAAAGCAAGGTATGGTAATAAGTTATAAGAAGGTTTTACGCTTAATGCGCAAACTTGGCCTAAAGTCTAGGATTAGAAAGAAGCGTAATTTTTTTGGAAATGAAAATTTACTGGCAGCTAATATTCTAAACCGGAAGTTTCAAAGCAATTTACCTAATAGAAAATTAGTTACTGATATTACTTATTTAAAGGTTAGAGGAGTAAATTATTATCTCTCCGTAATTTATGATTTATTTAACAATGAAGTAAAATCATATGAGCTAAGTAAATACAATGATAATCCGCTAGTAATAGAGACTATCAAACGAGCATTCCCAAGTATGAGTAATGATCAGCTTATTCTACATAGTGATCAAGGTTCACAGTACACATCTATTGCCTACACATCTTTATTAAAATCACTAGGTATAACAAAGAGCATGTCCAGGAGAGGTAATTGTTTGGATAATGCATGTATTGAGAGTTTCTTTGGACATTTGAAAAGTGAGAGTATTTATTTAGAGCAAATAAGTACTTACGAAGAATTAAAATTATTAATTGATGAGTATATCTATTTTTATAATAATGATAGAATACAGCGCAAATTAAGAAAAATGGCTCCGATTGAATATCGAAACCATTTTGAATCTACCAGAGGCTTTTTATAATCTGTCCACTATTTGGGGAGCAGATCAGAGTGGTGCTTTAAGTTTTATTAATACATTGATTTTAAACTTACAATATACATTTATGCAATGATATATTAATAATAAGGATCATGCCTAGATTAAAGAATTAAGTATAGCTGTGGTACAAGTTACAGCTGGGATAGTAATTTGTTTAAATGTAATATTATTTGATATGATATTTAATGGTGCGGAAGAAGAGACTCGAACTCTTACGCCTCGCGGCGCTGGAACCTAAATCCAGTGCGTCTACCAATTTCGCCACTTCCGCTTTAGGTGAGATACGTATTATATGTCATAAGCCTTGATTTTGCAACAAAAATTTACAAAATTTTGCAGCGCAATTTACATAGGGTAAGTAGATCAATCAATTAAATCTAATTTTTTTTAAAAAACATTATATATAAATTTTAATAATTTATCATTCTGGCTGTTTTGATGCCTTTGCCAATGTTACAACATTGTAAACTACAATACCAAGTAAAATCCATTTTAAGGTATATGGATCAACTTTGCTAATTAGTGGTGCAGCAATAAAAACGCCTAATACTCCGGAAAAAATCATGATTATAGTGCTTTTTGAATAAAATTTCTTTTTAGCGATAAAAGTAAATGAAGTAACTGGCATTTGATATGCACTAGCACTTGCCATGATCGGAAAGGCTATAATTGGATTTACACCAAAAAGAAAAATACTGGTTTTAACTAAAGAATAGTAGCCAACGCCAAAAGCCGGCAAACATCCTGCCGCTAGCATAAATACTGCAAAAATTACTAGCTTAACACCACGAATTGCATCGTCACCACCACTTATCTCTAGGATGTGGAGTTGAGATAAAAGGAGTAAAACACCTGTAAATGCAAAAGCTGATAGCATAACCAGATGAACAATCTTTTTATCAACGCTCACAACCAACAATCCAGATAAAAAACCACCAAGTGCTATCATAATTACCGCAACTAGTAATGTTATGATATCTAGTTTTATGTAATGAAGAAAGATCAACATTTGAACCAAAGCCGTGATCATTGCCTGAATATTCATGCTACCAATTAATTTAACATCATCAGGCATCACACCTAAAAGCCTACGCATAGCGACAATAACTGCAAAGCTGCCTATTCCTACGGTGTCAAGCAGATTAGAAACAAAGCCTATAATGAATATTTTAATTTGCTCTATTTTAGTTAGGGTTTCTTTAGTGTAGAATTTGATAAACCAGATTATAATTGCGATAGAAAGCAAAATAGCGATAGCTTTTAATATGTCAAAAGAATTCATGTTGATATCCAATGTTTGTAATTAACGAAATAAAATAATGCCTAAAGTGAGATTATTTATTATCTACAACATCGAAAATCAGAAAGTTTAAATTGAAGAGCCTGGAGCTTATGAAAGGGTAACTCAAACATATTGATGGCTTGAAAACTATCAAATGCCAATTTCATTTGGGCTTCCTTTATACTTGTGAATGGTAAGTTCTTATTCTATCATATTGAGAAAAAGATTGGCTTAGAATATTCTACTTTATGCTATTATAATTGATTATAAATCATGTAAAAAGGAATCGAAAATGTCGCGAAATTTATTAAATGCTGAGCTTGGTTTTAGTGATATGATAAAAATTGTAAAAAATGGAAAAAGTTATTTACCGATTTGTCGTTCATTAAGTCAACATTTACTTGACGTTGTCGAAGTTGCGCTATGTAAATTACAGCTATTGGTAAAAGATAATAAGGCAATTGAGAAAATCCTTGACAGTGAGAATATCGATGAAAATCTGGCTGAATTGCATCAATTATGTAATCGTAGTGTTGAGCTACATTCAGAAATTATAAATTTACCAATAATGAAGGAAGATCCAGATAACCTTATTGAGCTACTTAATCTAAGCCGAATTGGTAGCAGATATTCAGAGCTTTTATCAATTATACATACCGATAAAAAATATATCAAGGGTACTGAATATCCTCTTGAAAACTTTAATCAGATCCACGTGAAATAGGGTTAATAATGACTAGTTTATTTTATGCTGGTATTTTAGGATTAATGTTTGTTGTCTTATCAATAAATATTGTAGTCAGTCGTAGAAAATTGAAAATCGCACTAGGTGATGATGATTTAATTATCAAACGAAAAATTCGTGCACAAGGTAATTTTGCTGAATATACGCCATTTTTCTTGATTTTGCTTTACATGATTGAGAAAAATGGTACTTCATTTTTGACTATCAATATATTGGGGGTGCTTTTTGTTATTGCGCGCATCTTTCATGCCTATAGTTTGTTAAAAGCTGAAAAATATGTTGATGGAAAAATTACCGCTAATCCAATCTGGCGAGTGCTCGGGATGGTAACTACATTTGGCTGTATAATTAGTGTTTCAATGATTGCCATTTTCACTTCATTTAGCCAAAATTAATCATGATACTTTCCCTTTGTGAATTTTAGTTGATGCAAGCTTCATGGTAATAGCAAAAACAAATGCACAAAAGTACAAAAATGCAGCGAAAGGCAGGAGTAATTTATAGTATCCTGCATCTATCATATAACCAAAAAAAATAGAAAAGAAAAATTGAGGCAAAGCGATACAGAAATTCAATAAACCGATATATTCCCCAAGTTTATTTTCTGGAGCGATCATCGATAAAACTGTGTATATACAAACCTTACCCGCAATAAAGAATAAGCCATAAATAAAAATACCACCATATAGAATAAACGAATTGCTGCTACTTGATAAGAACACAGCTAGTAAAATAAAAGTAGCCGCTAAACCAAAAGTAGAAAATAGCAGTATATGCTTACGATTAAAAGCATCAATTAGTTTAAATGCGGTAAAGCCAAAACAAAGGCTGGCAAAAGCTTGAAACATCCCAAGTTTTCCAACCGTATGCTCACTAAACTGATAACTTTTGGCAAATAGCGAGGTTGCCATTTGTACCACCAAAGTATTGGAACCAAAAAATAGAAATGTAATTATGAATAACTTAAGTATTTCTTTATTTCGTAAGAAGTCTAACGTAAATCTGTAGGGTTCACTTTGCGTATAGTTTTCAGGGCGTTCTTTGATAAGTACTGGAACTATCAAAATTGTTGAGAGAAGAATTATTGCTGCCATTGTAAAAAAAGTATATGATGGGTGTCTGGCATCCCATAAAAAGCCAGCAAGCCACCCCATCAAGAACATACCTAGTGTAGCGCTGGTTCTTGATAGAGTATTGGCATAACCAATCTGATCTTTGTCAACAACTTCCATCACCATAGTATAGTAAGCACATTGAGCAACATTAACTAGCATACAGCTAATACCAGATAACACTAAAAACATATTAAAACTAGTAGCAAGTGGCCAAAGAGATATGCTTATAGCCGCAAGTATCATGCCATATACTAGCCAAGGAGTTCGCCTGCCCCATCTGTGCTTAGTTTTATCACTTAAAATGCCGACAATAACTTGTGTGACAGCACCAATAATTGCAGCAACTGAATATATTTTCGCTAGTTCTTCGGCTGAGTTGGTATATAAATAACCATAAAAGGCTACCACATTACTTAGTGAGCCCCACATTAAACCAATCCCGATATCTGGAATAGCGATCAGGATTGGATTCCAGCGGCGTATATTGTATTTCATACTTTAATATATAATTTGATTAAATTAGGTTAGAAATTTAACTCATCATGTTTTCTACAGCAACCTTTTTAGTTGCTATAGTAAAGAAAATGCTTAACCCCACAAATATCAATATATAAGCAACTGGGACTAAATAAATGAGGCTAGTTTCTTTTAATAAAGTCGTGATAATTATCGGTGCTGTACCACCAAATGTGGCTACTGATACGTTATAGCATAAGGCAACTCCGCTTAAGCGAATATTAGTCGGGAATAGTAAAGTGATGTATAACGGAATCATCAAACCAATTAAACCGTGCAATGCCATTAAGATAATATAACCACTTACTATATGTAGTTTTGAACTGATGAGGAAAAAAACTACCGGGACGATAAGTAGATTCAAGATTAGACTAGTTAGCATTAATTTATAGACATTTTGTAGCTTATTAAAATAAATTCCAACAGCCGCAATTATAATTACAGTTGCAATCAGCGCACAGGGTAAAAGATTACTAATGTAGGCAGTATCTAGCTTTAAGATAGCATTCATATAGCTTGGCATATAGATAATCCCTACTATTGAAAATACTTGCTGGGTCGCTGAGAAAAAAATTCCAGCAATTATCTGTGGTTTGAAATTTTTTATAAGATAAACTACCGGAAGCTTGGGTTTATTCATTACTTCTTGGAAGGCTTTGGTTTCACGTAAGGTTTTACGAATATGATAACTAACAAAACAAACTATACCACCAATAGCAAATGGTAGTCGCCATGCATAATCATTAAGCGCCTCTTTACTAAATGTTTTGGTCATTATAAAGTTAATAATCGCAGCAAATAAATAACCACTAAATACTCCAGCCATAGTTATGCCAAAAGCAAGCAGTCTTTTGGATGACATTGATTCACTAATATAAACAAATGTTGTTGGTAGCTCACCACCAACTGCTAATCCTTGCAATAATCGCATCAAAAGTAAAAGTAATGGTGCACCCATGCCGATTTGCTCATATGTTGGCAATAACGCGATACCTAATGAGGAAATACCCATAATCAAAATGGTATAAACCAGTACTTTTTTGCGTCCGTGTTCATCACCAATATGGCTAAATATAATACCACCAATTGGGCGTAGGATAAAGCCAAGTAAAAAAACCATATAAGTTTCAAGTAAGGTTGTATATTGATTACCACTTGGGAAAAATTTATGAGAAAAGTAAATGGCAAATGTGCCGTAAATTGCAAAATCATATAGCTCGAGCATTCCGCCAAGGGCAGATAAGCCAACTATACGCCGTTCTTCTTGATTCATCGATTGATGTCCTAAAATATTTAATTGGCGGTATTTTAGCAATAATTGCAGTCGGTTTTAAAATTATTCAGTAATATTTTACGGCAAATAACTTGAAAAAATTAATGATAATCCTATATATCCATTCAGGTAACAAATTTATATAGGGAACTATAGTTATGGAAAATAATAATCAGCAAAACCACAATCAGACTAATGAAGAAGATATTGATTCATCAGTAAAATCTGAAACTACTGAGAATATAACCGAAAATTTAGAAGAGATCGTAAAAGAAGAAATTGATCAAGTGGCTAAGCTTGAGGCAGAAATTTCTGAATTAAAGGATAATAATTTACGTTTAGTAGCGGAGATGCAAAATACGCAACGCCGTAGTCAGGATGAAATTAAAAAAGCTCGGGATTATGCGATTAGCAATTTTGCCAAAGAGATTATAACGGTAAAAGATTATCTTGAAATGGCGCTTAAAGATCAGTCAGGTAATTTTGAAATGCTAAAAATGGGTGTTGATCTAACTTTGCAACAATTAGTGAAAGTATTTGAATCGCATCAAGTTAAAGAAATCAATCCACAGCCAAAAGAGAAGCTAGATGCAAATTTACATCAGGCAATGAATGTGGTGGAAGAGCATGATCAAGAACCAAATACGATTGTTGCTGTTATGCAAAAAGGCTATATGCTAAATGGGCGGGTTTTGCGTGCGGCTATGGTTAGCGTTGCAAAATAATTTGAAAAAAAGTAAAAATACTACTTGAAATATTGTTAATTAACCTTATTTTGATAATTAAGACAAAGCCAGTGATGGCAAAATAAATTCTAGAAAAGAGGAACTAAAATGGGTAAAATTATTGGGATTGATTTGGGAACAACCAATTCTTGTGTGGCGATTGTAGAAAATGGACAACCTAAAGTTATTGAAAATTCTGAAGGTGCGCGAACCACTCCATCAATTATTGCTTATACTGATGGCGAAACTTTGGTCGGTGCGCCAGCTAAACGTCAAGCAGTGACTAATCCAAAAAATACTATTTATGCATCTAAACGTTTGATTGGTCGTCGCTTTGAAGAAAAAGAAGTACAAAAAGACATCGATTTAATGCCATATAGCATTGTAAAAGCTGCCAATGGTGATGCTTGGGTTAAAGTTAATGATAAAGAACTTGCTCCACCACAAATTTCAGCTGAAGTTTTGAAAAAAATGAAAAAAACTGCCGAAGATTATCTTGGTGAGGCAGTTACTGAAGCGGTAATTACTGTACCAGCTTATTTTAACGATAGTCAGCGTCAAGCAACTAAAGATGCAGGCCGTATTGCGGGTCTTGATGTAAAACGTATTATCAATGAGCCAACAGCAGCTGCGTTAGCATTTGGTCTAGCTAAAAAAGAGGGTAAAGATCGTAAAATCGCAGTTTATGATTTGGGTGGTGGTACTTTTGATGTATCAATCATTGAGATCGCTGATGTTGACGGTGAGAGCCAGTTTGAAGTATTATCAACTAATGGTGATACCTTCCTTGGTGGTGAAGATTTTGACCAACGTTTGATTGATCATATCATTACTGAATTCCAAAAAGAACAAGGTATTGACCTTAAAAAAGATGTAATGGCTTTACAGCGTCTGAAAGAAGCTGCTGAGAAGGCAAAAATTGAGCTTTCTTCTAGTACACAAACAGAAATTAATCTGCCATACATTACTATGGATGCTGCTGGTCCTAAGCATTTGGTGATGAAAATTACTCGTGCTAAATTTGAATCATTGGTAGAAGAATTAGTTGAGCGTACGATTGAGCCTTGCCGTGTTGCACTTAAAGATGCTGGTTTGTCAGCTAGCCAGATTGATGATGTGATTTTGGTTGGTGGTCAGACTCGTATGCCACGCGTACAAGATAAAGTTAAGGAATTCTTCGGTAAAGAGCCACGTAAAGATGTGAATCCGGATGAAGCGGTTGCTGTTGGTGCTGCTATTCAGGGTGCTGTATTGGCTGGTGATCGTAAAGATGTATTATTGTTAGATGTTACGCCATTATCTCTAGGTATCGAAACTATGGGTGGTGTGATGACTAAACTAATCAATAAAAATACTACTATCCCAACTAAAGCATCACAAGTGTTTTCAACTGCTGCGGATAATCAACCAGAAGTTACAATTCATGTATTGCAAGGTGAGCGCCAGGTAGTTGCAGGTAATAAATCATTAGGTCAATTTAACCTAGGTGGAATTGCTCCAGCACCACGTGGAACACCACAAATCGAGGTAACTTTTGATATCGATGCAAATGGTATCTTGCATGTATCAGCTAAAGATAAAGCTACTGGTAAAGAAAATAAAATCACTATTCAGGCTAGCTCTGGTTTATCTGAAGAAGAGATCCAAAAAATGGTTCAGGATGCTGAAGCTCACGCAGAAGAAGATAAAAAAGCTGCTGAATTGGTTACTGCGCGTAATCATGCAGATGCTATGGTTCATTCGGTTAAGAAGTCATTGGCTGATTATGGTGATAAAGTATCAGCAGATGAGAAAGCTAAGATTGAAGCTGCAGTAGCTGCGGTTGAAGAAGCAGTTAAGACTGATGACAAAGAAAATATCGAAGCTAAAACTCAGGAATTGATGACTGCATCACAAAAAATCGGTGAAATGATGTATGCTGATATGCAAAATCAACAAGGTGGCGGAGCTGGGGCTGAACAACAAGCAGCTGAAGGCGCAAAACCTAAAGATGATGTTATCGATGCTGAGTATACTGAAGTTAATGATAAAAAATAATTATTAACTGATATTTTTGTAGCTATGATATTCACTAAAAATAGCCTACTTATTTAAAGCCTAGAGTGCCAGCTCTAGGCTTTTTAATACAACCTCATTTCTTTAATAACTAGATACCGTTTACTAATCTCAGTTTACTTCATCATATTTACCTGATAAATCAATTATCTGCTAGTACTTAAAATGTATAATAATGTATTAAACTAATAATCCACCGATTTTCATTTAAAAGAATTTAATCTAGCAAAATATAATATAAATAGGGTCAAAATGAATCATAATCTGATAACAAGCTTAATTATAAAATTTAGTTCTCTCTATGATAATCAGCATAAGCCACAATTATTCTTTGCTCCTGGGCGAGTAAACCTGATTGGCGAACACACCGATTACAATGGCGGTTATGTATTCCCCTGCGCATTGGATATTGGTACCTATGCTATAGTCGCACCACGTAGTGATAAAATATGCCGCTTTTATTCGGATAATTTTCCGGATCTGGGAATAATAAAAATTAACCTAGCTAATCTGGCATTTAACAAAGAACATGACTGGGTAAACTATCCTAAAGGCGTAATCCGCCAGTTTAAAGCAGAGAAAATCAAGCTTGAGCATGGTTTTGATATACTATATTTTGGTAATATCCCCAATGGCGCAGGATTATCCTCGTCTGCCTCGATAGAAATAGTAACTGGTACAATGTTAAATCAGTTATATACTGCCAATTTTGACCCAATTAAAATAGCCAAACTTGGGCAAAAAGCTGAGAACAAGTATATTGGGGTAAGTTGCGGAATAATGGATCAGTTTGCATCAGCCATGGGCAAAAAGAACCAAGCGATATTACTAGACTGCAATACGCTAAACTACCAATACGCACCACTTAATATTGACGGCTATCGTTTGATTATTGCCAATACCAATAAACGGCGGGGATTAGCCGATTCCAAATATAATGAACGCCTTCAGGAATGCCAAACCGCCCTGAAATTATTACAAACTAAACTAAAAATAAAAAGCCTTGGTGAAATTGATTTGGCAATACTAGAAGCCAATAAACAATTAATCAAAAACAAGACAATCTACAAACGTGCTCGCCATGCCGTTAGTGAAAACGAGCGTACCTTAAATGCAGTAGCCGCACTGGGTAAAAATACGCTTATTGATTTTGGCAGATTAATGTGCGAATCACATATGTCATTACGTGATGATTATGAAGTAACCGGCAAAGAGTTAGATAGCCTTGTAATTGCAGCGTGGCAACATCCGGGATGCATAGGCGCACGCATGACTGGTGCTGGTTTTGGTGGTTGCACGGTAAATCTAGTTATCGAAAATCAGGTGGATAGCTTCATTAAGGAAGTAAGCACCAAATATCAGGCAGCAACAGGTATAACTCCTGACTTTTACCTGGTAAATCCAGATGCTGGTGCCAGAGAAATAGCCTTGGAATAAACGATGCAAATAAGACAAAATATAATCGCCAGACACAATAACACTGATGTAATAGAATATCAACTTATAGCCGAGAATGGATTTCAGGTAAATATTCTTAATTATGGCGGAATCATTAATGGAATATTTATACCCAACAAATCGGGAAAAATAGAAAATATAGTCCTGAAACATCCAGAGTTTAATCCGGAAAACCCTGGGCATTTTGGTGCAATTACCGGGCATTTTGCGGGTAGAATTGCCAATGCAGAGTTTAATCTTGCAGGTAAAACCTATCGTCTAGCAGCGAATAATGGCAAACATAATTTACATGGTGGACCCAATGGACTCGATAAACAATTCTGGAATGTAGCCATACTCGAAAAAGGCTTACGCCTGACATATCATAGTAAGGATGGTGAATCAGGTTTCCCGGGAAATATTAATTTCGTAGTAGAGTATTTAATTGAAGAAACCTACCAGCTAACTATCAAATATAGTGCAATAACTGACTCCCCTACTATTATTAACCTTACCAACCATAGCTACTTTGATTTAACTTCGGGAAGTAATCCACTACGTCAAGAGTTAATGCTAGATGCAGATTATTTTGCTGAAGTTGATGCCAGTGGAATAGTATCCAAAGTTATCACCTCAGTTAAAAATACTCCGTTTGATTTACAATCTGGTACGACAATTGCCAATATTATCAATCAGGAGCATCCACAGTTAGAGATAGCTAACGGACTTGACCATCCGTTTATTTTAAAGAATAACAAAATAACCCTCACAGATCCAGTAAGTAGGCGTATTCTCAGAATTGAAACAGATCAAGCAGTTTGCGTAGTTTATACAGCAAATCATCTAAAGCATAGCGGAATATGCCTTGAAACTCAAGCAATGCCAGATGCCATTAACTGGGAAAAATACCGCGAAAGTGTCATCTATACACCAGAGAAGACTTATTCCAGTTATAATACATGGCAATTTGGTCTATTTTAAATCAGGAATTATCATGGAAAACGAATTATTAAATTTGGTAGAAAGGTTACTTGATTGCGGCGAACAAATGGCATTATTTGAGCCAAGAGATAGAATCTACCTACGTAATCAATACTGTGATTTGTTTGATCTTACCCCACTAAATTCGTATAGCATAAGCTCCAGAAATGATGAAATTACTCCAGCTGAATGTGCCAGCTTGATTCTGGCTAAACTTGAGGAGCGTATTAAAAACAGGATTGGTGAAACTGAAGAACAACAAATCTGCAAGATAATTAATATAATGCTTCCACCACCAAGTAGCGTCGAAAACAAATTTAACCAGATAAAATCTACGGATGGCATTATAAATGCATTAGAGTGGTACTACAACTTTAGCTGTAATAGCGATTATATAAAAGTAGCAGCAGTTAAGCGTAATAAAAGCTGGACAAGCGAAAGCAAGTATGGAAATCTTGAGATAACCATTAACCTATCAAAACCAGAAAAAGACCCCAAAGAAATTGCCAAACTTAAATCACAGCCAAAATCAGATAGTGCCTATCCACAATGCTTACTCTGCATAGAAAACGAAGGTTTTGCTGGTACTAGCAGTAAGCCAGCTCGCCACAATCATAGAATACTGGAGCTGGATTTAAATCAGCAAAAATGGTATTTTCAATTTTCACCATATGCCTATTATCCAGAACATTCAATTATAATCAATAAAAATCATAAGCCTATGCTTATCGATCAAAATACTATTAACTCATTATTTGACTTTGTTGATCAGGTTCCACATTATCTGATTGGTTCAAATAGCGATATTCCGATTGTTGGTGGTTCGATTCTTAACCATGATCATTTCCAAGCAGGAAATTATGTATTTCCGATTGAAAAATCCGGTGTAAGATTTAGCCGCAAGATTGATAATGTTGAGATTGAATACCTTAACTGGCCTGTTAGTACCCTGCGCCTAAATGGAAAACGTAGCAACCTTCAAATACTTACTGCAAAAATAATCAAACACTGGTATCATTTTTCAATGCCTGAACTAGGTATAATTGCCTTTTCAGAAACAGGGGTAAGACATAACGCAATCACACCAGTACTTAGAAAAATAGATAACGATAACTACCAGCTATACTTAATGCTCCGTAATAATAGAACAAACTCCTCTCATCCTGATGGGATTTTTCATCCACACGAAAATCTACATCACATTAAGAAAGAAAACATTGGGCTAATTGAAGCCATGGGGCTAGCAATCTTACCAGGAAGGCTCGACTATGAACTGGAGGAAATGTCGCGTTTTCTTGAAATGAATGACAAAAACCTTGCTTCAATTGAACTCTTATACGACGACAAAATGTTAAAACATGAAAACTGGTTGACTGAACTATATGCCAAATATAACAATTTTGCCAATCAAAATCTTTCGCAAATCCTAAAAAATGAGGTTGGTGACAAATTCTGTCTGGTACTTGAAGATGCAGGAGTTTTCAAACAAACGATAGCAGGAGATCAAGGTATTAATGATTTTTTAGATGAATTATTAGCACTATAAAAATTTATATGGCAAACTTATAATACCCTTATTAAATATGTTATAATTAAGATCTGTTTAACTTTAATAGGACGCATTGGATGAGAACACCAAATCAGAATTTAACAGAAAGCTTTCCTGAACTAAAAGAATCATTTCATGAATTAAAAATGAATGATCATCATTTTCAGCATATTTTAAAAAAATATGAAGAACTAGATACTCTAGTTCACAAAGTTGATCATGAACAGGAAGTAATGAGCGACTTCGAGCTAGAGAAAGTAAAAAAAGAACGTGTGTTACTTAAAGATGAACTATATAACATGATGAATAATCATAAAAATACTCGTAACTAATAACTCTGTTATAGCCGATGTAAATAACATACATCGGCTTTTTATTTGCCAAATCATGAGGGGTAACTGGTGGCATCAAAAAATATTACCAAAGAATTAATTTGTAAAGAATCACTAAAAATAATCAAGGAAGACGGGCTTAGTAAATTAAGCATGCGCAATCTGGCAACCAGACTTGGCATCAAAGCCCCATCCCTTTATGTCCATATGAAAAATAAAGCTGATCTAATTATCATGCTACAAGCTTATGCATTTAATGCCAATCATTTAATGGGAACGCTAAACCCTGATGATGATAGTTGGCAAGAGTATTTATTACATTTAATGCGAAATATGCGGCAGTTCTTCCTTAATAATCCATTTCTTTTTGAGCTTTTTGCTTCTTATGAGTCAAATTCCGATGAATCCAGAGAAACCTTTGAGAAGTATCTGATTAAAATGCAAGGTTATGGCTTTAGTCTCAAAGATTCCGCATATATCGGCAGAATCATGCGCATGTTTATACTTGGACATGTTGAATTTGAATATAAATCAGCACAGATTAATCGTGAGCATCCAAGCCTGCCACAAAATATTAATCCATCCTTTAAAAATATAAAAAGATTTTTTGATCTCTATAAAGGCTATAATCATGAAGAGTCCTTTTCATTTGGAGCAAAACTGATTATAAATGGCTGCGAGCAGTTGTTAAAATAATAGTTAAATTTGATTTATTGTTTTACACTAAAGCTTGATAAAAGAATGAAATGAAAAATAGCTATAATTTTGCCAGAGGATTTACCAGTCTTGATAAAGAATATACAAAATTCAAAATTGGTAATCCTAATAGCCTGCCAGATTGGCTAAGAGGAACATTATTAAAAATTGGTCCGGCACACTTCAGCATTGGTAAAACAAATGTCAAACACTGGTTTGATGGTTTGGCAATGCTATATAAGTTTGAAATCACTGATACAGAAATACTATTTTCCAATTCATTTATTAAATCTTCCCAGTATAATGCTCATCAAAGAGGCAAAATGATCCATGATGAATTTGCCACCAGAGCACCATTAGGTATCTTCGATAAAATCAAAAATCTCATTAGTATGATGTCAGGAAAAGATATATTAAACCCAAGCTGCAATGTTAATATAGTAAAAATTAAAGACGATTTCATTGCAATGACTGAAGTTAATAATAATCTTTCTGTTAATCCAATATCACTTACAACTACTGGTAAAACAAAATATAAGGACTCCCTCAAAGGACAAATGACCACAGCACATCCAGTCTATGATGCAAAAAATGGTGAATTATTTAACCTCCTGATTGAGATTGCACCACGCCAGATAAAATACAAGATATATAAAATAACTACTCTGGATAGGAATGATTCAAGTATCTTGCGCGAGCAGCTTGCAGAATTTAGTAAGCCTTATTTATTCTATAACCATAGTTTCTTCGTGACAGAAAATTATGTAATTCTTTATGCAGGACCAATACAAACATCTGCGGCAAGATTATTAACCAACCCCTTTAATGACTCTCTTGAATATAATAAAAACTGTACCAGCGAATTTATAGTAATAGAACGAAAATCTGGAAATATTAAATACATCCCAACAACAGCATTTATTTTCCTTCATGGAATAAATAGCTATGAAACCGAAGAACAGCAGCTAATCATTGACTTAATTACATATGAAAACCTTGAAGATAACCCATATAATAAATTTTATCTGCAAAACCTTGCCAAAAATAGCATGGATATTTCAACCGCGATCAAACGCTATACCCTAAATTTAGATAAAATGGCAGTAAGCCACAAGGTAATAACAACAACTAATATAGAATTTCCATATATTAACAGGAAATACCATAATCGGATATACAATTATGTTTGGGGAGTATATAGAGATGAGTCCCGCCCTAACGACTTTTTTAATGGACTAATAAAACAAAATATTAATTTTACAAAAGATATAAAAGTATGGCATCAAGCAGAGTGTTACCCATCAGAGCCAATTTTTATTAAAAATCCAACATCGAATGATGAAGATGATGGCATAATCATGGTTAATGTCTACGATGCAAATAGACATCTTAGTTTTCTGCTATTTTTAAATGCTCATGATATGACCGAAATAGTCAGATTTGACTTGCCATGCCATATTCCATTCACACTACATGGAAATTTTTATAATACGAATAAATTTTAAGCCATATGCCACATTTTATAAATCGGATAAAATCAATTCTTAATTCAAATAAACTCATAAGAACTTTATTGTATTATTTATTGATACTACTACTCGGGATGACTGCAAATCTAGCATTTCCACCACATGCAATTAGCTTCCTGATTTTTATTACTATGACTATTTTCTGTTATTTTCTAGAAAAGCGAGGAAATCGATCAAGCTTCTGGTATGGTTATACTTTTTATCTAGGGGCTGTGATTGCATTTATTGGCTATTGGTTTAGTTATTATTTTAGATTACAACTTGGTTGTGGCTATCTTCTTTCATATCTTTTAACGTCAATAATCTGTTTATACACATCTTTATATATAGGAATAATTGCTTTAATCTATAGTCGCTATAAGACTCGCTGGCAATGGTTTAATTTACTCTTACTGCTGCCTTCATTATGGGTGATAACCGAACTAATGCGTGGCTGGTTTTTCCCCCGTTCATGGTATGCTCTTGGCTACACACAAGTTAATAATTCCTTATTGCGAGGATGGTTTCCTTTCCTTGGTGTATATAGTGTTTCTTGGATTATTCTTTCGCTATCAGGAGCTATTGCATATTTGCTATTTCGGATTAACCAAAAAAACGTAATCCGGCTATTAATTGGTATTTTTATCTTTCTTGGAGGCTCTACGATACTCGGGCAAATTAATTATACTAAACCCTCAGGTACGCCATTAACAATTGCCCTACTTCAACCCAGTATCTTTTCCAGTAAAAACTACTCGCTTCAAACACTATATGAAATAGAAACTGTTTCAAGCGAATTATTAACAAGTAATCATGCGGACATTTATGTCTTGCCAGAAACCGTATTTGGTACCAACTACCATTCCCTAACCCCTGGATATCTAGAACAATTAAAAACTATTGCCGCCATTAATAATGCTGAGATTCTATTTGGTAGCTCAATTCATATTAACCAAAACACTAAATATACCGGAACATTAAAATTGAGTGACCTTGAAAATCCAGTGTATATTAAACATAATCTAGTTCCTTTCGGTGAATATAACCCACTTAAAGATACATTTATGGAACCATTGGTTAGTGCTGTTACCGACCAATTAAGTAATTATAGTGCGGGAACAAATAAACAAGCACCGGCTGAAATCAAGGGGCAAAAATTTGCTTTTAATATCTGTTATGAAAATACCATAAATGATTTTGTCGCTAATAGTACAAAAGATGCGACCATTATACTTAATCAGTCTGATTTATCTTGGTATGGTGAAACTGGAATGAAGGATGATTTTCTTCAATTCTCGCAAGGACGAGCACTAGAAACACAACGTTACTTCCTGCAAGATGGGAATACTGGCGATACTGCGATAATAAATCCAAAAGGTGAAATAGAAAGTAGTATTACACCATTCGTTGCAGGCACATTAACTGGCACTATTCAGGGATATATTGGCATAACACCATTCCAAGTAGTTGGGAATTACCCAATTTGGATAATTTCCCTATTAATCATCGGTGTTATTTTCTTTATCTAATTTCTTTATTGACCAGTAGTTTCTTTATTTTTAGCATCCGTTGCAGCCTTCTTGGCTGCTTTATTTGCTAGATTACATTCTGCCTGAGTTTTTGTTTTTAGACAATCCTGCATAGCTTGCTGATCAGCAGCTTGGCTCACTTCACTAGCAAAACTAAATGAAAACATAACACATAGACTAGTTATTAATACTTTCTTCATTTTTAATATCCTTTGTTACAATAATTCGAGAAAAATAAAATTTATTAATGATAAATCCCAATAATATAATTAAACCGCATAGCATTATTACCGGATAATTACCATATTTTTGATATGGAGTAGTACCGATCATGCCATTAACAGAATCAGTCATAATCATCCGCTTAAATTCAGGTAATCTAGCTATCACCTTGCCAAACGGATCAATAATTGCAGTCAAGCCAGTATTCGTCTCCTGAATAAAATAGCGCTGATTCTCCATTGCCCTTGCTTGAGATAATTGCAAATGTAGGTCTTTGGCTATCGTTGTTCCATACCAAACCATATCGCTGATATTAATCATTAAGGTAGAGCGTTTTGCTGCCTCAATTAACTCACTGCCAAAACCATTTTCATAACAGATATTAAATGCGACCTTTTGGTTTGCTATCACCAATGGCGGCTGATTTTCACCACCACTGCTAAATCCAACCATCGGCAACTGAATCAATGAATAAAACCAGCTAAAGGCTCCAGCAAAAGGTGTGTATTCACCATAAGGAACCAGATGTGACTTGGCATAATATTTTTCTTTAGGATCGGTTACAACTACAGCTGCATTTACATAATTGCCTTTTTTATCTATAACTTTAGGCATCCCAATTACCAATTCAGCACCATTTGATTCAGCAAAATGGACAATATCAGCTAGATAATGTTGTGGCAAAAAATTGCTATATACCACAAAAGCTGTTTCTGGCAAAAGAACAATGTCTGCCTTAGCTTTAGCAATAAGACTGGAGTAGATACCCAAGGTATTTAAAATTTCCTTACTACTCCATTTTTGACTTTGAGCAATATTTCCCTGTATCATCGCAATTTTAACTGGCTTACCATATTTCTCGGTATATTGTTTGCCATGTAAAAAATAACCAGCAATTGCAATTAAAGCAAAATATATAATCGCAGCTCTTTGGGCTAAATTAATCTTCTGCCTATTACCAGCAAGCAAATTATGTCGGTTTTGAATAATCATGAAGATAAAACCAACGATACTCATGGTAAGCCAAGAAATACCATAACTCCCAATTACCGGAAAATATCCCTGCATTAGTGAATTATCCACTTGCGCATAAGCAATATCACACCAAGAGAAGCCAGTGAAAATCCAGCCACGAAGCCACTCACCCAATACCCATACCGAAGGGAATAATATAATGTAATTAAATTCGCTAAATGGCGTGCGTAAACGCTTATATAGCCAAACAGAAAGAAGCACATATAATGCCAGATAACCATTACAGATAAAAATAGCTAGAATCGCTACAATTAAGGGTGCACCAATTACATAATAAATGGATGAAAAAAACCAGTAGAGCTGTGCGACAAAGAGACCAAAACCAAAGCAATAAGCCCCCAAAAGCAGATTTGAATGTAGTTCATGAGTGGCTATTGAGTATTCTATATATGCCAATAGTCCAAGTAAGGCAATAATCAGGCATAAACCATGATTAGCTGGTGCAAAAGCTAGCACTGTGAAAGCACCTGTTATGATAAGTGCCAAATAAATTAAAGATTGTTTAACCTTCATGAATCAACTGACCACGTGAATTACTAAAGTATTTATTTTACGACTATCAGCATTGACAATCTCAACCTGACACCCTTCTAGTAACAATTTTTCATTAGTCTGTGGAATCCGCCCAAGTTTCTTAGCAACAAACCCCCCCACACTTTCAACTTTATTATCAGACCAAAATAAGCCCGACATATTATTAAACTGCTCCAGACCACAGTGACCTTTAATCCGAAAAACCCCATTTGAGAGTTCAACTATAGAGTGTTCGCCATCAATTGAGTCATGCTCATCATCAATTTCACCTACAATCTGTTCTACTATCATTTCAAGTGTAACAATCCCAGAAATATTAGTAAATTCATCGACCACAATTGCCATATGACTATGCTTAACTCGCATTTCATACAGAAGGCTGTCTAGTGGCTTCATGTCTGGAATAAACATTGGCTGACGAAGCAAAGAACGCAGATCAAACTCTTCAGGATTAGCAATATAACCAACAATGTCCTTACTATGGAAAATCCCCACGATATCATTCACATCCCCATCAATCACCGGAAATCGGGAATGCCCGGTATCAATTATCAAACGAATAATATCCTCGATTGGATTATTTAAATCAATTATATCAACTTCATGACGTGGAAGCAAAATATCCTTAGCTCGCATATCACCAAATTGTAAAACAGCCTCTATTAAAGGAAGGCTATCTTTATCAAAAACATTTGAGTTTGCCGCTTTTTTTATCACCTCAAACAAGTCTTTACGATTATTTATCGGTGCAGCAAAAAATTCCTGCCATACTTTTTTATCAAATAACTTCATATTTATCTTTCAAGGTAGGGGTTTCTGATACCAAATTGGTCTAATATCTTTATTTCTAGTGACTCCATCACTTCTGCATCTGTATCCAAGATATGGTCATATCCCTGAAGATGCAAGAGTCCATGAATTATCATATGGTAATAGTGGTCAAGAATTTCTTTATCTTGTTCTTGTGCCTCATTTATGATAATTTCATCACACAAAAAAAGCTCTCCGGTTAACATATTAAACTGCTCGCGATTTTCCGGATACTCAAGTGAAATCACGTTAGTTGGTTTATCTTTATTACGATATGAGAGATTAAGTTGCTGTGAATCGGCTAACCCAACTATACTAATAGATAGCTGAACAATTGAAAAATCATGCTGGAGAGAAGTTCGAACAAGTTTGCCCAAACAGGATCGGGATGGCTGATAATCTCTATGCTTGCCACGTAAATAACTAAATTTAATCATAAATCTTCATGCTAATATTAGAGAATAATTATAAACGATTCTATAAAATATTGACTACTTAAATTAAATACTTGACTGGATTTATTTTTGATCACTGGAAATGGTGCCGCGGGCCGGAATCGAACCGGCACGGGAGTTGTATATCCCGAGGGATTTTAAGTCCCTTGCGTCTACCTGTTTCGCCACCGCGGCATTAACACCATTATTCTGAATTGGAGGCGGGAGTCGGAATCGAACCGGCGTCCACGGCTTTGCAGGCCGCTGCATAACCACTCTGCTATCCCGCCACAGTATATATAGGCTCTAATTTATGGAGCGGGAAACGAGACTCGAACTCGCGACCCCAACCTTGGCAAGGTTGTGCTCTACCAACTGAGCTATTCCCGCACATACTATATTTACTTAACAAAATCTTGGAGCGGGAAACGAGACTCGAACTCGCGACCCCAACCTTGGCAAGGTTGTGCTCTACCAACTGAGCTATTCCCGCATTTTTAATTTATTGCTGATCTTGTCGAGGTACACATTATGCCACAAGGTTTCAGCTTATGTCAAACTATTTATACTAAAAACAGGGCATCAACCAACTAAACAATTATTTTAAATCCACTTTTATTTTTGGTTCATTTTATTGCCAGCCGTATTTACGAACATAAACTCCTTTAAGCGATTGGGTAAGAATCATATATCCAGCAATCGCAAGCACCAAAAAGACAAAATAAGAACCAGGTAATGCTTGCATGCCAACCATATGAGCAATTGATGACATCGGAATTATAATTCCAAGCGCGACCGCACAAGTTGTCATTAACAATATTGGCCAAGCAGCAGTGCTTTGCAAGAATGGAATTTTCCTTGTCCGAATCATGTGTACAATCAAGGTTTGAGTGAGTAACCCTTCAAGGAACCAGCCACTTTGAAATAAACTCTGATGATCTGGACTATTAGCACCAAAGAAATGCCAAAGGACAAAAAATGTCAAAACGTCAAAAAGAGAACTTATTGGACCAAAAAAAATCATAAATCGGCGCAAATCTACTGGATCCCAACGCTGTGGCTGCATAACAAATTCACGATCAACATTATCAAATGGTATCACAGTTTGCGAAATATCATAGATAAGATTCTGCAATAATAGCTGAACTGGTAGCATAGGCAAAAATGGAATAAATGCTGAGGCGATCAAAACTGAAAAGGCATTACCAAAATTGGAGCTAGCAGTCATTTTAATATATTTCAGCATATTGGCAAAAGTTTTTCGCCCCTCTTCTACACCTTGCTCAAGCACCATTAAACTTTTTTCAAGAAGAATAATATCTGCGGCTTCCTTGGCGATATCAACTGCTGTATCTACTGATATTCCAATATCTGCAGCCCGTAAAGCAGGCGCATCATTAATTCCATCACCCATAAAACCAACCACATGACCACTGGCTCGTAAAATATCAACAATACGCTCTTTGTGGCTTGGTGTAAGTTTTGCAAATACGGTAGTATTTTTAGCAATAACAGTTAATTCTCCATCAGAAAGATTATCAATGTCAGAACCAAGCAATAAACCTTCAACATCAAGACCAACTTCACGGCATACCTTAGCAGTAACAAGCTCATTATCACCAGTCAGAATTTTAACCGCAATTCCTAGGCGGTTAAGGGCTTCAATTGCCGGTTGAGTAGTCTCTTTTGGTGGATCAAGAAATGCAACATAACCAACAAGAATCATTTCTTTTTCATCATTAACTGAATAATTCCCTTTTGCTTCAGGATAGTTTTTTTTGGCAACAGCAACAACACGCAATCCATCTGCATTAAGTTCAGCGGTAACAGAGCGCAATTTATTCAATAATTCATTGGTTAATGGCATGACCTGACCATCATGTTCGGCATGGGTACAACAAGTAAGCATTTCCTCAACAGCACCCTTACAGATTAACAAATTTCCACCAGTTGTATCTGCAACCACAACCGACATCCGACGGCGCTGAAAATCAAATGGAACTTCATCAACCTTGGAATACTTCTTTACCAGTAATGGTATATCACCAAAATTAGCTCGTTCCAAAACTGCAACATCAAGCAGATTTTTTAACCCAGTTTGATAATAGCTATTTAAATAAGCGTATTCAAGAACATCATCATAATCATCACCAAAAATATCAGTATGCTTTTCAAGACAAATCTTATCTTGGGTTAGTGTGCCAGTTTTATCGGTGCACAAAATATCCATTGCGCCAAAATTCTGAATAGCATCAAGCCGCTTGACAATTACCTTCCGCCGCGACATGAATACTGCCCCCTTGGCAAGGGTAGAAGTAACAATCATCGGCAACATTTCCGGAGTTAGCCCAACGGCAATGGATAAGGAAAATAATGCTGCATCACGCCAGGCATGAGTACTTATACCATTTATCAGAAATACAATCGGAGACATAATAAGCATAAAATAAATCAGAAGCCAGCTTACCCGGTTTACTCCTTTCTGGAATGAAGTTTCAGCAGCATCTTCAGCAATAACCTTATCTGCAAGCGAACCAAAGAAAGTATTTTTACCAGTAGTCAAAACAACAGCTAGTGCTGAACCACTAACTACATTGGTACCCATGTAAGCAATATTTTCAAGCTCCAAAACATCCTTGATATTCTCCTTGGATTGAGCTGCAAATTTCTCAACTGGTAAAGATTCACCTGTTAAAGCCGCTTGAGAAATAAACAAATCTTTGGCAGTCAGAATTCTGACATCTGCGGGGATCATGTCTCCTGCAGATAGTGTAATTACATCACCCGGAACCAGATTTTTTATTGGAACTTCAACCCGGTTTTCCATCTGTGCCGGATTACTTGCCATAATTTGTTTTTCAAGTTCTGCAATGTGTTCATCGTCTTCTTCATCGTCATCTTCTTGGCGAATAACAGTGGCAGTAGTACTTACCATTTCTTTTAATTTATCAGCAGCGTTATTTGAACGACGTTCCTGCACGAAACGAAGAATAGTTGAGATCACCACCATTGAACTAATTACGGTTGCCCCCTTCATATCATCGGTAAAAAAAGAAACAATGGCAAGAAGGGTTAAAAGGAGATTAAAAGGGTTTTTATAACTTAGCCACAGATGTTTATACCAAGATAATTCTTCCTGTTTGTCAATCTCATTATGCCCGAATTGTGAAAGCTTATATTCAACCTCATACGGGGTAAGCCCACCAAGGTCAGAACCCAAGGTAAGTAATGCTTCCGCATTGGAAAGATAGGAAAATGTAATTAAATTTTGGGTAATTGTAGCTGGTGCCTGATTTAAATCAACTGGATATTCTTCATCCAGATGGTTGGCATCCCCATGAAACTGCCGACGATTGGTAAACCGATTATCAAAAAATGATAAAACTTTTTTTTTCAGTACGCTTACAAACTTCATCCCTATTATCCAACCATGCTTAAAAATATAATTATCTGATTTTAGTCGTTCTTAATTTTAGGTTAAGTATCTATAATTTGAGACGTTCAACAACATTCCCCTGCAATAAATGACTATCGATTATTTCTCTTACATCATCCTCATCAACATAGGAATACCAAATACCATCCGGGTACACAACACACAAAGGACCTTGTTTACAACGCCCAAGGCAGCCTGATTTTGAAGCCCGGTACTTTCCTTCACCCCATAAATCAAGGGACTGCAAGTATAATTTGGCAAAGGCAAATCCACTATCACTAGCCAAATTTCCACAACCACTACCATTTTCTTTCTGATTTGTACAAAAAAACACATGTTTTTGATAAAACATTATTATATCCCAATATATTAATTTGTTATTTGATCAAGCATAAGTTAGAAATTAATCTGAAGAATTCCCACCAAATAGCCACATTCCAGACTCGTTTTCATTAAAGATGTTATTAGCATAATCAACATGCGCCAAATATAAGCCATCCGGCATAAATGTTGGTGGTGCTTTAGCCCGATTTTTAGCAGCAATTAAATCGGTAAATTCATCCTGACTAAGACGTCCGTTACCAACATAAACTAGCGCACCAACTATGTTTCTAACCATATGGTACAAAAATGCATTTGCTCTAAACGTAAATCTCAAAATATTACCAGATTTCTCAATTTCAGCTGCAATCATATCTCTAACTGGAGATGAAGCCTGACAGTTTGCTGCCCGAAATGAGGAAAAGTCCTGTTTTCCGATTAGCTGTTGTATAGCTTTTTGCATAGCATCTAAATCAAGTTCTCGATGATACCAGCCAATAAGTTTCTCAAAAATAGACGAAGCTAGCGGTTGGTTAAGTAGATAGTAGTGATAAGTCCGACTCAATGCACTAAATCTGGCATCAAAATCATCTTCAACCATAGCTACTTGCTTTACACAAATTGAGGCAGGCAAGTTTGCATTAACGCCATTTATCCAGCCACACAGATTACGCTTAGCATTACTTGTAAAATGTACTACTTGGTTAAGAGCATGGACTCCAGTATCAGTTCGTCCGGCTGTTATGGTTTTTACTGGTTCATTAGCAAATTTACTTAAAGCATACTCAAGACAACCCTGTATAGTTCGGGTATTAGCCTGAATCTGCCAGCCATGAAAATCTGAGCCATTATATTCAAGTAATAAGGCATATTTAGCCATTGAGCCCCATCTCTAGCCTTAATTTATTTACCTCTTCCCTTAAATTATCAGATAACGCCGGACTATCCAAAATTTGACGGATAATATCTTTGGCTTTATCAGATTCTTCTATATGAAAATACATTCTTGCTAGATTCAATTTTTCATCTAAGGTATTATCTTCTGAAATAATTATCGATTCAGCCTCTTCCGGAATTAAACTACTAATTGGATTTTCAGCAGAAATTGAAATACTGTGATTCTCATCTATTGAATCCATTTCAACAACTGGTTCTGTTAACGGTTTAAAATCAACTACAGAAAAATCAAGCATCCGCTCCTGAGAAAAGCTAACTACTTCATCAGGATCTGGTGTATTCTGTATCGGAGCAAAAGAAATAAAGTCAACAACCCGGTTGGTTTCCTCAGCTGATTGATTTAGATCATGATCTGTATGTGCCACTTCCTGAATATAATTATCTACATCCGTCAATGGTGAAGACTCTGATGAAATAAGATTTTCTGCTTTGCTCTCAGGAGGCACAAGATTCTCAGCATTATCCGTAAGCTCCGATTCAGGAATAGGCATAAAATCATATTTCTGACATATAATCTCAATATGCTGCCTTAGTACATCATCAATCTCAAGATTATGATCAAGCGCATAAAATATCTTACTGGCTTTATCGACTTTTCCATCCATAAGATATAACTCAAATAGCTTATATCTTATATCATCACGACTAGGATCCATCAATAAAATCTTTTCAAGAGTCTCCAATAACTCATGATCTACCTTAAACTCCGATTTAGGGGTAGCTGGTAGCTTTGCGTTTTCATCTGAAGAAGCTTGTTTAGTAATCACTTCTTTTTCTGTCGCTATCTGTTGATTAACATCTGGCAACGGCGAAGCTTGAGGTTCTACTCCTTCATTTTGTTGATCAAATGCCTCAAATTGATGTCGCGATAATGTTCGATGATGAGAAAATTTATTCAAATCACCATAAATATTGTCATCACTATTTGGATCTTCCTCTGCATCTAATTTCTTACGTATCCGTTTACGTTTAAGTCTATTTAATAGATCTTTAAGTGAAATATCCGGATAACGTTTTCTAAGCACAACAAGAATAAGAACAATAACTAGCCCACCGAATAAGTAGAGTGAGTTAGCAAGAATAAATGACAATAGACCGTCATCAGCAGGTTTTGTCGCAGGTTTAATATCCTTATGTTGAGAATGAAGCCTAATATTCTGTGAAGAATTTAGATTATTGATAACAGTTTTTTTATCAAGCTGTCTCACAACAAACAATTCTGCAGACTCAATATTTACGGCTCTATTGTATTTGCTGGCTATTGCTTTTAAAATCCCAAATTTTTGATCATTAGAAAGACTAACATCCAATAAATAAGCATCAGCAAGATTTGCAGGAATTAAGCTGATATTCTTCGCTAAAGGTATCTTAATTAAAACATTTGACTCATACAAGTATTCAGCATTATGCATTAAATGATAATTTTCCATTCCTAAAGCAATTAGTATCTGATTTATAGTTAACTGCGCTTTAGGATAGATAGCCTGATTAAATTTTGCAATATTATATAAACTATCATTTGTAACCGTAGTATATAGCATTGACTCCTGATTGAATCTGGCTAAGCTTGCCTGTAAGGATGGATTGCTCAAATCCATTTGGAAAGACGGCTTCTGTATATTTGTTGTAGCTACTTTAGAATAGATTGGAATCGGCTTCTCGTTTGAACCTACTCGATGACTAGTTTGATTATCCCTGACAACTATCAATTTATTATCTTGTTTTGCTTGGGTTGTAGAAGTATAATCTACAGGATCTAGCAAAACCGTATATTGACGATAGAAGTCATCATTATTTATGCGATAGTGTAACAGGAAACTTAAAACTGGAGAATTAATTAACTTACTAGAAGTAATTTTTACGTATGGCGCTTTGGAATTAGTTATTATCTGAAATACAAAACTTCCTAATTCAGGATTAAAATTAATCCCGTACTCTTTAAATTTTTTACTGTTTGCCAAGCCCAGATGCAAATTATTATAATCAGTATCTTTTGGCATATTTGTAAGTGGAACAACAGCATCAAAGCGTTGGCTGAGATAGGAATTTACCTTAATATCACCTAAATCAGCATAGCTTGATGAAATATACATCAAGCTAGCTAATACAAGTAATATAAATCTACGCATAGCGACTTACTAAAATATTTACCATCCGGCGTAAAGGCTCAGCAGCACCCCACAATAGCTGATCACCAACAGTAAATAATGCAATATAATCATCACCAAATTTTAGCTTCTTAATGCGTCCAACAGCGATATCAAGTGTCCCACTAATTGCAGCCGGAGTGAGTCCAGCTAAGGTATCTGGTTTATTGTTTGCAATGACTTTAACCCATGGATTTGCCGAAGCAATCATCTCGCTAATTTGCTCAACCGAAAGATCTTTACGTTTTAGTTTAATCGTAAGCGCCTGTGAATGGCTACGTAAAACCCCGACGCGAACGCATAAACCTTCGACTTTAACTGTATCTGGTGTAAGTCCAAGAATTTTATTGGTTTCAACGGCACCTTTCCATTCTTCCTTGGTCTGTCCGTTTTCCATCGCTGAATCTATCCATGGAATAACACTTCCAGCTAATGGAGCGCCAAAATACTCTTTAGGAAAACCAGCTGAATTTATAATCTGATTGACTCGCGAAGCTATATCTAAAATCGTTGCAGATTTATCATTGATAATATCACTAACCGAATCATAAAGCTTGCCGCTTTGGAGTAATAACTCACGAATATTATTAGCCCCTGCTCCAGACGCTGCCTGATAGGTCATTGATGAAATCCATTCAATCAAATCTGCTTTAAATAAACCATCAAGGGCAAGAAGCATCAAACTAACGGTACAATTTCCGCCAATATAGTTTTTTATCCCATTATCAAGAGCATTATTGATATTATCACCATTAATTGGATCAAGAATAATCAAGGCATCTTTATTCATCCGTAATGCAGAAGCCGCATCAATCCAGTAACCATTCCAGCCAGCCGCTCTTAATTTTGGCAAAACGTCATGAGTATAGTCGCTTCCTTGCGTAGTAACAATACAGTCAAGTCTTGTTAATTCATCTATTGCATAAGCATCTTTTAAAGTTTTCTGGGTCTGTTTATAATCAGGAGCTAAGCCACCAGCAGCAGAGGTAGAAAAAAATGTTGCATCAATCTTAGCAAAATCATTTTCTTTCTGCATTCTATCCATTAATACCGAACCAACCATCCCACGCCAGCCGACAAAACCAACTTTCATCATTATATATGCTCCAATAAATTAACCACCACTTTGGCAGCCCTAGCTGCTGCCATAAATTTTAAATCATTAAAAGAATGAATAGCTTCACCATCTTGTCCTGCCATATCCGAGAGTGAACGAATAACACAAACTGGCAACTTATTCAGATAACAAACGTGTGCAATTGCTGCACCTTCCATTTCACAAGCTACAGCGTCAAATTCTTTTGCCAAAAATTCAGCTTTACTTTTATCATCAATAAACTGATCACCACTAACAATACGTCCAAGTACAATCTTATTTTCAGGTAATGCCAAATTATCTAATATAAGTTTATTTACACTACTATCGGTTGGAAATGAAAAAGTATCCATCCGCGCAATTTGTCCAAGACGAACACCAAACGGAGTTATATCAAAATCATGTTGAACGAGATCTTCAGCAATTACCACATCACCAAATACCAAATTCTGGCTTAAACTACCTGCAACACCAACATTAATAATCTTATCAGGAGTGAACTTATCAATCATCAACTGTGTAGTAACAGCCGCATTCACCTTGCCAATTCCACAAACCCCAGAAACAATGGTATGACTACCAGACGTATAAACAGAATAACTATTACTGCAAAGATCAATCCGATTAACTGGAGTAAGTGCCAATTCTTTAGTTATCTCATCCAGCTCTTCCTGCATCGCACAAATAATTCCAAGTATCATTTATGCACTAATCCCTTTATTCAAAAAAAGCTGAATAATTTTTGCGATCTGCGATTTTAATTGCTTTCTCGGGACAACCATATCAATTGCTCCCTTTTCAAGAAGAAATTCAGCACTTTGGAAACCTTCTGGTAGTTTTTCTCTAACCGTCTGTTCAATCACGCGTGGACCAGCAAAACCAATCAAGGCACCAGGCTCTGCAATTACCACATCACCAAGAAAAGCGAAACTAGCGGAAACACCACCCATTGTAGGATCAGTTAAGATGGAAATAAAAGGTAACTGTTTTTGAGTTAACAGATGTAGGGCAGCTGATGTCTTTGCCATCTGCATCAGAGAGTTAACACCTTCTTGCATCCTAGCACCACCAGATGCCGCCACACAGATAAAGGCACAATTATTATCCGCAGCAGCTTTTACCCCACGAACAAAACGTTCCCCGACAACTGACCCCATTGAGCCCCCAATAAAGCGAAACTCAAATGCAGCAACAACAGCAGGTTCATTATTAATAGTTCCCTGCATTACAACTAGTGCATCATCTTCACCTATTTTTGCTTGTGCTGCTGTCAGTCGTTCTTCGTATGCTTTTGAATCTTTGAATTTCAAACTATCAACAGGCAAGACTTCACGAGCAATCTCAATGCGTCCATCACTATCAAGTAGCATAGCTATTCTATTTCTAGCATTTAATGGATGATGATGCTCACATTTTGGACAAACGTCAAGATTTTGCTCTAAATCGGTATAATACAAAATCTCATTACAACTATCACATTTATGCCACAGTCCCTCTGGAACATTTGCCTTTTCGGTAGAATCAACCTGAACCTTTGGAGGTAACAGTTTACTAAGCCAACTCATATTTTTTTACCTAAAAAATTATTATCAATAAATAACTTATGCGCGTAAAGCGATTTTTTGTGCCCATATTTTTGGAGCACTTTGATGAACAGAGTCTCCAGTACTATCAACGGCAACAGTAACAGGCATATCTTCAACTTCAAACTCATAGACAGCCTCCATACCCAAATCAGGAAAAGCAACCACTTTTGCCGATTTAATCGCTTTAGATACTAGATACGCAGCACCACCAACAGCGATGAGATATACTGCTTTGTTATCTTTGATTGCATCAATCGCCACCTGACCGCGCTCCGATTTACCTATCATCCCAATTAAACCTGTTGCCTCGAGCATCTGACGAGTAAATTTATCCATCCGAGTAGATGTTGTCGGACCAGCTGGACCAACTACCTCATCACGTACAGGATCAACAGGCCCGACATAATATATAAACCGTCCATTAAAATCAACTGGCAATTGCTCACCTTTATCAAGCATCTCAGTAATCCGCTTGTGGGCAGCATCACGGCCAGTTAATATTTTACCGGATAATAAAATGGTATCTCCGGTTTTCCAACTTGCTAATTCCTCTTTGGATATATTATCTATATTAATCCTTTTTGAACTATTATTACTTAAAGTAACCGATGGATAATCTTCAAGTTTTGGCGGAGTTAGTATTGCAGGCCCACTACCAT
This sequence comes from Aquella oligotrophica, assembly GCF_002892535.1. Lineage (NCBI taxonomy): Bacteria > Pseudomonadati > Pseudomonadota > Betaproteobacteria > Neisseriales > Neisseriaceae > Aquella > Aquella oligotrophica. The sequence continues at coordinate 1,174,710 of NZ_CP024847.1, read as the reverse complement.
CAAGAGTAAAATGAATATGTCGTGTAGCTGCACAATTTGGAATCATGGCAATTGGTTTACTTGCAGCATGCGTAGGATAATCTAAAATTTTAACATCCAAAACCGTTGTTAATCCGCCTAGACCCTGAGCCCCAATCCCTAATGCATTAACCTTTTCATAAAGTTCAATCCGTAATTCCTCAACTTTATTTTGTGGACCACGGGCAATCAAATCAGCCATATCAATTGAATCCATCAAAGATTTCTTGGCTAACAACATAGCTTTTTCAGCAGTGCCACCAATCCCAATTCCAAGCATACCCGGAGGACACCAGCCTGCGCCCATTTGCGGCACAGTTTTTATTACCCAATCAACGATTGAATCTGAGGGATTTAACATTGCAAATTTTGATTTATTCTCTGAACCACCACCTTTTGCCGCAATTTCAACCTCGATCGTATTACCCGGAACAATATCAAAATGTACTACAGCCGGGCCATTATTTTGAGTATTCTTCCGTCCAAAAGCTGGATCAGCAAGAACTGAAGCACGTAATTTATTATCTGGATAAAGATAAGCTAATTTAACTCCTTCATCAACCATCTGTTGAATCGACATTGTGGCATCAGTAAACTGGACATCCATTCCGACTTTAATAAAGGCACAAACAATCCCGGTATCTTGACAAATCGGGCGTTTACCCTCGGCACTCATGCGTGAATTTACCAATATCTGCGCAATCGCATCTTTAGCAGCAGGAGACTCTTCATGTTCATATGCTTTTGCCATCGCCTGAATAAAATCCAATGGGTGGTAATAGGAAATATACTGTAAACTATCTGCTACTGATTGTATGAAGTCATTTTGCTTGATTAAAGTGGGCATTAAGTAATCCTTATCTAGACAATCCAACCTTTTATTTTAGCATGTCTATAGCTAATTATTTTATATTTCAGCCAAAATATTTAAGCTGACTAGACCAATTGTAAAACTTCAGCACGACTACAAACATTGATTATTTTAGAATAACATTACTAAGGCTTAAAATAAAACCATCCAAATTTATTTGACTGGCATATAAATTTCAGTTACATATTCTTCGGGGTTGTTGGCATTATGTGGCCCCTTAATGTACACCTCATATGGAGCTACTCGCTTATCTACTTTTAGTTTTAATCCACGTAGATGTGCATATATACCAGCCCAAGCATCACCCAAAAACTCATAACTACCATACAAGGTTACCTTTATTGCTTTATGCTCTGGGATATTTCTACGGCTTAGTCCATTAGAAGAAACCTTGCTCCCATCATAAATAGCAGCAGCTGTATAATACATTACTTCCTGACTAATCTTGAATTTATCACAAAAACAAACCATTCCAGTTGGCAAAATACTAGCCTCATTTACTAACTCATGTAGTCTTGCAAAAGTAGTCCGCATACTATTAGCAATTCCAGACATATGAGAAAAACTACTGATTCCTGCCACCTTAAACCCAGCAATTGTATCAGGTGTATCAAAATATTCAAGCCGCGATGGAATTTTACCAAATTTAACCATATATTCAAGTCTAGTTAACCCGCGCTCAAAATCACGTCCGATCATAACCTGAAATATTTTTTTGAAGAAACATAAAAATAATGGTAATTTACTTTCCATTTGCCAAGCGACTTTTGTCTCATTCGAGGACATTTCATCAAGTCTAAACGTTACCTGAGCCTGTGATTTGAAAGGTTTGAGAAAGTTTAATTCAATATTTACTTGATTCTGAGTATGACTAATTAGCTTCATATTCCCAACACCAGTAAATTTGCTTTCCCACTCAAGATAATTATTTTGACAATTTACAACAGTAGCAGGATCAAGACATGCCCACGGTGACCAGCTACTCCAGTTATTAAAATCAGTAAGATAATTTAATATTTGCTGACTAGATGCAGGAATCAATCGCTCTTTAATTACAGTATATTTCATAATTCCCCCTTAATTTATATAATGATAGTTTAACAGCAATAAATACCAATTTCCCCAGAAACTTATCTAGCCATTAAATTTTTTTATAAAATCTGGATACGCCAGCTCATAATAATTGCCGGGCAGTAAACCATCCAATCTGATACCGCCAATAGCTGAACGAATTAATCTTAATGTTGGCAAACCAACTTTGGCTGTCATTCGTCGAACTTGGCGATTTTTACCTTCAGTGATTGACAATTCTAGCCAACTAGTAGGAATGGTTTTTCGCTCGCGAATTGGTGGATTTCGCGACCATAAATCAGCTGATTCTTCTATTACTTTAACTAATGCTTTGGCTGTTATAAAGTCACCCAAATCAACACCCGATTCAAGAGCTAACAATTGCTTATCAGTAGGAACCCCTTCGACCTGAACCCAATAGGTCTTTGTTTTACCATGTTTTGGTTCGGCTATCTTTGCCTGTAATTGTCCGTTATCGGTTAACATCATCAAACCTTCACTATCAGTATCAAGCCTGCCTGCCGGATATACCCCGGGGATAGGAATATAGTCTTTGAGCGTCTGGTGTGGTGGATTGGGAGAAAACTGGCTGATTACTCCATAAGGTTTATTAAAGATGATAATTCTAGTCATTATCAGGCTAATTTATAGTTTTGTTTTGCATAGGCTTGTAAACCATCAAATACCTGTTTAGCTACTTTCTGACGGAACTCTTCGGTTCTTAATAGGTTTTCTTCAGTTGGATTAGAAACAAAAGCTGACTCAACAAGTATGGATGGAATATCCGGTGCTTTTAGAACCGCAAAACCTGCACGCTCAATACTTTGACTATGAAGTTTATTTATGTCTTTCAGTTCTGATAAAATAATCTGACCAAGCTTACTACTTTTACGCATAGTATAACTTTGTGTCATATCTAGTAAAATCCGATTAACAACACTGTCTTTAGTTTTAAATGACATCCCACCGATCAAATCAGCATTATTCTGGCTAACCGCCATATATTTGGCAAAAGCACTACTAGCACCATGTTCGGATAACACAAATACCGAAGAACCTCTGGCTTGCGGAGAAGTAAAAGCATCAGCATGGATTGAAACAAATATGTCGGCTTTGGCTTTTCTGGCAATCGCAACCCTAGTACCAAGCGGTATAAAAATATCTTGCGTTCTGGTTAGCTGAGCACGCATATTATCACTGGAATTAATCAAATCTCTTAGTTTTTTACCAATATCAAGAACAATATGTTTTTCCTTAGTCCCTTGTGGTCCAATTGCTCCCGGATCTTCACCACCATGCCCTGGATCTATCATTACCAGAATTTTCCCTTTGCTAATGGTTTGTTTGCCTTCTGGAACTGGCGCGATCTCGGGATAATCTTTGGTTCGAGGCTCGACGGCTGACTCTTCCGACTCCGGCTGCTTAGTCTGATCCGCATTTATCTGCAAGAAAGCCAATAATTGATCATTAAGCTCATCATTATTTGATGATTTTGCATAATTTAACGGATACATATCAAACATATAGCGATATTTATAATTAACGCTACCAAGGCTGACCGGATCAATCGTCTGAGTCTGTGCTGAAACAGGTTGTCTCACATAAACAACTATCCGAACGGTAGTTGGTGTATTTTGTCCAACTTTGATTCCACTAATAATCGGGTCATTATCAAAATGATTACTAGTGAGATTTTTTAGAACTGCATTAAGATGTGAATTATGGATATCTATTACAAAGCGGTTTGGATTTTCTAGGCTAAAATACTTTGCCTTAATTGACTCTTCAGCTTCAATGGTTAAACGGGTATAAACATCAGATGGCCAGATCCTTACAGAAATAATCTGATTAACGCTATCTTGAAGGATCTTATTTGCATTTGGTGTAACCACACTACTTTCATCAGCACTAGCCAGCTTACTAACTAATAAGGTAATCCCACCAAAAAGACCAAATTTTATTAATCCACGTCGTTTGCTATCAATTGTTTCAGACATTCTATTCCTGCTTCTGTTTGTGCATTTATTATCAATTTACGCTCATTATCACCAGTAACAGTGAGCGAAATATCCCAGTCAATATCTGGAATTAACCCCTTGGCCTTTTCTGCCCATTCGATAAAAGAAACCGACTGATTAGTAAAATAATCATCAAATCCAGCATAAAACCACTCTTCCGGATCATTGAAACGATATAAATCAAAATGATAAACCTGAAAATTTTTGAGTATATACGGTTCAACCAATGTAAAAGTAGGACTTTTAACTGTACCAGAAATACCCAGTGATAGCAAAATCTCACGGGTAAGCGTTGTTTTACCACTACCAAGATTACCAGTTAATGTAATAACCATCCCTGGAAAAATAAGTTTGGCAATTTTTTGTGCTAGTCTGGAAGTATCAGACAGGCTTGTAATTGCAAATAAATGCTGCATAATTTCTGCCTGTAAAATAAGCAAGATTATAGCATATGCCAAGGCTAGACAGGAAAGGAAGCACACAACTACTTCTGATATAAAACGTAGTTCAAACTATTTGATAAATATGGGATAATATAGGTCGATAAAATCTCCTATAATGGACAAACCATGAAATTTAATGCTTCTTTTGATAGTATGGATCCGTTAAAACTACAAGCTAGCTTACGGACTGATGAAGTAAACATCCAACAGCAAGTCCGCGACTTTGCCAATAAGGAATTAAAGCCACTTATCCAAGACGGGTTTTTCAATGAAAATCAAGGGGTAAATCTTTTACACAGATTAGGCGAATTAAAAATATTTGGTGGCGAATTAGCCGCTAATTATGGAGGACCAGTAATTTCACCAGTTGCTTATGGGCTTATCGCTTATGAACTAGAAAAAATTGATTCCGGACTTAGAACTGTCATGAGTGTGATGGGAAGTCTGGCAATGAAAAGCATTGCTCTTTTTGGCTCTGCCGAACAAAAGACTAAATATCTAGAGCTATTGAATGCTGGTAAGCTAGTAGCAAGCTTTGCCCTAACGGAACCAGAGCATGGTTCTGATATTGCCGGACTTGAGACTACTGCCAAAAAGACGACTAATGGCTATCTAATAAACGGTAGCAAACGCTGGATTGGCTTAGCGCCATATGCAGATATAATAATTACTTGGGCACGTTGTGATGATAATATTGTCCGTGCCTTTATTGTTGAAAAAAGTCTGCCCGGATTATCCATCACTCCGATAAGCAATAAAATCTCACTACGAGTTGCCGTACAAGGTGAGATACATTACAACAATGTTGGAGTAGATGAATCAAGCCTTCTACCATTAAGTAATGGACTTAGCTCAGCATTTAGCTGCCTTAACTACGCGCGTTATGGGATAGCATGGGGTGCTTTGGGAGCGGCTCAGGCTTGTTTTGAAGAAGCACTTAACTATGTAAAAACCCGCAAGGCTTTTGGAGTGCCATTGGCAGCCAAACAGTTGATTCAGGAAAAATTAGCAAAAATGCAGATTGAGATTGCGATTGGATTAAATGCATGCTTACAAGTTGGGCGACTACTTGAAACAAATCAGGCGAGTTTTTATATGATTAATTTGCTAAAGTATAATTCAACAGTTAAGGCACTTGAAATTGCAAGAAGTGCGCGCGATATGCTTGGTGGTAATGGCATTTTGGAAGATAATAATATCATGCGCCACATGGTAAATCTTGAAAGTGTCGTTACCTACGAAGGTACTAGAGACATTCATCTCCTGACACTTGGTCGCGAGTTGACTAGCTTTTCAGCATTCTAAAAATACATAATGTCAAAATCTAATCCAGTCAAAGAACTAATCGTTATTGAAGTAGCAGGTGTACTTGCCGGACCAGCTGTTGGCACCTTTTTTGCCGAACTGGGTGCTAGCGTTATCAAACTGGAAAACCCGGATAATCCTGATGTTACCAGAAATTGGAAACTACCATCCGAAGACCCTAAATCAAATATTTCTGGTTATTTTTGCGCGGTAAATTATAATAAGCAGTACCTAGAGTGTAATCTTAATTCTGATGAGGGTTATAACAAATTTATTGAGTTAATCAAATCTGCAGATATTTTAATCAGTAATTTCAGGAATGCTAAAAAATTAAATCTTGATTATCAACAATTACAACAGATTAATCCCCGCCTGATACAGGCGAATATTACTGGTTATGGAGAGGAAAACCCACGAGGTGCATATGATGCCGTACTACAGGCTGAAAGCGGATTAATGTCAATAAATGGTACAGATGAGTCTGGTCCGATAAAACTACCATTAGCATTTATTGATATTCTTGCTGCCCATCAATTAAAAGAAGCTATTTTACTGGCACTTTTAAAACGCAGTAATACCGGAACTGGAAGCTATGTCGCAGTATCGCTTTATGAAGCAGCAGTTGCTTCATTAGCCAATCAAGCAACTAATTGGCTAATGGGAGGAAAAATACCCAAACCAACTGGGTCATTAAACCCAAATATCGCACCATATGGTGAAACTCTTATCTGTGCAGATAATAACTACATTGTTCTAGCTATAGGCAATGATCAACAGTTTAAAAAACTTTGTCAGGTTTTACAGCTCAGTGAAATTGCAGCTGAAGCTAAGTATTCTACGAACCTTCATCGCTTAAAAAATCGAACTGAACTATTTGTGATATTATCTAGCAAATTTCGAGAAAAATCAGCTAGCGAATGGTCTAAGCTTTTGCTAAAAGAAGATATACCAGCCGGACAAGTTATGAATATGCAGCAACTATTTACCGAAAAAATAGCACAAGCAATGATACTTGAAGAAAATATTGATGGAGTATATACCCGTAGAGTAAAAACAGTAGCCTTTAAGACAGATTTTCTGGAACAGGAATAGTGGATAGCGTCAGCCTTCAAAACTTAAAAGAAGAAATTCGGAAGAAAGCCAAACGCCTCGGCTGTTTGGATATAACCATTGCAGCAACGATAATTAGCAATGAAGCCAAAGAAAAGTATCAACAATGGCTTAATGAAAAACTACATGGTAGCATGGATTACTTGGCAAGAAATACTGAATTACGCTTTAACCCTACCCTTATTCATGAAAATACAGTAACTATCATCTGTGTGAAGATCCCCTATCTAATAAATCCAATAAATTTGCATAAAGAACGTCTAAATAGTGAGGAAATGGCTTATGTTTCAAGCTATGCACTTGGGCGAGACTATCATAAAGTTGTAAAACAAATCCTTAATAATCTTGCCACATTTATTAACGAACAACTTGAAAGCTCTGATATTGAACATAATTACCGCGCATTTACCGACTCTGCACCAGTAATGGAAGTTCAACTATCCAGTCAATCCGGTTTAGGCTGGCGGGGCAAAAACACCTTACTTATAACTAAAAATCAAGGTAGCATGTTTTTTCTAGGTGAATTATTTACTAATTTACCCTTACCTGAGGATAAAGAAATTAACAATCACTGTGGCAGTTGTAATAAATGTATCGACATTTGCCCAACTAAAGCATTTATAGCACCGTATAAGCTCGATGCTAGACGTTGCATATCCTATCTAACCATTGAAAATAAAGGCGCAATTCCACCAGAACTAAGAAAATTAATCGGTAACCGGATTTATGGCTGCGATGACTGCCAACTATTTTGCCCGTGGAATAAATTTAGCCAGCAATCACCAATAAAGGACTTCAATACCAGAAACCATCTTGATTCAAGTAGTCTATTAGAGTTATTTAATTGGGATGAGGAGGAGTTTTTTAAAAAAACCGAAGGAAGTGCAATTAGGCGCATTGGTTATAATTCGTGGATCAGAAATCTGGCAGTAGCGATTGGTAATTCAGAACCATCTCTAGAAAAAATTAAGGTTTTGCAGAGTAAACTGCCATACCCAGATGAAATGGTTACTGAACATATCACCTGGGCTATTAATGAATTAACTAATCGGCTTACTACTGATTAATTTTAGCATCACCGCATAAAGATTATCATTGCGAAAGTTAAACCTAAATTCACATTCTTTTAGATGTAGATAAAATTTATGCTTAGCTAATCCCTGAAATTTACCTAATCTTTCACGAGTAAAGCTCCAAAACGTATCAAGATTTTCAACATAACTTGGCTTATCGATATAAAGTGGGAGATCATCATATCCAATCGCAATCACGCCATCTTCTTCATTCACATCAATTGAATGTACTTTCAAATCCTTACTATCCGGTTTTGTTGCCATATTTAAAAGTGTTCTAACTTTCTCACTGGTATAGTTTGCAACCAGAGTAGCATAAACCTTTCCACGCCGTTTCAGTAAACCGAGATTATTAGAAACCTTTTCAGATAGCGTTTGTAATTTAGTCTCAGTAGTATCTTTTTCTTGCTCGGGAATTGGCGAGTACTGCTCGCAAAATTCAACAATTCTTTCACGTATCTCATTTAGGTATCTGTTTACTGTATTGCGGTTTATCTGAGTTAGCATTGAAATCTGAGTAGCCGATAAATCTTCGGCAAAGTATTTGACAAGTTTACGAAATTTATATTCCGAAATTTTTGCACGCCTTACATAGCGATTTTTGCTTATAGCTTCCATTGGTGGTTTATTCCCAAATTTTAGGTTCTATTCTAGTCTAGCTAAACTAGCTGGTGATAGCAATTTTTTTTTACATATGTTATCATAACAAGTAGTATGCAAAACTATTGTTAATAAAATAATAGTTTATTATTATATCACAAATAAGGTTTCCCGTTAAATGAGTAAAGTTGATAATTTCAGATTAAAATTTGCCAATGACAATAAAGAATATGTGCCAATCATGATTGGTGGCATGGGAGTTGATATTTCAACTTCGGAATTGGCTCTTACCGCTGCCAGACTTGGTGGGATTGGGCACATCTCGGATTCGCTTATTACTGATGTATCGGATCGTAAATTTGATACAACTTTTGTTTCAGATAAGCGTAAGCAGTTTCGTGGTAGCCTAAATAGTCCAGATAAAAGCCTGATTCAATTTAACATGATAGATATTCGTGAAGCAACCAAGCTACATATAGGCAAGACTATGGAAGCTAAAAAAGGTGATGGCTTAGTCTTTGTCAACTGCATGGAAAAATTAACCATGAATAATACCCGTGATACTCTGAAAGAAAGACTAAATTCAGCCTTGGATTATGGTATTGATGGAATTACATTAAGTGCTGGACTTCATCTAAATAGTTTTGCCATGATGCAAGAAAACAAACGCTTTCATGACGCCAAACTTGGAATTATCGTATCCTCAGTCCGTGCTCTACGTCCATTTTTGCAACGAGCAAAACGCTCTAACCGCATGCCTGATTATATAGTTGTTGAAGGACCTTTAGCCGGCGGACATTTAGGATTTGGTTTAGATGACTGGAATCAGTATAGATTACAGGATATTTTTATTGAAGTATTAAACTACCTCAAAGAACAGCATTTAGAAATTCCGGTTATACCAGCTGGTGGCATATTTACCGGGACTGACGCAGCAAATTATCTTACTGATGGAGCGGGAGCGGTTCAAGTTGCGACAAGGTTTACTGTAACAGAAGAATGTGGTTTGCCAGATAAAGTAAAACAGGAATACTTTCGCGCAGAAGAAGATGATGTAGAAGTAAACACCACATCACCTACTGGTTATCCGATGCGTATGCTAAGTTATTCTCCTTCAATTGGTGGCAAAATGAAACCAAACTGTGAGTCCTTAGGTTACTTACTAGAAAATGGTACCTGTTCATACGTCGAAGCTTATGAAAAAGCAAAAAATGCAAGTCCAGATGGGAAAACCTTTGAAGTATTTGAGAAAACCTGTTTATGTACCCATATGCAGCTTTATCAATGCTATACCTGTGGACATTATGTGTATCGTCTGAAAGATACAACAAACCGTCTTCCCGATGGTACATATCAGATTCTTACTGCCGAACACGTATTTAAGGATTATCAATTTAGTACCGATAATCAGATACTAAAACCACAATTATCATAATTATCAAAGAATCCGCTAGTATACTAGCGGATTTAAATTTTATCCAAACACGTCATGAAAAAATCTTTCGCATTAATTACTCTTGGTGCAATTCTAGAATACTATGATTTTGCAATATTCATTTATTTTGCCAAGGCAATTGGTGAAAGCCTGATACCACTACATAATGAAACAGCCAATTTAATTGCAAGCTTTGGAATATTTGCAATCGGCGCAATCCTGCGACCTTTAGGTGGTATTATTTTCGCCCATTTCGGTGATACTCGTGGACGAAAAAATATCTTTATCTATACAGTATTAATGATGGCTTTACCGACTCTTCTAATCGGATTTATCCCAAATTATACACAAATAGGAATTGCGGCAACTATTATGCTAATTTTACTTCGCTGCATCCAAGGACTGGCAATCGGTGGTGAAATTCCTGGTTCAGTTGTTTTTGCATATGAACTATCCAATAAAGCCAATAAGGCTTTAAATACTAATATCGTCATCGCGGGAACAAACATTGGTTTTTTTATTGCGTCAATGCTTGGTGCAATACTCCTCAAGCAAAGCAATCTACCATATAGTGCATGGCGAATTGCCTTCATAATTGGTGGCATATTTGGGATTATCAGCTATTACCTTAGAAAGAACCTGACTGAAACACCTGAATTTAGCAAATATCAGGAATTTGTTGATAAACAGCCACATCCACCAATTAGGGAACTGCTGCTAAACCATAAAAAACCACTTATACAAATGTTAGCATTTGGCTCTTTGCTAGCAAGTTCCCTTGCTGTATTCACGTTTTTTATGCCAACATATCTTTCTACTTATTATAAATTTCCGATGGATAAACTATTAGAATATAACTCCTATTCAATAATAATTTTTGTAATTAGTGCATTTATCGCCGGAAAATTTCATTATTTATTTGCAAAAAAATTTCTGGCAACCGGAACAATAATTTTTACTATCAGCAGCTATTACCTATTTAGCCACTACCAATCACTGACATTAAATCAAATTGTAATTTACCACTATCTGATTCTAGTATTCATTGGCATAATTTGTGGCAGGCTGCCAGTACTATCTGCTAGCTTTTTTCCTGTACAAGTACGCTATTCAGGTGTTGGTTTAAGTTATAATATATGTTTTGGGATAGTTGCAGGACTTACTCAAGTGATACTTTTTTCCTTAATCAAGTTTACTGGAATAATGCTGATTCCTGCAATTTACATAACCATATTTGCATCATTTGCAATGCTATTCATTTTAACAGTTGAAAATAAACAACTTACTGAATATCAATAATACTTCTTTTTGAGGAATAATCGTATGGCTTTAGTTTCTTTGCGCCAAATTTTGGATCATGCCGCAGAAAACAATTATGGAATACCAGCTTTTAATGTAAACAATCTGGAGCAGGTTCAGGCAATTATGGAAGCAGCAGCAGAAACTGATTCTCCAGTTATTCTGCAAGCATCAGCTGGTGCCAGAAAATATGCAGGTGAAGAATTTTTGCGCCATTTAATCGAAGGTGCTATTGCTGAATATCCAGATATACCTGTTGTCATGCATCAGGATCACGGTGCCTCACCAAATGTTTGTTTTCAAGCAATTCAACTGGGATTTTCATCGGTTATGATGGATGGATCATTACTGGCTGATGGAAAAACTCCAAGCTCATATGAATATAACATTGAGGTAACCCGCAAGGTTTGTGAATTAGCTCACTCAGTTGGGGTGTCTGTAGAAGGCGAACTTGGATGCCTCGGATCGCTAGAAACAGGTGAAGGTGATAAAGAAGATGGGCATGGATTTGATGGTAAACTTGAAAAAGATCAATTATTAACTGATCCACTACAGGCTAAAGAGTTTGTTGAAGCAACCAAGGTTGATGCATTAGCAATTGCAATTGGGACTTCACATGGCGCGTATAAATTTACACGCAAACCAACTGGTGATATCCTTGCCATTGAACAGGTAAGAAAAATTCATCAGGCTATTCCAAATACACATCTAGTAATGCATGGTTCTAGTTCAGTCCCACAAGAGTGGTTGGCAGTAATTCGTGAATTTGGTGGAGACTTGAAGGAAACCTATGGTGTTCCTGTTGAAGAAATCCAAACAGCAATCAAATATGGAGTTCGCAAGATTAATATTGATACCGATATCCGACTTGCCATGACAGGCGCAATTCGTCGCTATTTTGGTACCCATCGCGATCACTTTGACCCAAGACAATACCTGAAAGTGGCTAAAGAAGCTGCTAAACAAATCTGTATTGACCGCTATAAGCAATTTGCCACTGCTGGTAATGCATCAAAAATCAAACCGCAAAAACTTATATTTATGGCGAAAAAATATAATTAGCCAATAAAAAGGAGGGTAAATACTTTACCCTCCTTTTTTAATAAAAAATAAATCTAATTTGATTAATAAGTCAATCCAACACTGGCTAACCCACCAAGCTGATTTTGCTGATACAACTGATATTGCTGAGCCGAAGTAACTGCACCACTCAACTGATTATATGAATAAAACCCTTGTAAGCCAAGCTGTAAATTTTCCCAGACATTAAATTTAGCACCAATCGTTGAAACCAACTGGTAATTATTGGCTGGCGTATAGCTTGAGCTTGGCTGAGACTGGTCTGAATTATATAAAAATCCTTGATCAGCATATAATTCAAAAATTTTGTTGATCCGGTATTCAACACGTCCACCAAACCCCATTGTCCAGAAATAATCCTGCGTTACATTGGAATTTAATTGTGAAGTGCCACCACCAGCAGGAGAAGTATTATTATTAAGTGAATTTGAAGTTAGATTAGTATTACGCCCCAATAATATATAAGGCGTAACCAATAAATGCTCCTGAATTGGTAAGAATGCATAACCCAATTTAAAATTGAGCCCGGCAACGCCAGGATCTTGCCCTAAAGGTCCAGTTGTCGCATTTGCATTTGTTGAATTATAGTTACTGTAACCAGTCATTAAACTAGCATCAATACGACCCCAGATACCAATATCAAATAACCTCTCCACAGAAAGACCGATGAAGGTAGTACCATAATTAGAGCTTTGTCCATACGCATTAGCCAAACTTCCATAAGTGCCACCAAATCCAATTGAAAATTGATTATCAAACTCTTGAAAGTAATGGTTACTCGCTAAAGGGGCACTTTCAGCTGCCATAGCAAAAACTGGCATTATGCTTAACCCGAGAATTCTTACAAATTTGCGCATGGAGTATTCCCAAATATTTTTTAAGATTATACGCTAAAAATGTGCTTCAATACAAATTTTCAGCGTGCTTTTCCCATTATTTGCTAATAAAATTCAGGTAATGTTGAATAATTGCGACAGTAGATTCATCATGATTTGAAACTACTGCTGTTTCGATGTCTTTCAACACTGCTTTAGCCAACTGTTTACCTAATTCTACCCCCATCTGGTCAAAAGAATTTATATTCCAGATAACGCCTTGAACAAATGTTTTGTGTTCATACAAAGCTATCAACATTCCAAGATAATATGGACTTATTTCAGGTAACACAATCATATTACTTGGACGATTACCATCAAAAATTTTATGTTTAGCTATTTCGTCAGCATCCGTGCTTGACATGCCCTGACTTAACAGCTCCGCTTTTGCAGTTTCGTAAGTCTTACCACACATAAACGCTTCTGCCTGAGCAACAGCATTTGACCATAAAATATCATTGTGTTCTTTATTACTAAATCTATCAGAAAGAGCAATTATTATATCCATCGGGATAATCTGGCTACCCTGATGCAGAAGCTGATAATAGGCGTGCTGTCCATTTATACCACTATCCCCCCAAACAACTGGGCAAGTATTATAGCTAATTCGCTGACCATTTTTATCAACTGATTTTCCGTTACTTTCCATTTCAAGCTGCTGAACATATGCCGGGAATCTGGTTAATCTGGTATTATATGGTGATAAAATTAGGCTGTTATAATCAAAAAAATTCACATACCAGATACCCAATAATGCAAGTATAACTGGAATATTTTGACTAAAATCGCTGGTTTCTCTGAAATGTTTATCCATACTATTAGCACCAGCCAATAATTGCTCAAAATTATCATAACCAATATATAAGGCGATACTCAAACCAATTGCGGACCATAAACTATAGCGTCCACCAACAAAATCCCAGAAAGCAAACATGTTTTCCTTGGCTATCCCAAACTCAGTTACTGCTTTTTCATTCGTTGACAAAGCAATAAAATGTTGGGCAATTGCTGCAGTATTATTGGCTGTTTTAGATAAAAACCACTTACGTGCGCTCATCGCATTAGTCATTGTTTCCTGAGTCGTAAAAGTTTTAGAGGCAATCACAAATAATGTTGTTTCAGGATCGATATCGGCTAGAATATCATTTAGCATATAACCATCAACACTGGAAATAAAATCAATTTTCATGCCAGCTTGGCGATATGGTTTTAATGCTTGACATACCAAAACTGGACCTAGATCAGATCCGCCAATACCAATATTTATAATATGAGTAATTTTTTTACCGGAAAAGCCAGCATGTTCCCCTGAATGAAGTTTCTGACAAAATGATTTCATCTGCTTTTTAACAGAGGAAATATCATTAATAACATTTCTACCATCAACAAGCACACTTGTCTCTTCACTTCTAAGTGCAGTATGTAACACTGCCCTATTTTCAGTATTATTGATTTTCTGTCCACTAAACATTGCTTCTATATGTTCGGAAAGCTTTACCTGTTTAGTTAAATCTAAAAGCTTGGCTAGAGTAGATTGATTAATCTTATTTTTGGAAAAATCGAAATGCAATCCATTATAAGCCAAAGAATATAACTGATTGCGCCCTTTTTCTTCAGCAAATAGCTCAAGTAACGTTTTATTTTTAAGTTCCTGAAAATGGTTGGTTAAATCTGCGAGATTTAGATGTTTCATATTACCCTCCTGAAATGGATAAAATATTATCTAGAATATAATTTATCAAATGGCGGAACTTCATTTTTATTTTTCGCCGTCATCTGGTATTGCCGGATCAAACTATAATAGCTATAAAACTCCGGGTTTTCTGCCTTTAATTTATCCAGTGTCTGCTGTTTTTGTTTATTGGTCTCTTGCATAATGGAAATAGCTTTAGCATATGCACTTTCGGCAGATAAATCTGAATTTGATTGATTTTTTACTGTTTGCCTAATTACATCAATCTCAGAAACATCAAGACTAATTATTTTTATTCCAAGCTCGGGATTTTGAATGTTAACTTGTTTACTATTCAGTAGCTTTATTAAATCTACATCAGATGAAATTTGAGCTACGACATTGGTAAGAATCTTCGATTCAATAAAATTTGCCATATTTTCTTCAAGTTTTTTACGATTATTCAGATTTAAGAAATTAACATAAACTACTGGATCTTGAACTGCCCAAGTAACATTAAACTTAACCAACTCTTTTTGATTGGTACTTTCATTACTTAACTCTATCAAGACATGAGAATTTCTCTGATTTACATAAACATAATTGAACTGCCCATAAAATGGCAAATTCCAGTGTATCCCAGTCGTATATACTTTAGAGTCTTTAGGTGAATGGGTAATAACCACAACCTCACGCTCATCAACAATAAAAAGACCACTAAATAAAACTAGTACACCCAAAAGAAAAATAATCAGTACATTCTTCATCTAGCGTCCCTTAAACTCACGCTCACGGTCAACTGTTCTATTAAGTTTACGAATATCAGACTCTTCAAAGCTATTGCTTTGAAGAGTGCTAATGCTACCATTACTAATTCTACTTTTAAACTCATCTAGACTACTACGCAATAAAGAGAAATCAGGCACTGCCGACTCAGAGACAGGAATTGAACTTAACATTTTATAATACATTAACTGAGCAACTACATCAGGATTTGAGCGGTATTCCGGCAATAATTTATGAAACTCTTTAACTTGAGACTCAAGATCATTATTTATATAATTTTGATACTGTTTTGCCTGATTAAGAATTTCCCCTACCGAAGAATTTATTGTTGATGAAGAACTTATTGATGATTCCTTATCTTGTTGTAACTGAGTATCAAGGTTACTTAATTTAACAATTGTCATTTTCTCAACTTTAATACCAAAATTCGCTAACTGAAATTCACTTTGACGTCGAATATCATTGGCAATAACGATACTACTCCCACTTAGTAATTCACTACTTTGCTTATTTATTACATAAGACTGGATTAAAGATTGAACCTGCCACTTCATTATCTGCTTAAAATCAGTATTTTCCTGATAATGCGCAATAAAGTATTGCCGGGGATTAGTAACTCGGTAAACAACCTCAACAACCATCTGTAGTGGTTTATCATTCGCACTAACAACCACAAATTTTTCATTATCAACTTTACCAATTGACAGACTATTACTAATATTATCAATAACTGCTATATCAGAAAATGGATATGGATAATCAATCCCAATTGCAATACCAGACTTAACAGAACTGACCTTTCCATTATGCATTATAATTCCATAGGTATTTTGTGGTACATAGTATATACCTGTTAGTAACCATAAAAAAACTACCATTGCAATAACTATAAAACCAAACTTCCCATCACTGGTAGGTGTTTGATTATTCCCATCAGAAGATTTTTTTTCTCTTTTGCCAAGCATTCGTGCTAATGCATTATTCCATTTGTCTAGAGCAGTCTGAGGCTTTTGTTTATCTATTTTTCCATGGTTCATAACTTAAATCCTGTTTATGCTCATTTACCAACTTCTGATAATCCATTTTTTCTACAATTGCTTGACGCAGTAAATCAAAGCCCAAATTTTTACTCGCAGAGATATATACCGCGGCTGGTTCACCCGTTTCCGCATAGATGATTTGAGGAGAGAACCCATCGATAAGATCTATTTTATTATAAACCATTAATTGTGGAATATGATTTGCCTCTATCTCGGTTAAAACTATATTTACATCCTCTATCTGCCGCTCTTTTGCCTGATTAGAAGCATCTACAACATGTAACAAAATATTGGCATAAATCGTTTCTTCAAGTGTTGCCCTGAAAGCAGCAACTAGTTTGTGTGGTAAATCACGAATAAAACCAACCGTATCAGAAAGAATAACTTCATGCTCTTCATCAATAAATAAACGTCTGGTAGTCGTATCCAGTGTTGCAAATAATCTATTTTCTGCATACACATTAGCTTTCGTCAAACTATTGAATAGAGTTGACTTGCCCGCATTAGTATATCCAACAATAGAAACTGAACCAATCCCACTTTTTAGTCTTGACTTTCTTTGGGTATTACGTTGTTTAACGATGGTTGCTAGTCTTTTTTTTAACGATTCAACCTTAGTTGCAATCATCCGCTTATCTAGCTCCATTTGTGTTTCACCAGGACCACCGCGCAAACCAATTCCGCCACGTTGACGCTCCAGATGACTCCAACGTCTTACTAGCCGAGTTAAAAGATAAGACTGTTGCGCCAGCTCAACCTGTAGGATACCCTCATTGGTTGTAGCTCTAGCCGCAAATATATCTAAAATTAACTGTGTCCGGTCAATAACCCTACGATTTAGAATACGATCAAGATTGCGTTCCTGAACTGGAGATATATTATGATTAATCATCACTACGTCAGGATTCAAACTATCACATATAGATTTGATTTCTTCTGCTTTACCACTACCGACAAATAAAGCCACATCAGGTCTGTCTCGATTGGCAGTTATCACCTGACCAATTTTATATCCTGCCGATTCAGCCAAAGCCAAAGCCTCAGACACATCATCATCAAAATCAGGATTACGGTTAAAGTTTATTGCAACGATAAGAGCCAGCGGCTGAGCATTAATAAATTGCTGTTCTATCAATTTATTTAGCTGCTTCCACATCAAAACTATTATTATGGAATGGTCTGGATGGTACTATTGTAGAAATCGCATGTTTATAAATCAGTTGGTTTACTGTACTTTCATTATCTCTAAGTACGACCACATACTGATCAAACGAAGATACAATGCCTGTTAACTTTATCCCATTTATCAGATAAATTGAAACCTTTATCTGCTCCTTGCGCAAACTATTTAAGTATGGATCCTGCAAATTAATTGACTGTTTAGACATATCTATTCCTCCACAAATTTATTTTTTATTTTCAAATGGATTATCACTATTTTTATATTCAATTCGAAGCGGCGTACCAGTCAAATCAAAGACCTTTCGAAATGAACGCTCCAGATATTTAGTATATGCCTTTTGAATTGTATGTAAACTATTACCATGTATAATTATCAATGGCGGATTTGATCCTCCCTGATGTGCGTAACGTAGTTTCGGACGAAAATTACCTTTATATGCTGGAGGTTGGCGATTAACAGCTTCCGAGAGTATCCGACTTAATTTTGGCGTACTTAATTTAAGAAACGCCGCATGATATGCGCCACGAATAGAATCAATTAATTCATTTATACCTTTTTTATATAATGCTGAAATATAATTATATTTGGCAAAATCAAGAAAATGAAGCTTAGTTTTTACATCATCCTTAATTCTCTGCCGCTCATCTTCCTTTAAATGATCCCATTTATTAATTGCTACTACTACAGATTTACCTGCTTCAAGAGCATAACCAACTATTGTAGCATCTTGCTCGGCAATATCTAGATGTGCATCTAGCACCATCACCACGACATGAGCTTCACTGATTGCCTTAATCGCCTTTAAAACCGAGAACTTTTCCAATTTCTCGGTAACTTTTCCCTTGCGCCTGATACCTGCTGTATCAATAATCGTAAATTTTTCATCATTGCGTTCAAAATCAATATAGATACTATCTCTGGTAGTTCCAGCTTCATCAAAAGCAATTACTCGCTCTTCACCAAGAATAGTATTTACTAGAGTTGATTTACCAACATTCGGTCGACCAATAACCGCAAAGGTTATTCTATCGGCATTAGCATTTTCTTCCTCAGCAGCATTTTTGAACCCACGCAAAACATCATCAATAAGCTTATGAATTCCATCACCATGCGATGCAGAAATTGGATACATCTTATCCAACCCAAGTTCATAAAAATCACTAACTGCGATTATTTTATCAACGCCTTCAACTTTATTGATTGCTACATAAACTGGTTTATCAACCATTCGTAGCTTATTGGCAATAAGCCTATCTTGTGGAGTTACCCCATTACGCCCATCAACCATAAATATAACCGCATCGGCTTCATAAATAGCTTGTTCAGATTGACGAGCCATTTGGTACATCACACCACTATCAATCAATGGTTCAAAACCACCAGTATCAACGAGAATGTATGGTTTATGCCCAATCCTACCATCACCATAGTGTCGATCACGAGTAAGCCCTGCATAATCAGCAACTAAAGCATCCTTACTTCTGGTTAGACGATTAAATAAAGTTGATTTGCCAACATTTGGTCTTCCAACCAAAGCTATAATTGGCTTCATAAAATTCCTTAATAATTTTTTATAAGTTCTAAAATCCCATTAGCCGATTGAAATACTACACCATTATCGCGCACTAATGGTAAAGAAACTCCATCATATAAGTTAGTTGAAATCCTAGCTGTTTCTTGTCCATCATTACGATTAAACAAATGCACATATCCATCATTATCTACAATCAGTACGCCTACACCAAGAATAGCTGGCGCACTCAAACTACGATACTGCATAGTCGCATTTTTCCAAACCTGTGAGCCAGTATTTTTATCAAAAGCATAAACAACACCATCTTGTGATACAGCATACACATTTTGTTGATCGTAAGTAAGTCCAATAGAAGTATTAAATTTTTTTTCCCAGATGATATTACTTGAAATCGCATCCAAACAGGCGATTTTCCCATTATATGCAGCTACATATAATCGCTTGTCATCAAGAACTGGACGCATACCGATATCGGTAATTTTATCTAGATCAGTTGCTCCTTCAGGTATTGCAACATAGTTTTCCCAGATAGGAACACCTGTTTTGAGGTTAACTAAAGCTAGTTTTCCACCAGGTAAACCAATAACTACAACCTCATTGCCAATCACCTGAAACGTATTGGTTACTCTAAGAGTAAGTGCAGGAGCTGGTTTTTGATATACCCAGACTGGTGAACCATCACTGGTATTATACGCCAATACCTCGGAATCATTTGTTTTAACTATTACCAGATCTGCTCCAACTTGTGGCGCTTCAAGTGAAACCGTTGGTAACCTGATTTTCCATTTTATTTTACCACTACCCTTATCAACAGCGATTAAATGCGCATCTATAGTTGTTGCATATACAGAACCGCCAGCAACCCCCACCCCGCTAGATAACTTTTCCCGAGTGTAAAAACTATTAATAATGCTGCCATCACTAGGATCAATTTTATAGATAGTACCACTGCTATCTGCAGTAAAAATTGCATTATCAAAATTAACCGGAACAAAACTACCAGCAGAACTATTATCAAGATTACGCTGTACCCACCCCTGCTTTATAGTATCATAATTTTTGATCTTTGGCATAGGCTGAGGTTGTGGTGTGTTATCTGAAGCACAAGAAATTAAACCAGTAGCAATCAAGCTACTGGTCATAATCAACAATATTTTCTTTAACAAAACCTAGCTCCCGAGGATATCTAGTTTCATCTGAATTACCTGCTGAGTTGATGGATCATTCGCTGCTTTCTGCAATCCTTCTTTATATGCATCACGAGCTTTATTGGTATCACCCATCGCAATATACATATCTCCACGAGCCTCATAAAATAGCCCATCAAAGGCTAAATCGTGTTTGGTTCTCAATAACTCACGAGCTTTATCAAATTTTCCTTGATCAACATAAATCGCAGCCAACCTTAAAGTAGCAATACTCTGCATTGACTTATCCTTGGCACTATCTTTAGTCCAATTAAGAAACTTAATAGCTGTAGAATAATCCTTCTGATCCACCGCAAGCTTTGCTGCCTGTAAGGCTGCCATCGGAGTGTATTCGGTATTAGGAAGGGCTTCTATCAGCTTATTAGCAGAAGCTATAGCCTTCTGATTATTCTTTTCATTTAATGCAGTAGTAAAATCAGCATAAAGCACAGCTGCTTTCTCAGCATGATCCTTACCATACCACTGATAAAAAGAGCTACCAATATACGCAACTACTAAGACCGCCACCAAAGTAAGGATATATTTACCCCAAATTCGCCAATAATAGCGAAGACTATCAATACGTTCCTGTTCATTTAAATCAAAATGTGCCATTTGATATCCATTATTTAATTAAATAATTAACGATTATGTCTGACAAATTATCTGTCGAAATAACTTCTTGTTTTTGTGTAGCCATACATTTTAACACAACTTGTCGGCTTTTAACCTCGTTTTCACCTAGAACCAGTGTAACTCTTGCCTTACTGTTATCCGCCTTTTTAAATTGAGACTTAAAGCTGCCACCGCCAAAATTTTGAATGACCTTAAACCCAAGGCTTCTTAACTGATGGGCTATTTTAAAAGCTGCCACATCAGTTCCAGCTCCTTCATTTACGACATATATATCAGTTACATTTTCATCTGGCAGTTTATTATTTGCTTCAAGTACCATCAATAAACGCTCAATACCAATCGCAAATCCAATTGCATAGTTATCTTTACCACCAAGTTCAACAATTAAGGGATCATAACGTCCGCCACCACATATTGTTGACTGAGCCCCCAAATCACTACTTATCCATTCAAAAACTGAAAGATTATAGTAATCAAGACCTCTAACTAATCTTGGGTTTTCTACATATGAAATCTGCATATTATCAAGATAGTTTTTCCAGCCATTATAATGTGCTAGCGACTGATCACCTAAATAATCTATTAAGCGTGGTGCATTAGTAACTAAATCCTGCATATTTGGATTTTTGGTATCCAAAATACGTAATGGATTTGAATGAAGCCTACGTTTAGCTTCCTCATCAAGTAAACCTTGATTGTTTTCAAAGTAACCTATAAGTGCATTCCGATGATTTAGTCTTTCTTCTGCATTACCTAGGCAATTAATGTGTAATTCAACATTTTTCAACCCTAACCTGTGCCAAAGGTCATTCAGCATTACTATAATTTCGGCATCAATATCAGGTCCCTGAAAGCCCAAAGCCTCTACACCAAGCTGATGAAATTGGCGGTAACGACCTTTTTGTGGACGTTCATGACGAAACATTGGTCCAATGTACCATAGCTTTTGTGTAGCATTATATAAAAGGCTATGCTCCAAAACTGCCCTTAACGTACCTGCCGTACCCTCTGGTCTAAGAGTTAGCTTATCGCCATTAAGCGAGTCAGTAAAACTATACATTTCTTTTTCAACTATATCAGTTACTTCACCAATTGAGCGTACAAAAAGAGCTGTATCTTCTAGTATTGGAGTTCTTATGTTATTATAACCATATTTAATCAGCCAGTTTCTCAACTCTTCCTCAATCCACAACCAGTTTTTTGACTGCTCGGGAAGAATGTCATTCATTCCTTTTATACCAGTAATCTTTTGTCCCATTGCTTCACCAATAAATTATATTCTAAACAAGTTTACCATAGCGAGTTTTAACATAGTTCTCAACTAAAACCTGAAACTCTTCAGCAATCCGCTCACCTTTTAGGGTTACATCCTTCTGCCCATCAATATAAACTGGTGCTACAGGAGATTCATCTTTACCCGGCAAGCTAATACCTATATTAGCCAGCTTGGATTCTCCAGGTCCATTGACAACACAGCCCATAACTGCAACCTTCATAGTCTCAACACCCGGGTAGGTTTCGCGCCAAATAGGCATCTGTTCACGCAGATAATTTTGGATTTTATCAGCAAGCTTTTGGAAATAATCACTAGAAGTGCGCCCACAGCCCGGACATGAGGTTACAACCGGAACAAATGAGCGTAAGCCCATAGACTGGAGAATTTCTTGGGCAACAATAACCTCTTGAGTTCGACTTTCGCCTGGTTTTGGCGTCAGAGAAATCCTGATAGTATCACCAATCCCCTCTTGTAAAAGAATTGATAGGGCGGCCGTTGAAGCAACAATACCTTTAGTACCAATTCCAGCCTCAGTCAAACCAAGATGTAATGGGAACTTACACTTACTAGCTAATTGCCGATAAACACTTATTAAATCCTGAACCTGACTTACTTTACACGAAAGCAAAATTTTATTTTCAGGAAGCCCCAATTCAATTGCTTTTTCAGCACTCTGTAGGGCAGATTCAATCAGAGCATTTTGCATTACAACTTCTAGCGAGAGAGGACTTTGAAGCCGGGCATTATTATCAAGCATCTGCGCTAATAAATCTTGATCCAAAGACCCCCAATTTACACCAATTCTGACAGGTTTATCATATTCTCGGGCCATATTTATCATCGATGCAAACTGCTCATCCCGCTTGCTGCCCTTCCCTACATTACCGGGATTAATCCGATATTTATCGAGATATTTGGCACAATCAGGAACTTCAGCAAGGATTTTGTGACCATTAAAATGAAAATCACCAACTATTGGCACATTTATTCCCATGTCGCCCAATCGTTGTTTAATCTCTTTTATCTTGCGCCCAGCTTCAATAGTATTTACAGTTACCCTAACAACTTCAGAGCCTGCACGCGCCAGATCAGCAATCTGAATGGCTGTAGCAATTGCATCCTCAGTATCGGTATTTGTCATTGACTGAACAACTACAGGATAAGAACTTCCTACATTTATACTACCAACTTGTACATTATGGGTTTTATGTCTAATAACCATTATTAAATTCCTGCAACTATCAATTTAGATAAATTTTTGACCCAATTTCTACTTTATCACTACTCATACTATTAATTTTCTTGATTTCACTAATAGAAACTCCGCTTTTGCGGGAAATACTATATAAAGTGTCCCCTGCTTCTACAACAATATATTTTCGTCGTAAGGCTTCAGCAGATTTAGACTGTACCTGCACGGTGTCTTTAGCTACCGAAGTAGAACCTGAAGTTTTTGGCTCGATAATAATACTCTTCGAACTATTTGCAGGAGCAGGATCTTTAGACGCAATATCTTTAGAGGGTTGATTTGCTCCACCATATTTTAGAATATACTGTTGAGCTGCATTACTATCGCCATAATTAGTAACCAATAATTTACCTATTGTATCACGATAACTGGTGTACTCCTTACGCTCACGAGGATTATTTGTTGTATCCAATAGAGATTGCAGTATCTGAATGTGTAACCACATGATATCCGGAGTTTGTGAACCACTAAATTTATTTATATAATACTTCGCCAACGTGTAATTTTTTTTATCTAGCTGAAGCCTTGCTAATGCGACATAAGTGTTTTGTGGTGGATTACGGTAGGTTAATGCTCTTAAATAATCAGCATTTGCCGACTCAAGTTGATTGTTTTTATAATAACAGACACCTTTACTGTAATAAGCAACCTCAGGCGTAAAATATAAAGGATTTCCAAGTGCAGTATCGAAATTTTTTATCGCCTCATCAAATCTTTTCTGATCACATAAAAACACCGCATAATTTACATATGCTTCAGAATAGCCATTGTCTAATCTGATTGCTTTTTTAAAATCTTTTTCAGCATCCTTAATTTGATTCAAATTCTGATAAATCATAGCCCGTATCATATAAGCCTTGGGGCTATCCGGATTTGCCTGAATCGCAAGATTTATTCTATCCAATGCTACCTGTGGCGCACCACGCTGCTGATATTCAATTGCCAAATCAACATATGTCTCTGACAGCTTAACCTTATCCACAGTCTGCTTCTGCACTGTACCATCACTATTAATAGTACTAGTAACGCAGGCAGCAAGAAATAGCGCCATCGACAGCAAAAAAACTGGCAGCAACTGTTTCACTATGTTAAACCTCTTGTAATGGAATAAAATTCTTCCATTTTTCCTGACGTTTGGTTTTATCATTTACTTTACCAACTAGCTGCCCACAAGCTGCATCTATATCGTCACCACGAGTTTTTCTAACTGTTGTCACATAACCAGCATTCTGTAGTACTTTCTGAAAGCGAACTATTTGATTCATGCTTGAAGATTCAAACCCTGAATTAGGAAAAGGATTAAACGGAATTAAATTAAATTTACACTCAATACCTTTTACCAGTCGCGCCAACTCAATTGCATGTTCAAGACTATCATTAACATCTTTCAACATTACGTACTCAAAAGTTACATAGTCTTTGGGTGATTTATCAAGATAACGCTTACATGCCAAAAGCAGCTCATTAATCGGATACTTTTTATTCAAAGGAATAATCCTATCACGAACCTCATCATTTGAAGCGTGCAGGCTTATCGCAAGAGATACAGGACAGTCTTCCCCCAAACGATCAAGCCCGGGAATCATACCACTAGTGGAAAGAGTTAGCTTACGTTTTGACAGATTATAGGCATTATCATCAAGCATAATCTTCATGGCATCAATCACATTATCATAATTAGCCAATGGTTCGCCCATACCCATCATAACAACATTGGTAATTAGCTTTTCACCTTTTGGATTATGCCCTAATCTTTTATTTGCCCACCATAACTGTCCCGCAATTTCTCCAGCTGTCAAGTTACGATTAAATCCTTGCCTAGCAGTTGAACAAAACTGACACTCCAAAGCGCAGCCAACCTGCGAAGAAACACATAAAGTCCCGCGATCATCTTCTGGAATAAATACGGTTTCAATCTTATTCCCATTTCCAACTTCAAGCGCCCATTTTCGAGTACCATCGGAGGAAATACCCTCTGATACTAGCTTAGGCACTTCAATTACTGCAATCTCCTCAAGCTTTGCCCGCAAAGATTTCGCAATATCAGTCATTTCGGCAAAAGTTTCTGCACCATAAATATGTAGCCAGCGAAAAACTTGCCTAGCGCGGAATTTCTTCTCATCAATGCTGAGAAAATACTCTTCCAGTTTTGGTAAAGTAAAGTTTAATAAATTAGTCTTCATGATTATTATTCGTAAAGCTTAAGGGAATCATTAAATAAGGTAATATTATAGCTTATATAAGGAATTTATTCAAAAATCCAAGCAGAGGGGAAAATAAAACATAAAAATCGTGGCAAATATTGCCACGATTTTTAAACAATAACAGCAAATTCTATTAATTACTTATCTAGTACGTGGGCAAATCTCAGTTGCAGAGAAAAAATAGGCTATCTCAATCGCTGCATTCTCAACACTATCTGAACCATGCACAGCATTTTCATCAATAGATTGCGCAAAATCAGCACGGATAGTACCAGCTGCGGCTTCTTTAGGATTTGTTGCCCCCATAATCTCACGATTTTTAGCCACTGCGCTTTCACCTTCAAGTACTTGTATCATTACTGGACCTGAAGTCATAAATGAAACCAAATCTTTGAAAAATGGACGTTCTTTGTGAACGGCATAGAAACCTTCAGCTTCTTTTTGAGAAAGGTGTTTCATTTTTGCTGCAATTATCTTTAGTCCAGCATCTTCAAAACGGGAGTAGATTTTACCAATAACATTTTTACCAACCGCATCCGGCTTAACAATTGAAATAGTCCGTTCCATTGCCATTACATAATACCTTTGAATATTTAAAGCCCGAATTATAGCATAACTTGCCCTAAAATTTAGGATTTTAGCAAAGTCGGTCAAAGCCATCTATTGGAAACTTTAGTCACGATAAGGATATGCTCTTCAAAGCGGCAAAAGAAGATATAATTACTGCTGGTAGAAATAGAAATAGTTAACTTTTATAGTCATGGGGATTTAACGTGTTCACTGGTAATCATCTAAATTTATTACAATCTGATCTAGATCAGAAAAAAGTACTCGTAGTTGGAGATGTTATGCTAGATCGTTACTGGTTTGGTGATGTTAGTCGCATTTCACCCGAAGCGCCAGTTCCAATTGCTAAAATAAATAAGATCGAAGATCGACCAGGTGGTGCGGCCAATGTAGCGCGTAATATAGCGAGCCTCGGCGGGAATGTTACCCTTTTATCTGTCGTTGGTGTTGATGAGCCGTCTATTGCTCTAGAGAAATTACTGGCAAAAGAAAACGTCACCACGATTCTTAAACAAGATGCGTCAATTAATACCATCGTAAAACTAAGAGTTCTTGCAAGAAACCAGCAGTTAATCCGAATTGATTTTGAAGAAAAACCATCTCACGAAATCTTATCCGAAGTTCTTGATACTTATTCAGAAATTATCCAAAATTATGAGGTTATCATTTTATCCGACTATGGAAAAGGTGGACTAAGCCATACTTTAAAAATGATTGAAATCGCCAAACAGCAAAACAAACAGGTTTTAATAGACCCCAAAGGTAGTGATTATAAAAAATATGCTAATTCTACAATTTTAACCCCCAATAGAAGTGAATTAAAAGATGCAGTTGGCGATTGGCAGACTGAAGAAGAATTAATCCAAAAAGCAAATGCGCTTCGTAAGAATCTAAACTTAAAACACCTATTACTTACTCGCAGTGAGGAGGGGATGACTTTATTTACTGGCGATACTGCACATAACTATCCGACTTTTGCCAAAGAAGTATATGATGTATCTGGTGCTGGTGATACCGTAATTGCAACATTAGGACTTATGCTAGCTAATAATGTTGATATAACTGATGCAGTCAAGATAGCCAATTTTGCTGCTGGAATTGTGGTTGGTAAATTAGGTACGGCAACAGTCACCAAAAATGAAATAGTTCGTGAACTACAATTACATTTAAAAAATCAATAAACAAGATTATGCCAAAATTAAAAACTGACCATAAAAAACCAATTAGGGAACAAAAACATGAAATTCGCGAAGGACAGTCGCACGAACTATTGAAAGAATTACATATTCTTACTCGCGATGGTAAAATGAATCAGGATAGCCGACGTAAATTAAAGCAGGTTTACCACTTATTTCAGTTCATAGAAAAACTACTTAATGAACTAAAATCGCGCAAAAGCGCTATAACCCTTGTTGACCACGGCGCTGGAAAATCATATTTGGGCTTTATCCTATACGATTTATACTTTAAAAACCTTCAAGATAACTCACAGATTTTTGGAATTGAAACACGAGCTGAATTAGTTACAAAAACAGAAGAGCTGGCAACCAGATTAGGTTTCACAGGAATGAAATTTCTTAATCTGTCAGTTGCAGACTCAGCCAGTAGTAACCTCTTACCAGAAAAAATTGATATTGTAACCGCCCTTCATGCTTGCAATACCGCAACTGATGACGCGATTGATTTTGCACTAAAAAAACAGGCAGAATACATAGTGCTAGTCCCTTGCTGCCAAGCAGAAGTTGCAGTAGCTTTACGCAAAGCGAAAGCAGAGTCTCTTGGTAACCCTAAATTATATAATTTATGGGCACATCCAATACATACCCGTGAGTTTGGTAGCCACCTGACCAATGTATTACGCTGCCTGCAACTTGAAGCACATGGCTATAAAGTCACCGCCACTGAACTAATTGGCTGGGAACATTCGATGAAAAATGAATTAATCATTGCTGAATATAGAGGTAAGCCAAAACCAGAAGCTAAAGAGCAATTAAAGCAAATGATTACTGATTTTGGCTTAAACTCGCTATCAGATAGATTTCATTGCGAATAATTATAATTAATTATTCGCTACCTAATCTTCTAATTTTTTGTGACTTATGTTTTTTTGTTGACTGTTTCTTTTTAGACTTAGTTTTCTTGCTACTATGCTTATGTGATGATTTTTTAGTACTCTTCTTACTTACTTTGCTATGTTGAGGAGTTTTAGTTCCTGTTGTCTTTTGTGAAGAACCCGATGGTTTAACCATAATAACTTTGGGGTGCCCTCCATGCTATCAGTACCATTTGTTGGAGTCGGAGCTGCCAACGCCACACCCATACCCAAAAGTAAAATCATACACAGTCTTAATTTCATCATTTTCCTTTCCATTCGTTCATTAGTTAAATAAATTACAATCAATCTGCTTTATCAATAAATCTTCAAATTCATCTCGCTTTCTTATCTGATAGTATCTATCTTGATAAACCATTACCTCCGCTGGACGACAACGTGAGTTGAAGTTACTACTCATTTCAAAACCGTAAGCACCAGCATTATGAAAAATAAGATAATCACCTTCATGTACTTCAGTAATCTTACGATCCCAAGCAAACGTATCGGTTTCACACAAATTACCAACAACGGTATAAATCCGCTCTGCCCCATCTGGATTAGAGATATTGG
This sequence comes from Aquella oligotrophica, assembly GCF_002892535.1. Lineage (NCBI taxonomy): Bacteria > Pseudomonadati > Pseudomonadota > Betaproteobacteria > Neisseriales > Neisseriaceae > Aquella > Aquella oligotrophica. Next base: position 1,145,513 of record NZ_CP024847.1, on the reverse strand, counting down.
TTATTTTGTGATAGGAGTCATAAAACATGGGGCGAATTAAGTGATTAAATCCACTATTTACACCAATAAAAGTAGTAGCAGTAGTTTGTTTGATAACATTTGCTTTTACTACAAAATACCCAGCTTCACTAACTAGAAATTTCCCAGGTTCAAACCAGATTTCAAAAGCTCGTTGCTCTTCTTTCTCAAACTGACAAAATGCCTCACCAATACGATTTGCCAGCACCTCAAGATCAGTGGTGTAATCACCATCCTGATAGGGAACCTTAAACCCACTCCCCAAATCAAGAAACTTTAATTCAGGAAACTCATGAGCTATATTAAGTAAAATTTCAAGACTACGGATAAATACATCAATATCTTTAATTTCACTACCAGTATGCATGTGTAAACCATGGACAGTAAGCCCGGTTGACTTAACTACGCGTTGGATATGTCGTAGTTGGTGAATACTTATTCCAAATTTGCTGTCAACATGACCTGTTGATATCTTAAAATTACCCCCAGCCATGATATGAGGATTAATCCTGATACATACCGGATAACTCCCACCAAATTTATTACCAAACTGCTCAAGAATTGAAATATTATCAATATTAATATTTACATTCAACTCCTTACATGCTTCAACCTCTGCAAAATCAATGCAATTTGGTGTAAAAATTATTTGCTCTGGACTAAAACCAGCAAGCAAACCAATTTTCACTTCATTGAGGCTAACACAATCTAGCCCTGCGCCCAGACTATGCATAAGTTTAAGGACGTTGATATTGGTTAATGCCTTACATGCATAAAAGAATCTGGTCTTTCGTTTAGCAAAAGCATTGGCTAGTTTATTATACTGCTCAATTATTTTCTCAGCATGATAAATATATAGTGGCGTCCCATAAGTCTCTGCAATTTCAATAATTTTGCCATACTCGAGAGGCATTTTATGATTCCTTTGCTTAAATTTACAGACACTATTTTAGCTAATTTTGGCTACGTCTGCTAATTAACTATTAGAAAATAACTATTTATTTGCCACCAAGAAATAGACCTAGGGTAATTTCAATTGTGCAGCGCATTAATTAAAACTGCTTACCAAGACTAAAAAACATTTAAAATAGATGGCTCAAATATAAAATAAAATACTTACAGGGGAAGCTTTTCATGGCAATTCAAACTAAAAAGAAATCCAATCTGGGACGTTACATTGTAATAGCCCTTATTGCCGGAATTGTAGTTGGACAACTAGTCCATATGGGAGTTGGAAATCCCGAAAGAATAAAGGAAATTGCTAGTAAACTTGATATTGTATCAAGCATGTTCTTACGTATGCTGAAGATGATCATTGCACCATTGGTATTTACTACCTTGGTTGCGGGAATTGCGAAAATGGGTGACAGTAAATCACTTGGTCGCTTATTTTTTAAATCAATGTTTATTTTTATCACTGGCGGATTTATTGCATTACTGCTAGGAATTGTTCTTATTGAAGTATTCAAACCAGGGGTTGCCTTACATGATGTTTTGGCTTCAGGTCTTGCAAATATTCATCAGGATCCAAACCTATGCACAAATTGCCAGATGGATCTGAAGAAATTTCTTGAAGGAATTATTCCTTCCTCAATGGTTCAGGGTTTTGTTGAAAACCATATTCTGCAAGTAGTAGTAGTTGCGATTTTCTTTGGGGTTGCTGGTGTAGCAATTGGTGAAGATGTTGCGCCAGTATTTGAATTTTTTGACATGGTAGCCAAAATAATATTTAAAATCACTGGCTATATTATGAATCTTGCACCATTTGCCGTGTTCAGTGCTGTAAGTAGCATGGTAATGAGTAGTGGTGTAAAAGTTATCAGTTCATATCTGATTTACCTACTTGAATTCTATCTTGGACTGGCAATACTTTGGGTGCTTATTATTGCCATTGGAACAATCATTGTTGGAAAACCATTATTTAGCTTACTGCGTAATCTTTCAAGTTTATTTGTTTTATCCTTTGCTTCATCTTCTTCTGAAGTTGCACTGCCTGGTGTATTAGTTGAGCTTGAAAAATTCGGAGTATCAAGAAAAATCAGTGGATTCGTTATTCCTATGGGATACTCATTCAACCTTCTTGCTTCGATGCTAAACTGCACTTTTGCCACCATGTTTATTATCCAACTTTACGGATATCATCCTACGCTACTACAAGAAGTAACAATGCTTTTGATGCTTATGCTAACCTCAAAAGGTATTGCTGGTGTTCCACGCGTTTCTCTGGTAATCGTCGCTGCAACTCTCGCTGCGTTTGGTTATCCCGAAGCTGGTGTTTTAATTCTATTTCCTGTTGATGGCTTCCTCGATATGGGACGCAGTGCTACCAATGTTTTTGCAAATGCTATGGCGGCAGTTTTTGTTGACCGTTGGGAAAAAGGTCATAATCACCAGTAAAGTCGCTACGAATTTTTTAAAGCAGGAAACACTCCTGCTTTTTTTATTATAATTCTCTTTTACTCATCCTGTGACTATGCTAAAATCTGATTGAGAAGTAGTTGCAATCAGAAAGCATTATGTACATCCTACAAGATTATCTTGAAAAACCCGAAGTCACGGAATCATTAGATGATGAAAAATTTCTTTATCGTTATTTATGGCTGATCCATCATTCTTTTATAGATGAAATGCTTTTACTAAAAAATAACAGATGTGAATTTATTGCCTTTACCCAGAAAATGGCGGAAGAATTTAATCTTAGCCCGGAAATACTAGGAAAAACCTTTAATTCGGCAGAAGATATTTCAAATCACATAAAAGAAGACATTTTTCAGCAGGAACAAACCTTATTAAAAACTCAAAAGCCACAAAATTCTTTTTATTTTTATCGTAAAGATGATCAGGTAAATAATTACTTTGTCAGAAAAAGACCTCTTATAAACCCATCCACTAAAAATTCCGTTGGAATAATGGTAGTAACAACCAAAATTAGACCAAATATGCAGCGGCAATTTATAATGAAAGAGTTTCTAGGCCTTTCACAACAGGTACTATCTTCAACTAAACCTAATCTAGGAGCCATTCAGCAGCAAATTCTATTTTGCCTGCTTTTGGGAATAAATAACCGCAAAGAAATTGCTCTAACTTTAAGCAGGATAACCGCTAAAGAGATATCAGAAAACCAGATAAAAAATGCACTACAATCGCTCTATAAAGAATTTGACTGTAGCTCCTATAGTCAACTGGTTTCACTTACATTAAATGGACAAATCCCCTTTAAAATCCCGGAAAATACTATTCCTCCGGGCAATTATTTAATTCCATAATATTAACAAGCAATATCAATAATTCTGAAAGCTGAAGTAAAATGACTGATTTAGTTAGCTATAGTCTGATTGGGTGGATTACCGATAGAAACTTAAAAATTATATTTGGTTCGCTGATAATTATAATATTAATCACAGCTGTTGCAATTGGGGTTGATTTCTTAATCCGTAAAACACTGCTAAGTTATGTTAACCATAGTTTAGCAAAATCACGCTATTTATTCCTGCGCCTATTTGTTGAGTATCATGTACTAAATTCAGCGGCACTCTTGATTTTTGGACTCGTTTTTGTTTTTGGTAGTTTTTTGCTGGTTGATAATAATAACCCACTTTCACTAAGTATAGCAACGGTCGTGCTAAAAAGTGCCAATCTTTTTAATCTTTATATACTTACACTATCTATTAATCGGATTATTTTTGCGCTTCATGACTACTACCAACAAGTTTCCAAGCGTGATGATAAATCCACTTGGCATAGCTATATTAAGATCTTTAGCTTCTTCACTTGGTTATTAGTTACAATTCTGGCAATCGCCTATATTTTTGGACAATCACCAACTACGATTTTAACTGGTCTTGGAGCTTTGTCGGCAATTGTTTTACTAATTTTTCGTGATACTTTTCTTGGGATTGTTGCCAGCATTCAGGCAAATGCAAGCTCAATGGTTCGGGTCGGTGATTGGATAACTATAGATAAACTTGATATTGATGGAGTAATTGAAGATATTTCAATCAATATCGTTAGAATTAGAAACTCTGACAATACAATCTCGACAACCCCAACCCATAACCTCACCTCATATACAGTAAAAAATTGGGAGTATATGTTTAATTCAGGTGGACGAAAATTTAAACAAATTATTTTTATTTCGACAGAAAGTATTAAATTTAATGAATCTACTACAGACACCAATCTGGGCAGCTATCGCAAGCATATTAATGAATACTTGAAAAACAATCAGGCGTTAAACCATGAATTCAAATATCAAATAATATTAAAAGGTGTAACATCCTTCGGAGTTGAACTAGAAATAAGTGCTTTTACAAAAGCCACATCAGGTATCAAACATGAAGAGGTAAAAGCACAAATTACAGCATATTCTTTAGCAAGTCTGGCTCAATTTCAACTAAAACCAGCCAAGGCAGAAAATTGATATTTCCACCTATTTTCTCACAAGCCTAGATTAATCCTGACCTACTAGGTAGTTAAGCACATTAGCACTAATAAGGTTGGCAGCATTAATGCAGTCATTAATCCCGACCCCATGAAAGGCATTTCCGGTAATAAATAATCCTAGATGAGAAGCTACACTACTTTCAATCTCATTAACCAAATCGCAATGCCCCACTCCATATTCAGGAATCGCCTGTTCATGACGATAAATTGTTTCAGTTTGTGGCGCAAATTTAATATCCAAAATTGTTTCATACGATTCTCTAACCACTAAGCTAATTTGCTCATCGGTATATTTTATCAAATTAGGATGTCTTGCACCACCAAGCATTGAGCGAAGCAAAATTGAATCGTCTGGTGCTCGATTCGGGAAAATCGACGAATCCCATAAAGTACCCAAAACCGGAATTGTTTCATCCCGAGCAAGTAGATAGCCAAAACCATCTAGATCATCTTTAACTCTAGTCTTTTCGTAAGAACTACAAACTACAATTAATGGTGCGTACTTTATTCGCGCTAGGCTATTAGCAAGATTACTATCTAGATCAGTAAAAACTTGGCTAGCACTATATGCTGGAAGTGCACTAATAACAATATCCGCAGAAATTTTATTATTCTCTTTATCAATAAGAGTATAACTACCATCTTGATTTTTAATAAGACTACAAATTTCGCCATTAAGAATATTCTCTTTACCTATATGACTCGCCAAACTATCAGTAAGAGTCTGTAAGCCATTTACAAATGAAGTAAGTTTACCGCCCGGACCCGTGGCTGAAGCGGGAGCACTTTCCTCATCCTCATTTTTACGTGCTTTCGCAATTTGGCGCATAGCTTTTATTAAACTACCATATTGCTGCTCCAGTTGATAAATACGAGGAAAGCATGCTTTTAGCGACATGGTTTCAGGATTACCCGCAAAAATCCCGCTTGCCATTGGTGCAATCAATTTATCTAATGCTTCCTGTCCTAACCTGCGCCTGGCAAATGCAGCCAAAGTTTCATCTTTCTTTTCGGCATATTTTTTGATAAATGGTTCTGCCAAAATTCTGAATCTGCCAGTTATACTTAATAAACCACTAAGGAAAAACTTCAACGGATTTTCTGCCAAGCGATAAAGTTTTCCATTTGAATAAATGAATCTTTTCCGAGCGCTATCATTACTTACCAAAAGCTTATCACTTATACCCAGCTCTTCACATAGCTCCAAGGTCAAAGGCTTATTATCGAGAAATCCATTTGGACCCCATTCGTGAAGAGCCCCTTTATTTAATATCGATTTAACTTTACCACCAGTAACAGCTTCTTTTTCAATTACCTTCACATCAGCATTAATCCCTGCTGCCGCGATTTTCTTCTGGACATAGTAAGCAGTTGTTAAACCGGATATTCCACCACCAATTATAACTATTTTCATAATTAACCTTATTTACGAATTATATTATTTATTAGACATCTTTCATAACCAATTATTTTGCTCTTAGACTAGGAATAAAGGCTTTGAGAAACGGAATGTACACGTAAGTACATGAGTATCGCAAAAGGCTTTATGACAACGAATAAGAGTTAAAGAAGCAGGTTAGGAAAGAGGTCTATTAATTTCAATATTTTGCCAGTCAATCGGAACACTTATACCATCTTTTTGCCATTTAGCCTTGATAATGTCACGAACGGGTAAATTGGTATTAGAAATATCCGTTGCCGAGCTAAAATTAAATCCATCACCGCCATTAAGTAAAAAATCAATAGTAGCAACACTATAAACCGCATCTTTATTTAATGGACTTCCATCAACAAACACTTGCGCTATTTTACCATTTTTAGCTAGAAGCACCCTAACTCCAGCAAAAACAGCTAATTGCGTCTGCCCCTGAGGTAAACTATGTTCAATCAGTTTTAATAACTCCTTCCCTGAGATATTAAGCGTAACCAGTGTATTATCAAAAGGTAGCGTTTCATAAAGCATACTATAATTTATAGCACCAGCGGGGAGGCTACGACGAACCCCGTAAGTATTTTGTATCCCAATCTGAGTTTTCGCATATTTGCGCATCTCATCAGCAATGGTATAGGTAAGGTTGATATTATAAAAGCCATTCGCTGGCTGGTTAGACAAATCAACTTTAGAAGTACTAATTAGCTGATTCAAAGTTGCCTCATTTTCTTTATAGTACTTAGCAATAATCTGATTCACAACCGGATCATCGGCAACATCTTTGGTCGCTGTTGAGAGATTGATTAATTCTGGGCTAACCTTACATTCAGAAGTAGTATGACAATCATAATGTAATACCCCAAGGTCAATCCCCTGACTAGCACCTTGTACTACTGCAACACCATTAAGGAATCCAGATACAGCCTGATGACTATGCCCAGATAAAATCGCACTGATACCTTTTACTTTTTTACTAACATAATCAATTTCACTCGTCCCAAGTTTCTGATTTTTGTTATAACTAATCTTTCCTCCTGATTCCATTTGGCTTGGAATATGGGTTAATAAAATTATTGTATCCGGTTTACCATAAGGATTTGCCTTTGAATTTAAAAAGTTTACCCATGGATTTGCTGCTAATGCAGGATTAGTAAATTCTAGTCCAGAAATATTTTTAGTTGCCGTAGTATCAGGTGTTTCCAAAGTTGCCAAACCAATAAAAGCAACCCTTCGTCCATTCTTTAAGGTTTTCTCAGCATATGGCGTAGTAGAAGCAAATATTGACCCTGTATTAGTTTCTATAATATTGCTAGCCAAATATTTAAAATTGATATTACTTTCCCAATATGTAAAGGCTGATTGTCCATAATCAAAATCATGATTACCAACCGCTGAATAGCTGACACCAATATGATTAAAAAATTCATTGGCTACAGCTCCGCGCGACAAGTTAGAAATAGCAGTCCCCTGATAATTATCACCACCAAGGACAATGATTGTATTTGGATGTGATTGCTGATAGTCCTTTAGAAAGGTGCTAATCTTAGCTGCGCCAGGCTTATTTTTTAATGGTTGCATCTGTCCATGAAAATCATTTAAAAGTAAAACTGTAATATCATCGTCTGCATAACTAAAATTGCTAACTAATATTACGCAGGCAATCCCAAATATTTTTTTAAATGACATTATTTCCCCCTTAATTTATTTTTTTGCAAGTAATGACTGACCATCAGTATAAGATAATTTATTAATTAGTAACTGGCTAAGGATATTAATTATTGCCAGTCCCCAAAAAGTAAAATGAAATGCTTCAATACTAAAAGCAGTATTCATTATCTGGTTAAATAGATGTAGCATACCCGCAGCAACAATTACGCCAAGTGAAGTCCCTAGTTGCTGCCAGGTCGCAGCAAGGCTTACCGCCGCACCATAATCAACACTCTCAACTTCAGTATAATAAAGTATATTTAAGCTCATAAACTGTGCAGAAGCAAATACACCATTTAAAAATAAAACTAGGTAAAGAAACCAGCCGATATGTCCAACTACGCCAAGCAAGGCAAGCGCTATCATACTACCCAGATTAGCATAAGTTAGTGTCCGGCGAAAGCCGTAAGCTTCAAGTGCTTTTCTAACAATATTTCGCGAAGCCAAGACCCCAAAAGACATAAAAATCAGAATAACTCCAGCATCAAGTGCATTCAAATGAAAAGTTAGTTCAAGGAAAATCGCCAAAATAAATGCCCGACCACCCAAAGCAGCACGAACGATAATTGTCGAAAAAAATGAGATATTAAATGTTCTTAGTCTAAATAAGCGATAGCGGATAACTGGATGGCGCGAGCTACGTTCAATCAAGAAATAGATGACACCAGAGAATAAAGCAATCGCTAAAAGTTTCCATTTAAAAGCACCAGCAACTTCTGGCATCAGAAATAGATCCAGCCAAAATGAACCACAGGCAATAAAAAGAGCAAGAAAAATGTAGGCATACAAATTAAATTTCTGCTGTTTTTCGCGATAATTATTGATATATTTAATGGTAGCATAAAAAGCCATTAGCCCAAGTGGAATATTTACCCAAAATATAAACCGCCAATTAAAATAGGTTACCAGATAACCACCAATTACTGGCGCCAATATTGGTCCCAAAACTACTGGCATTCCCATTATAGTGTAGGCTTTTACCATCTCTTCTTTACTAAAGATCTTTAGCATCAATAGTCTTGCTACAGGAACCATAAAAGCTCCAGCTATCCCCTGTAATAACCGGAAAACAATCAGCCACTTGAGTGAAGAGGTTAAGCCGCAAGCTATTGACATCAAGGTAAATAGACAATTAGAGAAAATCAAAATGTTTTTGGTTCCATAGCGATCTGAAATCCAACCACTAATAGGAATAAATACCGATAATCCGATAAGATAACTCGTAACCGCAAGCTTTAGCGCAAACACATTCGTATTAAATACCTGCACCATCTGGGGAATTGCGACATTCAAGATATGCGCATCTATATTCTCCATCAACAGTAATGATGCAACTACCACCAAGCCAATTACTTGAGTAGATGTATAGTCACGAAACTTTAACGCCATAAAAGTTATTTACCTTTTACACAAGCAGTTGCTGGTAATTCTAAAGCTATCCCGGAAGGATAACCGCGATAATTAACCTTTGCATTAGTTGCTATATAATTGAGAAATCCTTTATTTCCACAACCAAGTCGCTGACTAAATTCTTCCCAATTATCAGTTTGCGGATTTGACCATCCAGCTTCAGCAATTCCAGATAGTTTTGGCAATAACATATACCATAGGTGCTCTTGCCCCGGCACCAATTCAGTCCATAATGCTCCCTCAACACCAGTAAAAGTTTTGTACTCAGCTTTTAATGGTGCTACCTGCCGCCCCAACATAAATGTCTTCCAAGTATCAACGTATGGAGTCGACCAGTATAAACCAGGTTCCATAAATTTTTGACTATAGCGAATATCTAGATAGGCATAATCAGCAAAGTCAGCAACTACCGGATATTCTTGCTCAAGAAGCTGTTTTGCCATCTCCATCCCAGACACCCCATTCCTATTTTCAACAGGAATCCATGCCCAAATATGTCCGACATGATCAGGCTTAATAACATTTTCACCAATCGTACCATCATCATTCTGTACCATCTGTTGCCAGCCTGAAATCTTATAATCATCAAGATTTGCAGATAACTTCATAAAAAATTCCTGACTGACAGTAGCCACAGACGCAGACTCAGGATATGCACCCAGTGGAACTTCATCGCCAGAAAGACTTATCTCATGACTGATATTATTAGCAACAAACTGCCCACTAAACAAATTTGCGACATCAGTAGTAATACCATTAATGGTACTGGTAAAGGATTCATCTGCCCCATACTTATATACAGGTAGAACATTATCATTATATCCCCCGGTTAAATATGAAACTGGTTTTGAAAAATCATATAACTTGGGTAATGCTTTTTTAAGGCTTCTGGCATGACTTGGCATTTCAATTTCAGGAATGATTTTAACTCCTTGTAAATTAGCATAACTAATTAAATCAAGAATTGCCTGCGTAGTATAAATTCCCTGATACTGAGTTGCTGCATTTTCATATTGTAGTTTTTGCGTATTAGTAATATCAAAATTGCCATCAATAAGATTAGATGGTCCTATTTTGTAGCCTTGATATCTTATGCCAGATTGTCTGGTTAATTCTGGATATTTGCTTAATGCAATGCGCCATGCCTCATCATCAGCTAAATGCAAATGTAGCGTATTTAGTTTATGCATTGCCATAACATCAATTATCTGTTTTATCTGTGCAGTTGTAAAATAGTGTCTGGCAACATCAAGCATCAATCCGCGGTATTTATATTCTGGATAATCAATAATTTCTTGAAATGGCAAGCTTTTACCATAAAAATGAAATAACTGCAACAAACTTTGATAACCATAAAATAAACCAGGAGTATCAATCGCGTATAAATTAATACCTTGAGGTTTAATCTCCAAACGATATCCCTCAGGATTATCATTCAACTTCTCACACTCCACAGGATGCGCATTACAATTAAAGATATTTAGACTTGATTTTGCATTATCTGAATTGGCAATACCCTCACCATGCTCAAGAGAATTCTGTATCTGGCGCAATACATAATATGCACCCGCCGAATTACCAAAGCTATTACTAACTTTAATCTGTGACTCTAAATTTAGAAAGCCTTTACCATACATAACCTGTTGCGGTAATGGTACTAAAGGTGAGATAGGCGCAATATTCCCATGCCAGCGTTCTTTGATTATATTAGTTTCAACATTAACTACTGTAGATTCATTATAAAATCTAGTATCATATTCTTTTACCACTAAGGGTGTAACACGAGACTGCTCTAACAAGAAAAAACTCTGTGGCATCATCGAAATATTTTTGGGAATACTTTTTAACCCTTGAATACGAACCTGGTAATTATGACCTTTATTTAATTCAAACTTACTAGCAGGCTTCAAAATAGTAATATGCCCACTTGTAAAGTCTTGAGATTCAACCCCTTTAAGTGAATTCGGAACAGGATTACGATCCAACTGCAAATTGCCACACTGTAATGAGCTCACATCACAAATCTGCATTTGTATCTGATATCCTGGCTTGCTCAAAACCTGTAGCATAAAAAAGCCAAGCTTCCAGTCTGTTATATTTTTTGCTGCCTGTAAATCAAATTTGCTACTAAAGCTGTTACCGGACTCGGGGTAATTGCTACTTTAGTTATAGTTGCAGGGAAACTAATTGTTTCCGCATATACTCCTCCAGAGCAAAAAATTATAGCTCCACACAGTGTAAACACTCGGTACAAACGCATTTTTACTCTCCCTACAACTCACGTAACCAACAGACATCATTAACCATATTCTGATAATAAATAATGGCAAAGAAATTTCTTTGCCATTATTTTATCTTAAAGTCCTGCTAATGAATCATTTAATAATCCCTAGCTGTCAATTTCTATTCCTTTTTCGCAAATAATTTATGCCCAAAATATAATAAAAGAAAGAATAATAAAGACGCATAGGTCATAATAAAATCTAAAACTTTTGAGTTATCGGGCAAGGTCTGATACTGGGCAATTACCACATACGCAATCACAAGCATTGACACTACCTGAGCAAAGGGATAAAACTTAGCCTTAAATTTAAGAATCGATACCCCACCTAATGCAGGCAAATACTTCCTTCTGAACATATAATGGCTCAATGCGATACCAAACCAAGCAATAAACCCACAAAGAGAAGAAACTTGGACGATATAGTTAAAGAAAACCCCATTACCGACAAAAGAAGAAACAAATACTAATGCCCCAACTAAAGCCGTAGCAATAAGTGCTGGCATTGGTACGCCACGACTATTCACACTTTTAAACAAAGATGGTACTTCTCCACGCTGTCCCATATACCATAAAATCCGGCTAGCAGAATACATACTAGCATTCGCAGCTGAAACAATTGCTAATAAAATTACAAGATTCATGATATCTGCCGCCCCACTTCCTAGGAATTTACTAAAAATCAGGGTATATGGACTAGCTTTTAAACTACCACTGGTATCGGCAAGCATTGGATCATTATATGGCAATAACAGCGTTATCACGCCAATTGACAAGATATAGAATAAAGTTAACCGCCAAAACACCATCTTGATTGCTCGTGGTATAGCTCTTTCCGGCTCTTTGGTTTCACCTGACGCAACCCCAACCAATTCAGTTCCTTGAAAAGAAAACCCAGCAAATAGAAAGACTGAGACAAACCCAAGCCACCCCTTATGAAATGGGGCATCACCAACATGCCAATTATGAGTGCCGAGATTTGGTTGCTGAAAAACTGTCAAAAAGCCAAGTAAAATAAATACAATAATTACCGCAACTTTGATAAATGACAACCAATACTCTGTCTCACCATAAACCTTGACTGAGAATATATTAGCAAAAAATATCAAAAAGTATAGCCCGAATAGGAAAATATTTGGATTCATATGCGGAAACCAAAAACTGATCACCGTAGTTGCGGCTGAAATTTCTGCAGCAATGGTAATTGCCCAGTTAAACCAATAATTAACACTCATGGCAAAACCAAATGATGGGCTGACATAAGTAGCAGAATATTCACAAAAAGACCCTGAACTTGGCTTATAAGTACTCATTTCGCCAAGACTAGTCATAAGAAAATAAACAATAACAGATATCAGAGCATAAGCAAGTAATGCTCCACCAGGTCCGGCAGTGTTAATTGAATTACCACTTGTTAAAAAAATACCGGTACCAATTGATCCACCGATCGCAATCATATTAATATGGCGCGCTTCTAATCTTTTTTCTAAATGAGCCATGATAAAATTCCTGAATGAATAATAAATTACAATACAATTATTTGCATAAATACAACAATATTAAATATAAAAACAATTATCTGGAACAAAAAACCACGGAATCGTAGAAGTAAGAATTTAAAAATAGAGTAGTAGGACACGTATCAATCATAATAAAAACCCCTAGATAAACTCAAGTATTCCATACCTGAGAAAAAAACACTGCTTTTAAAGCCCCATAATTACGCGACAAAGTTAATTGCTGCATAGTAAATCCAAAATTAGAGATACGTCAATTGTAGCATATCTGTTTTTTTCGATAATTGTTTAAATGATATTTTTTCTTGTGCACCTGCTCACTAAATAAAAAACTTTGGCTCCCTCAGCAACTTTCCCGCCACTCACAGATATAAATCCATGTTAAAATATGCTTATCACCGGGGTGCTGGCATTAATAATGTTAGCTGAGAAATACCCTTTAAACCTGATCAGGTTAGTACCTGCGCAAGGGAGAGTGTTGCTTCAACCTAAAAATAGCACCTTTCCCTTATAAGATGTTTAACGCTTATAAGGACTTCATAATGTCAAATCGTCTCACTTTATCCGAAACTATTTTTATTTGTATTCTAGCAAGTAGCCTTGGGATTGCTTGGTGGGCTTACTCATTTGCCTACAATATCATCTCGCCAGTACTGAAACCACTAGGAATCAGCGGCTTACTGGAGGGGTTTTGGCATATGGGGGGAATCTTTTTTGGCTATATAATTCGTAAACCGGGAAGTGCGCTACTTGGCGAAACTATCGCCGCAACAGTAGAAGGATTAATTTCACAATGGGGTATTTCAGCTGTTATTTCGGGGGCTTGTCAAGGACTACCCGTAGAAATATTATTTCTTATTTGCCGCTATAAAGTATCCAGTAAATCGATTTGTGCTCTAGGTGGTGTAGTCTCTGCAATCGGTGGCTATCTAGTTACTTACTACTGGTTTGGCTATGGTGAACTAAGTTTAAAATATAATCTATTAAACCTAGGGTGTAATATTATTTCTGCGGCAATAATCGGTGGCTTACTATCAAGATATCTTGCCAATCAGCTAGCTAAAGCAGGAGTTCTTAATCAATATCGCATTAGCCATGACCAAGACTAACGTTTTCTATTTGAAAGATTTCTCGTTTCAATATCCATTTAGCAAACAGAAGATTGAAATAAATGGTGAGTTAGCGATCCATCATGGTGAATGCATTTTACTCAAAGGCGCGTCAGGAAGTGGAAAATCAACACTTCTAATGGCACTCAAAGGTCTGATCCCGCATTTGATTCATGGAAAAATCACTGGCGAGATCCTATTCCATAATAAAAGCATAAGGGCTATCTCAGCAGAAGAATCATTAAAAATTGGCTATCTCCAACAAAACCCGGATAGCCAGTTAATTTGCCATACAGTTTTTGATGAACTTGCCTTTGGGCTTGAAAATCTATCTACCCCACGCGAGAAAATAATTCAGCTAGTAACTGATATTAGCCAGAAATTTGCGGTTTCTCACTTACTAGAGAGAAGTGTTAAAAGCCTATCTGGTGGACAAAAACAGATCATTAATCTTTTAGCTATCCTACTTCTTGAACCAGAAGTATTACTCCTTGACGAGCCAACCGCATTTCTCGATCCAGATTCAGCTTATAAACTGGTTAATTTGATAAAAGAACATATAGCGGATAAAGTTGTAGTAATCATCGAACATAACTATCACTATTTTCAGCCCTTGGTAAACCGAGTAATCAACATCGATATAAATGGAAATATTCATGAAGAGAAATTGAATGATGAAGATTGGAATCAGAGTCTCCCTGTGATAAATCCACTGCCATTTAATCTAGAGCATAAAACATTATTAAAGATAGACAATCTTAATTTCAACTATGATAATTCTGAAATATTACTGGAAAAGATAAATCTGGATATTGGCAAGGGTGAAATTATCGGCATAATTGGTAAAAATGGTGCAGGTAAATCCACATTATTTAAGCTTATTTGTGGGATTATTCCTAGCAAAAATCAAATTATATATAATAGTCAGCCAGTTGGAAAAATCGCTAAAAAACAATTATGGAACGATATTAGCCTATTATGGCAAAATCCAGAATCACATTTTATCCATAATGCGGTTGAAATGGAGTTAAATGGAAATCTTGAACTAGCAACAGAGCTAGGTTTAGATAAGCACCTAAAAAATAATCCATTTTGCTTATCCGAAGGACAAAAGCGCAGACTTTCACTGGGTATTATATTAAATAAAAAGCCACAACTATTGTTACTTGATGAACCAACCTTCGGACAAGATCTGAAGAATAAGCAAATCCTTGGAAATATACTGGTGAAAATTGCAAACGAGGGAACTAGCTTATTAATTATTAGCCATGATCCAGATTTTCTAAGAAGTATCACTAAAAAAACATATCAGTTAGTTAATAAAAGCCTAGAGCCATGCATAATTTAAAATTTAATCAGCTAAATTACCTTATCATCCCCATTATATTGTTGCTTGCAACAGCACTTTATTCGACTTATCAGGAATATTTATTTTGCCTCTTAATCGCAGTGGGTAACTTACTATTATTAACTAGAGAAATTCACTGGAAAAAACTACTCCTATTTTGCTTATGTCTAAGCCCAGCGATCGGAGCAAGTTATCTAACTGGACATCTATTTACAGCTAACAATGATGCAGAAATAAGTCATATGAATGCGCTTAATCTGTGTATCCGACTTTTTACTATTACCATGATTTCCTTTGCATTTATGATCCACATGCCTAAAGAAAAAATCATGCTTGAATTAATGCAAAGAAAAATATTACCTGTAGCCATTGGCTTTGGCTTACTCTCTACCCTAAATGCATTTAGTCATTTTGCCGATGAGTTTAGACGCATTCAGATCGCATATCAAATGCGTTACCAACGAAGCTTCTATTCGCCAAAAATTATCCTCCCACTACTAGTGGCAAGTGCTCGCTACGCCCAAAATGTTAGTATTAGCATGTTTAATCGCGGATTAAATAAAAAGCGTACGTATAGTCATGAAACCAATAAATTCAAGTTCTTAGATTATCTCATTCTGGGATTAAATTTAATATTTTTAGTTGCATATAGATTTTTGATTTATTTAACATAGATCAGATCATTAGCCCTACTTACATTACTCGGGATGTTATTCCTTTCTGAAAAGCTATTGGCACGTATCCTCATCCATTGCTTCGTTTAAACACAAATTCAATATCAGTAACTTTACGATTTTCCTTATGCTCAATTAACTCAATAATCATGTCAGAGCGTAAATTTATCTCACTAATAGCGACATTAAGAACCTTCCGCTTAAAATTACTATATATTTGATAAGTCTTTGGTTCTATCCCCAGCATTTCCTTGATTTGTTCAAGGTTAAATCTAATTCCAGAGGTATTTTTATCAAGGCTGGTAAGGATAATGTCGTAAATTAATGTTGAATAACTAGAAGTAAAACTGGCTGAATATTTCCAACGTTCACCAATGTATTGTTGCTTAATGTAGAGGATAAATGGAATTAGCCGATAACTAAGTTCAATTGCAACTTGCCTAGTATTACGATTGTAGGTATAAGCAGAAATAAAAGTTGTGCTTTCAAGATTATCAATCTCACCATCTTTAGCCAATTGTTTGGTAGTTAGGGTACGATTACAAAAATCTTCAAGCAAATCAAGCAACTCATTATGAGAAACCCCAGGAATAAAGCGCTTCAAAATCCCGAGATTGCTATTTATCATCTTATTTTGTTGATTGATAAATAAATTATTATCATTCACTTTGACATGCTTCATGATGAATGCCATCAAAGTTATATGTGCTGGAGTGGGGAGATATTTATAACTAGAAACCGTAACACCATCGGGATGGGTTACTTCACGAATTGCGGCTAACATATTATTATCTTTTTGTCCAAATAAAAATACAAATTTAACTATTACTTACTGTATAATGTTGGTATCTGATACTTATCAGCTTCAGTTGGTATCCGTTAAGCGAATACCAAATAACTTAATCTATTTATGGTATTATATCACAAAAGCACGAAGCAGATATACTTAGCATAACGCACTGTTTTACATAGATACGAATAACCACAAAAAAATAAAGTATCACTTAGATAAACAATAGTATCCGTACTATTTCATTTTACATTTAGGAAGATTTTTTAAAATGCAGCAAGCAGATTTATTGTCCCTGTATTCATTCATGATCGCCTCGCGTGAATCAGATATTGTAGAAGCCGAACTAGTTAATAGTGGTGAAGCAAACTTTCTGGCATCAAGCAAAGGGCATGAAGGAAGCGTAATAATTGCCCCATTTTTACAAAAAAGTGACTGGCTTCATTGTCATTATCGCGATAAGGCATTAATGCTCGCACGTGGGATAAGCAATGAGATGTTCCTCTATAGCGCACTATGCAAGGCTGAATCGCATTCAGCAGGTCGCCAAATGGTTTCACACATGAGTGCGCCAGAATTAAATGTATTAAGTCTGGTTGGACCTGTTGGTAATAATGCTCTTCAAGCCACAGGTATTGCCTACGCAATAAAAGAGGAAAGTGATAATCCACTTATCTATTGTTCGGTAGGTGATGGAACCTCACAGCAAGGCGAAGTTCTTGAAGCAATAGCTGAAGCAAAACGTAGTAATCTTCCGGTATTATTTTTTATCCACAATAATAATCTAGCAATATCCACTAGAACTGAAGGGAAAACCTTTTTCTCACGCCCGGATGGTTTTGTAGATTCTTTTTATGATATTCCAATTACTTATATTAATGGTAGTAATGCCCTCGCAGAAGTAGCTAAGGCAGAAACAGTAATCAAAGAAATTAGGACAAACCGAACACCACAAATAATAGTATTTAATGTAGATAGACTGGATAACCACTCAAATGCTGATGATCAAAGATTATATCGCGATGATGCCGAGCTTGAATTAAGTCAGGATCAAGATCCACTAAATCTTGCACAAAAATATCTGCTAGAAAATGGATTTAGCATAGAAGAAATAGAAACTGCTAAAAAACAAGCCATCAAACAAGTTAGAGATTCAATTGATGTAGCACGCGCGGGCACAGACCCGGTTAGTGAATTTGGTGCCGAATTACCTTTAAATGAAGCAGTAAAAAACCCTCGCAATGAGTACCGTGGTGACTTCAATAGTGAAGAGCGCTTTACAATGCTTGAAGCAATGCGTCAGGTATTTAATGAACAACTAGCTAATGACCCGAATGTTTGCCTTCTAGGTGAAGACATTGAAGATGGCAAGGGTGATGTATTTGGTATTACCCGTGGACTTTCAACAAAATATCCGGGCAGAGTTATCAATTCAGCATTAAGTGAATCGACTATAGCTGGAATGGCGACTGGACTTGCCCTAGCTGGCAAAAAACCAGTAGCATTTATTCAATTTGCTGACTTCCTGCCAATTGCCTATAATCAAATCATGGCAGAAATGGCAACTATGTATTGGCGCACGAATGGTGGCTGGCAATGTCCAGTGATCGTATTTGCAGCCTGTGGTGCATATCGCCCTGGACTTGGACCGTTCCATTCACAAACCAATGAAGCAACTTTTGCCCATATTCCAGGTTTAGATGTTTATATGCCATCAAATGCTGCCGATGCAGCGGGTATGCTTAATGCGGCTTTTAAATCAGGACGCCCAAGCCTCTTTTTATATCCTAAAAAACTACTAAATAATGGTAGTAATGAAGATACGACCTCAAAAGATGTCGCTAAACAACTGGTAACTATCAGTAAGGCGCGGATAGTTAAAACTGGTAAAGACCTGACCCTAGTTGGCTGGGGCAATACCGTATCACTATGTTTACAAGTTGCCGAAGCTCTTGAACAAGTTGGGAGCGAAGTTGAAGTAATTGATTTACGGACAATTAAACCATACGATAAGCAAACACTTCTAATGTCAGCTGAAAAAACAGGTAAGTTAATCGTTAGCCATGAAGACAATCTTACTTGTGGTGTTGGTGGTGATATATTGGCAACTATTGCTGAATATGCCAAAAAGCCAGTTAAATTACGCCGTGTAACCCGTGGGGACACCTACGTACCATGTAATTTTCCTAATCAGTTAGATGTGTTACCATCTTTTGAGAAAATTCTTACTGCTTCAGCCGAACTCCTTGATCTAAATCTGGAATGGCAAAGCGAAGAAAGTGAAGATAAATCATTACTAACAGTAGAAGTTATTGGCACTAGCCCATCGGATGAGAGCGTACAGATCAATGAAATTCATGTAAAAATTGGTGACGAAGTTAATTCTGGAGATGTACTAGTAGATGTTGAAGCTAGTAAGTCAGCAGGAGAAATCCTTGCTCCATGTAAAGGGATTGTCGAAGAAATTTGCGTTGAAGTCGGTGAAAAAGCCATGGTTGGTGGAGCGTTACTAAAACTACGCATCAATGAAAATCTAGTAAAAGCAACCAATAAGCCGAAAAAGCCAATTTTAAGCCGGAAAATTGGAGAATCAGCCGCTTCAGACACTCAGTATGTAGCTCGCTCAAAAACTACAATTGTAGGCATGACTAAACCTTATTTCAAAACTGGCTCAAGAGTAGTTACTAATGAGGAACTTTTGCCAAATTTCCCTGAATTTACTAATGATGATCTGATTCAGCGGACAGGGATTCACCAGCGCTGCTGGTTTGCTGAAGGTGAAACAGCCGTAGGGCTCGCTACGGATGCAGCCTGTGAAGCTTTAGAAGCCAATAAACTAGGCTTGCATAATATTGATCTAATTATCTGCGCAACGTGTAGCCCAGAACAATTGCAATCACCATCAGTATCTTGTCTGGTACTTAATGAATTAAATAAAATCTACGGTGAGCAAAACATACCTGCGTACGATATAAATGCGGCATGTAGTGGCTACATCTATGCTCTACAACTAGCACAAGATTTCTTACGTACACGCCCACAATCGCGAGTATTACTAATAACGGCAGAAGCATTATCGCAACGAATCAAGCCAGATGATTTTGAAACAGCATTTTTATTTGCAGATGCTGCAACAGCTACAATTATTTGTGGTGAAGATAATTTGGATGAATGCATG
Source organism: Aquella oligotrophica (assembly GCF_002892535.1). Classification (NCBI taxonomy): domain Bacteria; kingdom Pseudomonadati; phylum Pseudomonadota; class Betaproteobacteria; order Neisseriales; family Neisseriaceae; genus Aquella; species Aquella oligotrophica. The sequence continues at coordinate 1,125,606 of NZ_CP024847.1, read as the reverse complement.
GCAGAATTAAACCAGATCTATATTGGCTCGGATGCAGAAGACGGTAGTATTCTAAATATCCCAACAGATACATCTGCGGGGATAACTATGCAAGGTAAAAAACTCTTTAGTGTCGCGGTTAAAACTATGTCAATGGCAATCCATAAATGTTGTCAGCTGGCAAATCGCGATGTTGGTTCAATCAATCTAGTCGTGCCACATCAGGCAAATCAGCGAATCTTAAGTGCTGTTGAAAGTCGGCTGAAACTGCCACACGGCATCATGTTTAGTAATATTGCTAATTATGGGAATACTTCTTCGTGCACGATTCCGATTGCGTTAAGTGAGGCTCTGGCTGAAAACAAACACCAAAAACAAATTGCACTATGTGCATTTGGTGCTGGTTTTACTGCTGGCGCTGCCCTACTCACCCAAAGGGCATAAATAAAAAAGCTGCATAAATTGCAGTTTTTTTATTAAGTTCATTAAGAGATAAAGTTAAATTAATTCCCGGGGCACCAAGGCTGTACCGGTGTAACTACACTACTAAAAAACTGTGTCATATATGAGCTATTCCAGATTTTCAGGAAAATATTATCAATATCCAATGCAAACTCTGGATTATTAGTTACAAAAATCGAGTAGTCACGAGTATTATTAAAATAACTTTGGGCAAGATTTCCAGTTCCAATCCAAACATTTTTACCATCTACAACCATAAATTTGGCGTGATCAACTGCTGAATATGGAACGCACACACCACCAATAGTTTGAGGAAACGTTGAATAGCGAATGGTAACATTTGGAATTTTCATCATTGTTAAGAGAAATTGATTATCATAATTCATCATCTGCCCCTCTTGAAATTCCCAATTGGACATCATCATATTAACCTGAACCCCACGTCTAGCAGCCTTTATCAAGGCATCCTGAAGAAGCAACCAATATCCCGGTGGATTCCCGTAAGGATTATAATTTTGAATCACCATCGCTTGGATATCCACATAATTTACCGCATTATTAATCAGGTTAATGATATTATCAATTTCTGATGGTACACCACTATAATTTGGCGAGGTTGCAACAAATAAATTACCATTTGGCATTGCCGGAACCGCGGTAGCTGGGTCATAATTGGCGCCATTATTAAAATCGGTATTAAATACCATTGCTAATTGACTTGCCAGTATTTTATTGCTAGTTATCCCACCTAATTCATGGTTAAGCTCAAAGGCAATCCAGTCAAAATTTTGACTACCAATAAAAAAGCTCTGATTATCGACTAAAACCATTTTGGCATGGACAATACCGCCACCATTATAATTATCAAAGAAGTTATTAAATACAATCCGCACATTTGGTGAACTCTCAAGGATATTTAAGCCATTAGCCAGAGATGAAGCAGCCATACTAGACTCAACTACGATTCGGATTGGGATACCTTGATTTGCCTTATTAAGCAGATTTTGCATGATATCTTGCTCAAAAGGTGTTCCCGCGAGATTATTGAAATAATACGCTTCGACATCAATACTTTTAGTTGCTGAATTAATAAGTTACCCAATTGCTACAGCTGGATTTGTCGCCTCAGGACTTAGCTGAATATTAGTCATCTCTGGAACGGTCTCTACAATTGCTACCGATTTACTAGTAGCGGCTGACGAACTACTGCTACTACCTGAGCTACAGGCATATAATCCAAACAAAGATAAAAGTAAAATAGAAGCAATTCGTTTAATTGTCATGACAAATACCTTTTGTAAAATTTGACCAAAATCAATTAATTGGAAGAGTAAATTTCCATAAATCATTCAGATAACCATTGGCACTTTCTGCATTACCCTTCCCGCCAAAAATCCATAGATTACCGTTTGCATCAACCCAGCCAACCGAATCCATTCGCGCTCCGGGATAATTTGTGGCACCTGACATACCTAAAGAACCATATGTAGAATAAGCATTACTTTCATTACTTCCGCTTAGCCATGTCCATTGATTATTACTCGGGTTATATGACCATAAATCATTTAGTAAACCTTTATCATTCGAGCTATAACCATCGGCAGCAAACATTAACAATTTACTACTATTAGCTGCCCAAGCAATTGGAACACGGTGCTCACGAGCGCCGGGAATCGTATTTGGCGTTGAAATACCAAGCATTCCATATGTTCCATAGCTATTCGCCATATTATTGCCACTCATCCATGTCCAGCGATTAGTTAGCGGTTCATACTTCCATAAATCATTTAGTAGACCTCTGGTACCAATACCATCAAAGCCAGACCCACCAAATAACCACATAGTACCATTACTTTCATACCAGCTAATCGCATCAATTCTCGAGCCTGGCTGACTATTTGTACTGCTAATCCCTTGAATATTATAGATCCCGGGGTTATTTAGTGTACTTTCACCACTCATCCATGTCCATTGGTTAGTATTAATGTCATATTTCCACAAATCATTAAAATCATTAAGTGTAGTTAAATCATTTGAACCACCAAATAACCACAGATTATCAGTATTATCAGCCCACCCGATAGGTCCAAGCCTAGCAGCAGGAGAATTGAGTGAACTACTAACCCCTTGTATTCCGTAAATACCAGTTTCGCCGGGCTCTTTACTACCATTTACCCATGTCCATAATTTGGTTGAAGGATTAAACTTCCATAGATCATTAAGTGCACCCGGAATACCTGCTTCGCCATTACCAAAACCACCAAATAGCCAGAAATTACCTTGTGAATCACGCCAACTAACCGCGCCCAATCTTGCCCCGGGAATATTAGTAGATGCTGCAACACCTTGAACCCCATAAACACCATAGGCATTGGTTTGATTTGAGCCACCCTGCCACGTCCAAGTTTTATTATTAGGATTATACTCCCAAAGATCATTTAAATTTCCGCTATTACCACTAGCTGCATAGCCTGAACCACCAAATAGCCAAAAATTTCCGTCATTGTCAACCCAGCTAACTGCAATATAACGAGCACCGGGAAGATTACTACTTGCTGAAATCCCCAAAGAACCATAAGTACCATATGAGTTTACCTGATTGCTACCACCAACCCAGCTCCATCCCGAAGATGTGCTGGTTGAGCTGCTACTCCCAGATCCACAAGCAATTAACAAGATACTTGTATTTAATAATAAAAATAGCGTTTTTAATTTCATTATAATCCCCTATAGCATCAGATGATTAATAGTTAATAGTTGCAACATATCCATAATCCACGACTGGATCGCCAGCCTGATAAAGTCCAAGGATATAATTCTCATAAACTGTATTGGCAGAAGTCCACGACGAACCCGGAAAGTAATTATAACCAACCCAAGTAGGAGTAGCAAAGCTACCATCAGAATTACGCTTTATATTTGCAAATGCCGGGCTAGTTTTTTGTCCTAAGTATTCCCAATCGGCAGCAAGATTATATCCACCACTACCATCTCCAGTTATACCTTCAAAATGTGTTCCGACCTGATTTGCTGGCAGATTATTGTAATTTAGAGTAGTAAAATTACTTACCTTATGACTTATCGAATCCCAATCGGTAATAAAACCAATATTGGTACCACCTGCTGTGGCATCACTATAGCCACCAGCAATGGTATAACTAGTGCCACCGTTATACCAAATACCATAGGCAGTCATTGTGCCAGTATCTCCGGGAGTTGGCTCCAAAGTATAATAGGTATCGGTATTAATATCATAGATAAAAGCTTTTCCTTTTTCTTTTGTGGTATTATAGTTCCCAACAACAATACCACCCATGGTACTATGTCCTAGGGTATTAATAATAGATTCTGAGGTAAGACTTGCAGGAAAAAGCGTTTTATAGCCATCAATAGTAGAACCATCAGCAGCTCCGATATAGAGTAAACCTTGCTGGGCTATTGGTCCACTTTCTAATGTAGTATAGCTACCAACTACAACAACCTGACCATATCCATTATTATCAGGTCCGTAGAGGGAAGTACTAGTAACTGTACGTCCCGGAGCTGAAGGAAAATTAAATTCGCTACAATTACCACCACCCAGTACCGAGCCTTTATATAAAAAGGCATGGCTACTTCCATATTGGACATATACGCCAGTAACATAGACTAATGATTCCTGTCCATAAACCTGCCTTACTCCTGAGACGCCAGGAAATGAAACGTTCACTGTATTTGGGCAATAAAAATGATTATAACTAACTCCTGCTGAAGAGCTAGAACTATTACTACCACCACTACCACATCCCGTGATAATTAAGCTTGCAAGTAAAGCTATTAGTCCACTTCTTAGAAGATTTCTACTTTTCATAATGAATAATTTCCATAAAAATAGATTTGATTAACCAAGGTATCTTAGCATAACTATTTGGCAATTAGAATATCCTAATTGGTAAAATAATCAAAATAAGTATCTGAAAGCGCTGTCATTAATCGAAGGGTAAATTTCATAACATTCTTACCTTCTTTTATTTCTTCAGAAAAATTATGGATATCCGCATTGCCAAGATAATAATAGTCACTACCTTCATTGTCGCTTTTTTTCAAAAAAATCATTATTGAAAGATTATTTTGCTGATAATTTATAATCCGCTCTACCTCTGTAGAAATAATTTTCCCATAGGGGCGCGAATACCAGATTAGATCGTGATTATTCAAAAAAACATTATCGTACTTAGCATTCATCCGATTCGGAGAAAGCTTATTATAGGTAATAAAAATCGGCACACAGCCAGCAATGATCCGATAGCCATAGATTGAAGTTTCCATTGACAAGCTTACATTTAAAAGCCGTACCAACTCTTTACGCGAATATTTGCGATAAAGGATAAAATCATTATTTTTCTCTAGTTCCTTATAACCAGTGAAATATGATAAGCCTAGTACTAAAGTTTGCAGCACTATTGACTTGAAGGCTAAATCCTGAAGACTCTCTACAAAATCATTACTCAACTTCAAAGAATCACCGGAATCAATCAAACTTAGTTTATATTTTTTTTGTAGTGCTGCACTAGTCTCAAGCGTTAGTATCTTACGAATTGCTGCGCGTTTTTCTTCACTATATAAAACGCCATATTTTTGAATTAGATTCTGATAAATTATATTCTCATCCGTATTTGCATTAACAAGCTGAAATAGCACGTATAGCTCATCTGGACGCGCAGCAAAGAGTAATTCTTGCGTAATATAATCAAGATAGTAAAGCTGATTCACCGTAAATACTTCTGAAATACCATCATGATACTTTAATAATTCGTAGTAGTTATTGAATAAAACTCTACTTGACTTACCTTGGTAGCGAAAAATAATTTTGGGATCAATCGAGTTATATGTCCTAAAATCAATTAATTCTGGTATCCGGTTTAGTTTTCTCTTTAATTCAAGATACTTTTTGCTGATAAACTTACGATTAATCTGGATATTATTGATTGAAGCATAGATCTGATCTCTGGCAACTTTATCAAAAGATACTGTTGCATTTAGCGGGATCATCGTGTTTGCTTCACTGATAAACGAACGTAACTCTTCCCGATCATATGAGTTATTCCCAGATAAGGCAACGGGAATCAAAAAACTCCCAGTATAATTACCAATAAAATCGATAATAACACAATAGTCTTTATCTTGATTTTTGCGTAATCCACGACCTATTTGCTGGGTAAAAACAATTGCCGACTGAGTTGGGCGCAATAAGACAATCTGATTTACGCTTGGTACATCAACCCCTTCATTGAAAACATCAACAGTAAAAATATAATCAAGATATTCTTGCTTTATACCATCCTGATTGGTATAGCCATTTTCAAGAAGCCTGATTGCACGTTCACGAAAACTATCACTATCACTACCGCTAATGCTAACAGTTTTATAGCCACGAAGGTTAAATAACCGAGAAAGCTCATCGGCTTCAGTAACTCGTGAAGTAAAGACTAGCCCACGTACCTTATCACGCCCACCATGACCATATTTATCAAGCTGGTTGATAATATGCGATACCCGATTATTGTAATCAATCCGGTTAAAATCGCTATAATCCTCAAGATAATTACTATCAATCATTAGTTCAGATATTCCAAAATAATGAAAAGGACAAACCAGCTGCTCTTCTAGTGCCTCATTAAGCCTTATTTCATAAGCAATATTATGCTCAAATAACCGATAAATATCAAAATCATCATTCCGTTCTGGAGTAGCTGTCATACCAAGAAGAAAGGCTGGGGTAAAATAATCAAGAATCTTTTGATAACCAAGAGCTCCTGCTCGGTGAACTTCATCAATTATGATGTAATCAAAATGATTTCTATTAAATTTTAGTAGATATTCTTCTTTTTGCAGAGTCTGCATTGAAGCAAAAATAAAATCTGGATAAAACTCTTTGCTGTCACCAGTCAATTTACCGTAATCTAACCCGGGAAAGATAGTTAGATATGCTTTTATTGCTAGATTAAGGATACTCTCACGATGGACGATAAATAAAAGACGTTTTGCTCCAGATGCTTTTACATCAAAAGCACTAAGATATGTTTTGCCACTACCTGTTGCAGAAATGATCAATGCTTTGCTTATTCCTTTTAGTCGAAACTCAGTAAGAACATTAAGAGCACGCTTCTGCATCGTATTAGGCAATGGAGTTTTTTCGAAAGAAACTCCGGCTGTAGCCTCACTAGATTCTAATTTTTTATATACTTGACGATAATTATCAAGGATTTCAGTAGCCAAAAGCTGTGATTCACCATAAGCCTGCTGGTAAAGAGCCATAATTTGTGATGTAACTAGACTATCCCCTACGTATTCGGCGTAAAGATTTGCTTCAAGATTTGACCGCAATGCACTATTAGTAAGATTTGAGCTACCAATAATACATCTATAATCCCCATTATTACTTTTTACTAGATAAAGCTTGGGATGATAACCCTTAATATTGGCTACCCTTAATTCAATACCAGCAAATCTTGATAAAAATTCAAAAACTCTTGGATTGTTAAAATTATTCATAAACCCGCTAATAATAACTATTCGTATTTTTTTATCGAGTAATTCTTGTAGCTGATGCAATATAAGATATAACCCATCCATAGTAATAAAAGCAACCATGATTACCACTTCTGCAACATCATTACTTTTTAGTAAATTACTTAGCTTGGAAAATACATATTTCTTTTGCGCTGGTTGATTGATTAAAATTTCCTGCTGATTCATAGATACTTAAAAAAATTGATTTAATTTAGTTATTATAACTGATGTTACCTAGGTTTAACCATTTAGGATAAGTGCAGATAATTTATTCTGGTTGTAGAATTGCAACGACTAATGAAGTAGATTATTCCATCAAGAATAATGAAGTAATCATTTTTAGCAAAATCTGCTTTTTTACGACAGATTTTTAAAAAAACAGAGCTACTTTTACAACTTATGAAAGTTAAGCCAAACTCATGACTCATAACCTAGTAAAATTAAGGGGAAAATTATTTTTTGTATTAATATGGTCAAACATAATTTAATTTACAGATACTTTGCCAAAATTAAAGAACGCCGCAGACAGTTTGCTTTAATTCAAATGTTTGGTGGAATACTGGAATACTACGACCTATTCTCGCTTGGTTTCTTATTTTTGTATTTGCTGCAAGTATATAGTGGACATAAACTTCTAGTACATGGGTTAGCCATGATAACCCTGACTAGCTATCTATTTCGTCCAACGGGCTATAAATTGTGTATATGGCTAACACATCATTTCACACGCAAACAGATTGTACATATTAACTCTATTTCAATGATTGTATCATTGAGTTCAATAGCATTAATCGATATTGATGAAGATCATATTTATATTACCCTAATGCTAATCTTACTCACGCGAGTTATTCACGGTATTGCATTTGGAATGAAAACTCAAGCCAACCTAGCCTACATAAGATATAAATATCCAAATAAAAAACATTTTGCAATAATGAATGTAATCCTTGGCGGACAATTTGGGTTAAGCGCAGCAATAATTATGAATAAATTGATTATTAATCATTTTTCAATTGAGCAAATGACTTGGGCTTGGCGAATTCCATTTTTGGCAAGTGGAATTGTTAGCATTATTCTATACTATTTCCGACTAGTCTTATACACACCAAATTCAGAAATCAAGGATAGACTAACTTACTTACCAATCAATACAATTGCAATGCAAAATAAAGCAAAAATCATTCCGGCTCTTTTAATTGCCAGTGCAAGAGGCACAATAACCTTCACCATTTTTCTAGTTTTTCCGGGCACATTATATTGGAGGCTTGGCTGGAGTAGTAGCCAGATTGCAAACATAATGTTGATCCCAACGATTATAAATACTGTAATTACTTGGCAACTTAAATATAGCCGCATAAAGCAACAGTTAAGACCCGGCTATTTAATTAGTGGGTTGATCTGCCTCTTTCCATTAAGTCAATATCTAAAATATGCAATGAGTATCAATAATACTACCCTGATAATAGTTTCAATTTCGATCATTGCTGTAATTAATGGATTTCTTTTTATAGCTATCCCAAGATTTCTTGAACAATTATTCCCAGAAAAGACCAAACTTGAATCAATGGTATTTATCCATAATTACGAATATTTTGGCTTTAATCTTTTGCGTGGCTCATTTCTACTTCTTGCAGCAACAGTCTTTAACCTACCACTAAGCTTGCCAGTTTATCTGGATCTATTGATTTATTCAATGTGGGCATTTCTATTTATGGCAATAGTTGCAATATATTCACTGCAAAAACGGACTCTTGGTCATGCAGCAGATTAAAAAAATGCCGCAAATAACCCGCAAAAAATGGGTTCGTAGGCTAAAACATAAAAAAAGATTTCCGATTTTCCTTCAATTTTTTAGTAGTGTTGTTGAATATTACGATTTTTTTAGTTTTTCGTTTATTTTTTTCTACTTACTTGGAATGCTTAGCCATCAAACCATGGAACTTTACGGCATAGCACTTATTTCCTTGGTTACTTTTCTTTTTCGCCCAGTTGGTTATCGGGTACAAATCTGGCTAACCCAACGTTACTCAAGAAAAGCAATAATAATTCTCAATGGTAGCATGATGACTATTTCGATAATGATACCAGGATTGATAACTACCCTTGACAATTCACCATGGCTTATCTGTGGCATAATTTTTTTTAGTCGAGTCATAAATGGAATAAGCTTTGGGATAAAGCTCCAATCAAATGTCACTTATATCAAATACTCATTTCCAAAACGCCTCCGTTATACGATTGCTACTTCAACACTTGGTGCACAGTTTGGTTTAAGCTTATCAGTATTTATCAATCACTCTTTAACTCAGTACCTATCATTTCAGGAGCTTCAGTGGGGCTGGCGGATACCATTTTTCTTTGGTGCATTATTAAGCCTGATACTTTTTGCAACAAGGCTTCTAACTTACTCGCGCCTTAATGGTTTAACTGATTTAACAATGAAAACACCACTAGACAAATTTGCCTTCAAAGCAGGCAAAAAACTCTGGCTGGGTCTAATAATTGTCAGTGCAAAAGCCTGTATAACTTACACAATTTTCATTAGTATTCCTTTTCTTATTGGCAGTAACCTAGGATTAAATATGAATCAGGTAACTCAGATAATGTTTGTAACTACTTCCTTGAGCACGCTAACATCCTGGGTATTTAAATATAGCAAAAGGCCACCGAAATTATCAAGTATAAATGGCGCACTTATCCTAAGTCTTATACTCGTGACAGTTCTTGGCTATGCAATAATAAATAAATTACAACTACTATCATTTTCCTCTATCTATCTACTAGGGATATTAAATGGTTATCTATTTGTAGTTATTCCCGGTTTAATAGAATGTACATTACCTGAAGAAGTAAAATTTGAATCAATGTTATTTATTAGTAATTATGAGTACTTTCATTTTAACGTAATCCGTCGCGTTGCTCTATTTATAACGCTCTTAGTGATGGGAAGCAGTCTCACAAAATATCATATTACAATCGTGCTTGTCATTTCAATCTGGTGTGCAATTATCCCTGGCATTATTGCACTAAGCTATATTTACTATAAGAATAGACAAAAAATTCGCCATTTAAGTAGCTACAATTAACGTAAAATATTGCTGTACACAAAACACAAAGATTAAGGAATAATAAGCCATGTCAGGACTACAAACAGACATTACTCTAGATAAATTTAATACTCTACGCCTAAAATCGATAGCCAAAGCCTATATAAAATTAGAAACACTCACAGAGCTAAATGAAATCGCTGAATTATCTAAACAATACCCGAAATTTTTTATCCTTGGTGGTGGTAGTAATCTGATTTTGCCCGAATACTATGAAGGATTAGTAGTTCATAATCACCTCAAGGGTATAACTATTGACTCGGTTGACTCCGAATTCAAAACCATAACTGCGATGGCAGGAGAAAACTGGGATGAATTTGTGGCATTTTGTTGTGAAAATGAGGCGCATGGATTAGAAAATCTAAGCCTGATCCCTGGTACAGTAGGAGCATCACCGATTCAAAATATTGGTGCCTATGGTGTGGAAGTAAAAGACTTCATTAGCCATGTTAGTGTATTTGATCTTACTAGCAAATCAATCAAGCAACTAGATAATGCTAGCTGTAAATTTAGTTATCGCAATAGCTATCTAAAAAATAATCCGCAATATATAGTTATCAGCGTGACCTTTAAGCTACCAAGAAAGATAAAACTAAATATAAGCTATGGCGATATAGCTACACAAATGGCTACCATTGAAAGCCCTACGCCACTTGACCTTAGAAACTGCATCATCAAAACCAGACAGTCAAAATTACCCAACCCAGCAGAAATCGGAAATGTTGGGAGCTTTTTCCATAATCCGATTATAACTACTAATGATGCAGAAAATTTACGCCAGAAATATCCTGACTTACCAGTATATGACTTGGAAGATAAGGGATATAAAAAAATCTCAGCTGGCTGGCTGATTGATAAACTGGGATTAAAAGGATACCGTAGCGAAAATGTCGGAGTTTATCCGAAGCAAGCGCTGGTACTGGTAAATTATGAGCCTGCAAGTAAATCAGATATTTTAGCTCTAGCAGAAATGATAAAAGAAAAAGTTGCTAATAACTATGGCGTAAGGCTAAATATAGAGCCAATAATATTATGATAAACCTAGATAAAAAAAAGCTGATCCGCGCTACACGACTAATAATCGCCCTATCTACTGGCTCTATAGCCAGTTATCTATTACAGATCCCGATGTCCGGCTGGGTGATGATAACTGCCTGTGTGGTTCTTTTTGATCAAGATACAGTTGGTGGAACTATCAATCGCAGCAAGCTAAGATTTATGGCAACTTTTTATGGTGCAATGATTAGCCTTGGCTGTATTTTCTTTTTCCCACATAATTTAGTCCTGATCTGGCTCGCAATTGGTCTTACAACTTTTATCTGTGCCTATATTTATATGAGTACACCCAAAAGCTATATTGGTCTCTTGGGTAGTATGACTCTTGTGATTATTTTAATTGGAAGTCACGGACCTAATTTGCATACGGCAATCTATAGAACGATGGATATCGGAATTGGAGTTTTATTTGCCCTACTTTCGATGCTTTTATTTTTCCCAGAATACGCACTTGAACGTGCAAATACACTTACATTGAAATCACTGGGTGAGATTAATAAGCTAATGAAGACCATTAAAGATGAACATGATCTCGAAAAAATACGCCAGCATACCCAAACAGTTGAAATGACATTATTACAAGATATAACGAATTTTAATAAAACCATTGATGACGCTAAACATGAATTAAAAGCCCGTAAGCACCCAGAATTAATCGAGAAATATAGCCAAAGCCTATTACAAATTCGCCGTCTATATCGCCTTCTGATGTTTATCTTTTACTATGAAATTGATCAATCACATATGGATAATCAGAAGCTACATCTAATTATCGCTCAAATATCAACAGTTATTGATACGTTTTATGTGCCAAAAAATGAGTCAGCACAGATAGATTTAGTACAGTATGAAAAACTTGAACAGCTGATTATCGAGACTAAGGAAGAAACGCTAAAAAAAGCCTTACTACATTTTGTGGTTGAACTGAAAAAACTGAACTTGTTAATGATTAAATAAGCCTGTATTTTTTGTGACTAATTATAAATAGGTAAGAACTATATGTTAAATTTTACTTTTTATTCAAGTGCAAATGCGATGATAATAGAATATAATAGTTGTATTATTTTAGCATTATGCACATTGTTATTGATATCTTTTATTATTTTAGGAAGTTATTTTTACTTTAAAAAGTATCAAGTGTGGCTACTAAGTTTAGGGATTATGCTGAGTCTTTGGTCTATTGCTGGGCTTGGTTTATATTTGATTGAACCCGGTAACTTTCTATCTGACTGGATAAGTTCTGCAGCTGCAATTGGAACTATTGGCGCTGTAATTACATCACTGTATCTTGCCAATAGAAGATTTGGTAAAGATAAAGTCTTTATATTTAACCTTTCAAATTATCAATTTCAAGAAAATAAAAGCTGTGCACGAGATACAGTGTGTACAGGCAAAAAGTATTTTTTTGAAGGCAATCTGAACATAGAAAATACAACTGATATTGTAGTAAATATAGAGAATATATCCCTCAATGGTAATCCTAATGACAAACAAAACGGTACAAAAATTGAAGCATATGAGAAAAAAGAACAGCCACTATTCATTGAGACTGATCAATCTGAATTCGAATGTTTGATAGTTAAAACATCAATAGGAAGTTATAAAGTCTATGAAAATAGTGCCAAACTTATAAAATGAGTAAATTAGATTAGTTCTTAGTTAACACAATATAAACAAGAAATTACACATAATATATCTCCCCTATTGCACTTAGTGCAACTTAAATGATAAAATATAGCACTTAGTGAAAGATTTTCATGCTTAAAGTCTATAAAAATAATGGATTTGCCAAATGGCAAAGAAGGCATAAACTCCTAGATAAAGACCTATTAATCGCAGTAGAAGAAATGGAAAAAGGATTAATTGATGCTAACTTGGGTGGATCTTTATTTAAAAAAAGAATCGCAAAAAAAGGAATGGGAAAAAGTGGTGCTTATCGAACCATTGTGGCAATGAAAAAAGAATGCGGCTGGTTTTTCATCTTTGGTTTTGATAAAAATGAAACAGATAATATTGATAAATCAGAATTAACCGCACTTAAAAACTATGTAGATGATTATTTATTTCCAAATCTTGCTAAATTATTAATAAATAAAGAGCTTATTGAGGTGTCATTATGAGTCGGATATTAAAAGAAATTCATGATTCGGTTAGCCGAGGTTACGAAGCTGGTATTATTGATCTAAGTACCATGCAAAAGTTTGATAAATTGTGTATGATAGATACCCACCCGATGAAACCGGAGGAAATTGTACATATTCGTAAGGATATTGCAAAAGTAACGCAACCAGAATTTGCTAAATTACTTAGTGTTAGTCTTTCTACTGTTACTAAATGGGAAACAGGGAATAAAAAACCGTCTGGTCTAGCGCTTAAAATTTTAGGGCTGATCAAGCGTAAAGGTATTGATTTTTATCTAGAAACATTTGCCATCTAAGTATCTTACGCTTGATAGTGACTAAACCAAAAGCTAGTTATTATGATTTTATAGAATAAAACGCACATGCTAAATTACTTACCATTTATCCTCCTACTCCTGACAATTCTATCGCTATGGCTACCGACAAAATCTAGTGTACAGCCATGGAAACCGCTATTTCTTATCACCATAATTAGTGGAATTTATACTGGCGCAGCTAACATCATAGCTGTCACAAGCATAGTCATCTTATATGGTTTAATTAATATTTATGGCAAAGTTTCACCACGACTTAAACCGTTATTCTGGCTATTAGTCTTTGCCCTTGCCTTTACCCTTGAGCTACATCTTATCCCCGGCTTTCATAATTTACTGATCCTAGATAAAGTAAAAATCACAGCCGATGCTATGCCATATACACTCTATCTTAATTTTGATAAAACCATTGCTGGCTTACTAATTATTGGGCTCACCTTACAACGGGTTAAGTCTCTAGCAAATTTCAAACTTATGCTAAAGCACGTATTTGTAAGGCTTCCGTTAGTATTATTGATAATCTTAATCCTTTCGTATGCATTTGGTTACGTCAGGTTTGAACCAAAATTAGCGCCTCAGCTATGGCTATGGATGATTAGTAATCTATTCTTCACCTGTATTGCCGAAGAAGGTTTATTCCGAGGCTTTTTTCAGGAGTATTTAAGCTCGTTCAAGTATAAATATGCCGAATATGTTGCTATCGTGATTCCTGCGCTATTTTTTGGTGCGATTCACTTCCCGGGTGGGATAAAATATGTAATCCTCGCAACTGTAGCAGGCTCATTATATGGCTGGATATATAAAGTTACCCGCCGCATTGAAGCTAGTATGCTTGCCCATTTTATGCTTAATCTTACCCATATTTTATTCTTCACTTATCCGGCACTAATGCAACATTAATAACTACGCAAGTGGATTAAAAAACTGAATTTATTGAAGATAAAATCGATATAAGAAATTTACTAAAATACAAGAGATCTTAGCCCTATATACTCAATCAGATTGAAGATTCATGGTAGGCCGCGAGCGACGCAGCCTACAAGTAGTAGGTAAGAAGCGAAGCAACAACCCAGGAACTTCAAACAGTTTGAGTATATTCTAGTAAAATTTATTTACACATTTAGTCTGTCACGTTTCTGAAGTACAATTTTCGAGCTTATTATTTTTATAAACGCACTCTTCATTTAAACCTTTATCAGCAGTAAAATCAACTCTCTCAATTAAAGCCACATCTGGTGCAGGGTGCATAAGCCGATTTGAATTAAATCCCCGGACAGCCCAAGGATCACCACTTTGCACCTGTTTTGAATAGTGCACAGTCACGTTCTTACATAGCATGCTGATTTGATTTGGATTCGCTATATTAATAGTAGCTTTACCACAGATAATTTCATTATTATCTTGTGCAAACACAAATGAGTGTAATATTAATAAAAACGAACCTATCAACAACTTTTTCATTTAATTTCTCCAACAATTTAATTTACAGGATGAATTATCGCTAATATAAGAAAAAATTTAAACCAGCATTTTTGGCTGGATATTTTCATGTTGATTGATGATATAATTAGAAATATTTTTTAAGAGATATTAATGTTAGATACTAAAGCTAAAGAAACATTTATAAATAATGTTGTAATCCCTAGTATTACTGGCTTATTGACAGCACCAATAGATATAACCCTGTATGATACTAATGGGAAAGTAATTACTGCATCTGATTTAGCAGTACATAATCTTGGACTATCAAAAAAAGAAGAGATTTTAGGCTTATCCTATAAAGATGCGGATTCAAAGCTAATAAAATCCCTTTGTAGCACAATAGAAGAAGACTTAGATGACCTGTTACGCATGGCACAGAAAATACATAAACTACAACAGATATCTATTACAAAGAAAATTGCTTTAAGTTATGTGGATATTATTCCTTATAACAACTCATTTGAAGCTATGCTAATAAATAATCTCCCCATTTGTGCGCCAAATGGAGAAGTTGTTGCACTTCAGGCAACAGCCACAAAATATAAGCTTTTTGGTATATACGACTATCTCAAGCAGATGTACAATTCAATTGAAAAAACTTATGAATACAAAATTACTAAAGGATCCCAGTTACCAATAAAACTTTCAAAACGTGAACATGAAATCTTATTTATATTAATGGCTGGCATTAGCCAATATGAAGCGGCTCAATTTCTAAATATTACCCGTGGGACAGTTTCAAAGCTCCTTACGGATAAACTATGCCCTAAATTTGGAGTTCATGGCTCCAACACAAAATTACTTGTTGAAAAGGCAAAAAAACTACAACTGGATAAATTTATGCCAGCAAGTTTTTTTAGACCAAAAGTAATTATTATGGATACTTCCATTATTGAAGAATATTTTAATGAATTATAAATAAAATTTCTACCAACAAGAGGCTGGTAGGTTTTTTGTAATCTAATACAGATAAAGGGTTTCGGCATGCAAATACCTTTAAAATTATATAACTGACTATATTTTGTCAAGAAATTGGCATTTATTGAAATTAGCAAACTCTTGTAATTCAATATTTAATAGCGGTAAAATCTCTTCTCGATCAAGTTTATTGTCTTCCCAATGAAGGCTGATTATTTCAAGGCGCTGACTAGCTCGATGGGCTTTGCAATCAATTCTACCAACAAAATCATTGCCGTATAGAATCGGTAAACAAAAATAGCCAAAAACACGTTTAGGTGCTGTGACATAACATTCAATTCGGTAATCAAATTTAAATAGCGAACTTAATCGATCGCGGTGAATCAATACATTGTCAAATGGTGAGAGTATTTTTAATACTTTTTCATTTGTTGGTATTTGTTCAAGTAATTGACGATCAACATAAATAAGCGGGGCATCTTGACTGTTGATAGCTCTAATAATTCCCATTTGAATATTTTCGTCAAGAATTTCAAGCATTACTTTCTGAAGAAGTTTATCTGTTTTTAGATGTAGTAGCTGCTTTAAAGTAAATGCGCCATGTGCCCTACGTGTAGTTTCAAATAAATAGGATGCGTATTCTCTAATTGTCGGCGGACGAAGATCAATATTGCTAGGCAAACAACGTTCAGTAAGATCATAGACTTTCTCCATACCATTACGAGTACAGATCATGAGGTCTCCCTGCATGAAAAGTTTATCAAGAGCACGTCTAGTTGGTCCTGATCCCCACCAGCTACTTGGCGTTGTTCTTTTATTCTCAAAATCACGAGCTACCAAAGGACCTTCTATTCGCACTCGTACAAGTATCTCATTCATTAGGTGTTTATCAACATTTTTGTAATACCTGTTTTCATCGTTATGAATTGAATTCATACGTGGTAATGCATAACGATAATCTCGCATAGGTAAATATGACGCAGCATGATACCAGTATTCGAAAATATCTTGATTATGAATTAACTGATTGAGGTATGTTTGATCATATTTTGGAACTCGACTCCACAAGACATGATGATGCGCTCGTTCAACTACCGATAACGTGTCAATTTGGACATAACCAAGATGTTCAATGGCATTACGAGTTCCAGATAGTCCTGTACCAAATTTTGCTTGAGGTGTTAGGCCTTGTTGAAATAAAGCCAATTGCCTTAATTGTTGTGTCATCTATTGCTTAATTTCTAATATATATGGTACTGTTTGCTTCATATGAATTATTTTCAACATAGTATTACTAAGTATTAATTATAGAGTATCTATTTACCCCTCTGGAGAATATGGTGATCTGGTAGTAAATCTTCTTTATACCATCTAGTTTTCACTAAAATTGAAATAAGCGGATAGTGTATAATATGGGCTTACTTTTCATAAAATCATTAGGGTTATAACCATCCATGAATACACCAAAGCTAGCAATAATCACCAGTGGCGGTGCCAATTTTTATTCGATAGAAGTTGCACTAAAAAGATTAGGCGTAAGCTATCAGCTAACTACCGATAAAGAAGTTGTCAATAATGCTGACGGAGTGATTTTCCCAGGCGTAGGTTCAGCTGGGTTTGCGATGAAACAGCTACAGCAACATGATCTGATTGATACGATACGCAATTATAAAAAGCCACTACTCGGCATCTGCCTTGGCATGCAGTTATTATATGAATATTCTAATGAAGATGGAGTTGATTGTTTAGGGATTATGCCTGGTAAGGTTGAGCGCTTTGATGATAGCCCACAGCTTGTAGTGCCGCAGATGGGCTGGAATAATATTGACAAAAAGACTGAATCTCCCCTACTTAATGATTTCGATATGAAAAAAGATGTATATTTTGTGCATAGCTATTATGCTCCAGTTAATTCAGTAACCGTAGCTAGCTGTAATTATGGAGTTGATTTTACTGCAATTAGCCATTACAAAAATTTTTATGGCATGCAGTTTCACCCAGAAAAATCTGGCGTAGCAGGTGCACAATTAATTAAAAACTTTATTGAGGTAGTAAATGGTAATTTATCCGGCAATTGACTTACGCGATGGTAAATGTGTGCGATTATATAAGGGCGATTTTGCAACCACCAAGGTATACAACGATAACCCGCTTGCGATGCTAGAAGAATTTGCTAGTGCTGGTAGTGAATGGGTTCATATGGTTGATTTGGATGGAGCCAAAGCTGGTCAATTCATGCAACTAGACCTAATTCGTGAGCTAGTATCCAAAACTTCGCTAAAAATAGAAGTTGGTGGCGGAATCCGTGATACTTCAGATATTGAAAAATTATTTTCAGCCGGTGTTAGCCGTGCTGTAGTTGGTAGTGTGTGTGTTACTAAACCAGAACTAGTTAATCAATGGATAAATGATTATGGTGCAGATAGGATAGTCCTAGCTCTAGATTGCGCTCTTGATACAAACGGTATCCCAAAAGTACGCACTCATGGCTGGCAACAGGAAAGCCATTTCAGTGTCTATGATATTCTAGACAATTATCCTAGTGCAAAATATGTCTTATGTACCGATGTCGGCGTAGATGGAACTTTAGCCGGACCTAGCATTGCTCTTTATCGTCAAATCCAGAATCATTATCCAGAGCTATCGCTAATTGCATCTGGTGGAGTTGGCAAACTTGCTGATATTACTGATTTGAGGCAACTAGATGTTCACGGAGTTGTAGTTGGTAAGGCATTATATGAAAATCAATTTACGCTCACCGAAGCTTTAGCGGCTGCTAAGTAAATGCTAAAAACGACTTAGAACTAAGTCGTTTTTTTATTACTATAGCTTAAATTACATAGCCACTTGGATGAATATCTTTTTCTGCCAAAGTTTCCAGCCGGCACGGATAAGTAAAGCCGGGGTTTTGTTGATAGAGTTTAAGCCAATAAATTGCATTGTGGATATTTTCAGCAATCAAGCCAACTTGAAACATATTCCGGGTATAAATCGCTAAGTAATCCTGATTAGAAGCCCCCTCTGCCATCAAACACTCCTGATAATCTGCTACCATTAGTAAGCGAAAGTTATCACTTGTGAGCTTATCATCATGAAAATTCTCACTCAAAAATGAGTAATCATACTTAGCACCAAAAGAATAATTTATAATCCGCACCCCCCGACTAGAAGCCTTTTCCAGCTCGGTTCTAAACAGATTTAAATCAAGATTTCCATGTAAGTATAACTCTTTTTGGCTATTATTGATCATTGCTAACAATTGCGTACTAAAATTAGTATAACCTTGAACATGGATAAATTCATCATAACTCTGACGATGATTAAGATTTTTTATCTCTTGTAAGGTGTTGTCAATACTCGCATTATAATCTTTCCGCAGCTGCTCAAGTGCAACTACTGGATCTTGGGCAATATATTGTTTAGATTTACCCGGGATAAGATTAATAATCCCCTTTTGGTAAAGCTTATCCAAAGCCAGATACACTGAAGGCTTAGGAATGTTAATCCGGCTCGTAATCTGTGAACCATTACTAACCGGATTCTGGAGAATATCAATATAAACCAGTGCCTCACTTTTGGCTAAGCCAAGTTTTTCAAGACTAGCTAGGAGAGCTTGCACTTATGCATCCTGCCTAGTATCAGCAATCACAATTTCACGGATGCAAACATTTTGCGGCTGACTATATGCATATTCAATCGCGCGAGCAATATCATCCGGGTTAAGCCCTTGTTTGATGGTACTAGCTTTCCAATTTTTATAATTATCAACAATTGTACTATCCGTTGTATGTGAAAGAAGCTCAGTCTCAACTACACCCGGTGCAATAACCGTCATTCTTACATTATGTCCAGCTACTTCACCACGGATATTTTCAGTAAGGGCATGAACGGCAAATTTACTCGCACAGTAAGCAGCATGATCCGGGAAGGTTTTTCTACCTGCGATTGAAGATAGATTAATGATTGTCCCTTCATTCCTAGCAATCATCTTACCAAGAACTGTTTTAACACCATTCAAAACACCCATTACGTTTATGTTTAGCATTTGCTGCCATTCTGTACTATCTTGGGTGGCAATATTGCCAAGTAGCATAACACCAGCATTATTAATTAGTAAATCTGCTGGACCATAAATTTTCTCAGCTTCATCAACTGCTGCTTGAAACGAATTTAAATCTGTTACATCAACCTTACGACATAGCATGTTAGGTAAATTTAAGGCTTCAAGATTCTCAATTCTTCTAGCCAAAAGTAATAGTGGATGCCCAGCCTCTGACATGCGAATTGCGGTAGCTTTACCAATTCCTGAACTAGCACCAGTAATAACAACTAATTTTTTCATTCTTTTTCCTTGCATAAATTATAGTAGTATATTTTGTACTACCATTATTATAATATAGATTTTATATACTAGTCAAATTTTATAAAAACTATCTGACTAAAGCTGTATAATAATCTTCAAACTTAACACTTAATCCACAAATGAAGCATATTTTTGAAATACAAAAATGGAATATATCTGGAAAATCACCAAAAACAATCTACTAACCAGCATATTACTAATTGCTGCGCTGATATCCTCGTTCTGGGGCTTACCTAAAGCTGATTATATAAACTGGCAGGTTATTGCCCTACTATTTAATCTGATGATAGTTGTTGCAGTTTTTCAGCGCTATAAATTACTTGACTTAATTGCCGTAAAAATCCTAAATCTTGCGAGTAATGAAAAGAATCTCACCAGAATAATGCTACTTCTATCAGCTATCAGTGCCATGTTTATTACCAATGATGTTGCTCTGATAACATTTGTACCTATAACACTATTAATCAGTCTAAAAATAAATATAAACACCATCCGAATAATCGTCCTACAAACCATAGCAGCTAATCTGGGTAGTAGCTTTACACCGCTTGGTAACCCGCAAAATCTATTCCTCTATGCCTATTATCACTACTCGTGGTGGACATTTCTTGGGCAAATGATGATTCTTCAGCTTCTGGCTACAACTCTTTTGTGGTGGCTTACTCGGCAGATTGAAATTACACCATTTAAACTAGACTTAGAAAATCCACGGCTAAAACGACCATTAATTGTTATTCTCTTCATTTTTATGTTTGTAGCAATTTTATTAAGTGTTGGACGAGTTTTTGATTACCGAAATATTACTCTACTTATAATTGCAATATCACTCATTACTGTTCCTAAAATTATCAGAGAAGTTGATTATTCTTTATTAATTACTTTTATTCTATTTTTTATTGTAATTGGTAATATCTCACATATCCCGGAGGTCGTGGAATATCTGCAATTATTCTTGAAAGGATCGATGATGACATTCTGGACTGCAACTATTTTAAGCCAGTTTATTAGCAATGTCCCTACTGCGATTATGCTGTCACCATTTACCAGCGCAAAAATGGCATTAATTTGGGGAGTTAATATTGGTGGGATGGGCACGATGATAGCATCAATGGCTAGCCTGATTAGTTACCGGATATATTTGCGTAATTTCCCGCTTTATTCCGGCAACTATATTCAAACCTATATTAAATATAATCTAGCTGGCTTAGCAATTTTCTTACCAATTAGCAGTTTATTGCTATTGCTATTTGGTCAATAAAATAATTAGAGCCAACTTACTGTGTTATTTAAGCTATTTGAGACTAGAGTTAGTTGTAACTAATATATTTGACTTCGCCACTTTTACTAAGAGTCATGACGGCAGCAGGTTGCCAGTATTTTTGATAGGCAGAAAAAACAAGGTTTGGATAAGTTGCTTGCCCACGGCTTCCATTATAGCGCCCAAGAGCATAATAAACATCCCCATGCTCAAGCTGCATATAATGCCGTAAAATCGTACAACCAAAGCGAATATTCGTCTGCACCTGCAATAAATCTTGCCCACTAGCACCAATTTGTCGCACCCAAAAAGGCATGACCTGCATTATTCCCATTGCTCCAGCACTAGATATTGCATATTTGTTAAAGCGGCTTTCAACGGTAATAACACTTAATACTAGCTGCGGGTCAAGCCCTGCCCTAACAGATTCGTACTGAATGATGGTTAATAAGCGATTACGCATAAAATCATCCGGAACCCATTTTTTTAGCCGATTTGACATATCACTTAGCCATGCATCAGCCTGTTCTTGGCTTGGAAAAATCAGTCGTGGCTGAATTGGATTAATTATTGACGAATGCAGACTGGCCTGAACATCAGCCGAAAGCTTCTCTTCCTGCTGATTTCCCGCATAAACATTTTGATAAAAAAAGGCGCCTGAAATAAGCGCCATGACTAGTTTAGCTACGTTCATTCTCAATTTGTCTTACAAGATTTTGAACAATCATATCTAGTTCCACCAATTCGGTTTCTCTAGTTTTACGATTATATAATTCAACTTTACCTTCGAGAAGAGTTTTCTCACCAACAACTACCCGGTATGGAATGCCAAGTAATTCACTATCAGCAAGTAAAAATCCGATTCGCTCGTTACGATCATCGAGGATAACGTCGATTCCCGCTGCCTTAAATTTATCATAAAGCCGATCAGCTTCTAGGCGTACCACTTCACTTTTGTTGTAATTTGCCGGAGTGATAATCAATTCAAATGGAGCCATATTTAATGGGAAAACAATTCCACTCTCATCATTATTCTGTTCAATTGATGCACCAAGAATACGGGTAACTCCGATACCATAGCAGCCCATCTCCATTAACTGAGATTTACCATTTTGATCTAGATAAGTCACATTCATTGCTTCTGAATATTTGGTACGCAACTGAAAAACATGACCAACTTCAATACCGCGACATAACTTGATCTTACCTTTACCATCCGGAGTAGGATCACCTTCACGTACATTTCGGATATCAGCAATCAGAGGTTCTTTACAATCAACTCCGAAATTAACGCCAGTTAGGTGATAGCCATCTTCATTCGCACCACACACAAAATCAGCTAATAAGCCAACTTCACGATCTGCAATTACTACGCCATCAAAACCAACTGGTCCAATAAATCCTGGCTGACAATTAAAGGCTTCTTTGATCATTTCCTGACTTGCAAATTCAAGTGGCTCTTTTAACTGCTTTAATTTACCAGCTTTAATTTCATTAAGCGTATCATCACCACGAATCAATAATAATACCGGCTTATTATCTACCCCAAGAAATACTAACGATTTAACTGAAGTAGCCAGATCAACTCCAAGCATCTCGGTGACTTCTTCACAAGTTTTCTGGGTTGGAGTTGCGACTTTCAGCATTGAAGCTTTGCTTTGTGGACGCTCACTACGACTAGGCAAGCTCTCAGCAAGTTCAAGATTAGCCGCGTAATCACACTCATCACTATAAACAACAATATCTTCGCCACTATCAGCAAGTACCTGAAACTCATGTGAACCCGTTCCACCAATTGATCCAGTATCTGCAGCAACGGGTCTAAATTTAAGTCCAAGACGATTAAAAACATTGCAATAAGCTTGGTACATTTGATTATAATGAACTACTAACGAGTCATAGTCAGCATGAAAAGAATAAGCATCTTTCATGACAAATTCTCGCGCACGCATTACACCAAAGCGCGGACGCACTTCGTCTCTGAATTTAGTTTGAATCTGATAAACGCTTAAAGGTAACTGTTTATAACTTTTAACATCTTTACGTATAGTATCAGTTACAACCTCTTCATGAGTAGGCCCAAGGCAGAAATCGCGCTCATGACGATCTTTCATGCGTAGAAGCTCTTTACCATAAAACTCCCAGCGTCCTGATTCTTGCCAAATTTCTGCTGGCTGTACTGCAGGCATCAGCATTTCCATTGAACCAATTGCATTCATCTCTTCACGAACAACACGTTCAATCTTACGAACTATTTTTAAGCCCATCGGTAGCCAAGTATAGATCCCACTCGATAATCTCTTTATCAAACCAGCCCGTAACATTAATTTATGACTGATTAACTCTGCTTCACTTGGAGCTTCTTTTGCTGTAACAATATAATACTTTGATGCACGCATCTTCACTTATTCCTTAATTATCAAAATCATCAAGATTCAAGGCGTATATTATAGCCGATTCATTGAGAAGATAACTTTAATCTATCTAATAGTATTTTAGGTATCTAAATTTTCATTGGCAAAATAACCATCTGCATACCGCGCAAATGTAGCTGTCGCTGTAACAAGTTAATAGTATTATTATGTAATATCCTAGTCCACCAGCTCTCATCGACAAATACTAATTTACCACCAAAGAATACGCAATCAGGGTAATCAATCTGAATCTGTTCAGATAAGCTGATTAATTCATCTAGCCCATTGACACCATAACTAAAATACCCAGCTGAAGGCAGATCATGCATGGTACAAAAATAACGGTAACCATCAATAATCCGGTTCAAATTCTGACGATACTTTTTCTTAAAAATCTCTTCATTGGCAAATGATTCAGAATCAATTTCACCAGATGTGATAAAAACAAAATTTTTGAAGACTCCAGGGAATATTCTTTGTACCCAGAGTAAAGTATGTAAACCAGCTCCATAGTGTTTGGTTACAAAAAATACTGCGGTTTTCTGCTGATGATCCTCAACAGATAATAATTTGGCATTATCTAAATCAGTATATTTAAAGTGTGAGGCAAATAGATGATCTGCATCTTTAAGTTTTGCTCCAACTTTACGATAATGATCGCGGACAAAAAAACAAATTCCAATAGTAAACGCAGTAATCACTACAGTTAACCAACCACCTTCAGTAAATTTTTCAACTGTAGTTACAACCAAAATAGATGCACAAACAACGAATCCGATAACAGCAACTATAAATTTACGTAACCAAATTGGTTTTTCACGACGACTTTTTATCCAGTAAACGCATAATCCTAGTAGAGAAAGCGAAAATGTTAAAAATACGTTAATACTGTATAGAACAACTAGGGTAGAGACTCGACCACGAGCCCAAAGGAGAATTATTATCGCAGCAATACCAGAAATTAACACCCCATTTTGCGTAACTAAACGTCCAGAAAGCTCACGAAACTGCCGAGGTAGCCATTTGTCAACCGCCATATTAGCCATAACTGCTGGGCAACCAAGAAAGCCAGTATTAGCACCAACAAATAATAAAGCTGCCTCAAAAAACAGGATTACAGGTAACCAGTGATGATTAAAGCCTACTTCGGCAAGAATTTTATCAAATACTACCGCATTAAGCGTTTGCCCATATACCGGCTCAGCATGCCATAGCAAGTATAATACGATAATCCCACCAGCGGTGAAGGAAAGTGATACTGCCATATAAAGCATGGTAAATTTACCAGTTCGAACGCGTGGTTCTGCTAAGATATTAACGTTATTTGAAACAGCTTCTAGCCCAGTATAAGTACCACCACCCAGTGAGTATGCACGAAGAAAAATAGCTATGGCAGCAAAAGTACCTATGGAAGCTGACATTTTACTTGCTTCATGACTTGCATTAGGTAATATCTCACCAAGGCTATTAGCATGAAAAAGAATACCTACAAGAATAATCACCACATGTGTAATAAGGAAGCCCAAAAATAATGGAATTAAAACCCGGATTGACTCTTTCATTCCGCGTAGGTTTAGTACCATTAACATTACGATTATCGCAATCTCAACTTCAATCTTATATTCAAGCCACCAAGTAGGAAGCAAACTAAATACAGCATCAACACCACTAGCTACGGATACCGCAATTGTCAAAATATAGTCAATTATCAAGGCACAACCAGATACTACCCCAGCTTTTGGCCCCAAAAGATGTGTAGCAACTTTATAACCACCTCCACCAGAAGGAAAGAGTTCAATGACCTGATTATAGGCAAAAGAAATTAAAAAAACCGTAAAAGCTGTAGCAAAAGCGAGAAAAATTGCAATATCGGTATGAGTCCCCAATGCCAAATAAGCTTCTTCTGGACCATATGCAGAAGAAGATAACCCATCAGCTCCAAGACCAATCCAAGCAATGACAGCAATTAAAGCAATATGATCTTTAACCTTAGGGTTTAAAGCATCCAATGGCTTACCAATAATCAAAGATTTTAACCACCTCAACCAGCGCATAAATAATTCCTTAACAAACCGAGATTTCTTAATTTTGTACACTATTATACTATACATACCACCTTTGCTAGCCTATTCAAACATTCATTTGAATTTTAAGCTTGACAAGATGATGAAAGTATAATATAATCGCGACTCAAAATCAATTATCAAACACCGGAGGGGGTGATTTTATTTCCAATGGTCAGAAAATAAAATCTGACAAATAAAACCAGATTAAATTTTACAAAAAACAAAAAACATTATTAAGTATAATTATAAAAACATAAATTTAAGGAATAAAAATGCCTGAAGTTAAAGTCCGTGATACAGAAAATTTTGAAGTAGCATTACGTCGTTTTAAAAAATCAGTAGAAAAAGCTGGTACCCTAACCGAATTACGCTCTCGTGAATGTTATGAAAAACCGACTACAGAACGCAAAAGAAAAATGGCTGCTGCTGTAAAACGTCATTATAAGAAAATTAGATCACAAATGTTACCAAGACGTGGTCGCTAAAAAATTAAAGCTGCATAAAAATGCAGCTTTTTTTATTTACATCATTTATAAATACCGATTAAACGCATAGCAAAATTGTTCAAATACCTCAGACATGGTAAAATCCAGTGTATTAAGCATAATATTTATCTAACCAATTCTATAAATGTAAAAATATGTTAAAAGAACAAATTTTGGAAAAAATCACCAAACAGATTTCAGAGACAATAAAAGCTAGTCCATTCCATGATCTGGAAAGCAACCTGAAAGCCATATTACAAGCCAGCTTTGAAAAGCTTGATTTGGTAAGTAGAGAGGAGTTTGATATCCAACAAAAAGTTTTATTACAAACACGAATGAAGCTGGATGAGTTGGAGCAGGCAATTAAAACTCTTGAATTGAATAAATAGTTAATGTCTATTGCTAAGCTATATTCCCGAGCATTGACAGGAATGTCTGCACCACAAGTAACGGTAGAAGTGCACGTAGCGAGTGGCTTACCAAGCTTCTCAATTGTTGGACTTGCAGATACTGAGGTACGTGAAAGCCGCGACCGTGTTCGCTCGGCAATTCAAAATTCTGGATTTGATTTCCCAGCACGAAGGATTACTGTTAATTTAGCACCAGCAGACTTGCCAAAAGACTCTGGTCGTTATGATTTACCAATTGCACTTGGCATCATGATTGCCAGTGGACTCATCAAACCAAAGTCTGAATTAAACCAGTATGAATTTGCCGGAGAACTTGCCCTTGATGGCGGTCTAAGACACGTAAATGGGGCGTTAGCCATAGCTTTTGGTATTGGCAATGATGCCAGACAGTTTATTTTACCAAAATCAAGCGCAGAAGAAGCATCTCTTGCCGAAACAACTCCCTGTTTTGGAGCAGAGTCACTCCTCGAAGTATGCAACTTCCTCGAAAATAAGATAGTTATTGAAAAGGCTACAGCAGATTTTAATAGCAATGATCTGAATTTAGCTTTTCTAGCAGATTTTTCTGAAGTTAAAGGACAAGTCGCCACAAAAAAAGCATTAGAAATAGCTGCTGCTGGCAGGCACTCATTGCTGATGATAGGTAATCCCGGTTGTGGTAAATCAATGCTGGCAAGCCGGATTACTTCAATCCTACCCAAACTGGAGCATAAAGAAGCTATTGCCAGCGCATCACTACTTTCTTTGAGTAATGGAAAATTTGACCCAAAAAACTGGCGGCAGGTACCATTTCGTCAGCCACACCATTCTTCATCTGCTACTGCGATAGTTGGTGGCGGAACAATTCCTAAGCCTGGAGAGATAAGTCTTGCCCATGGTGGGATATTATTTTTAGATGAACTACCAGAATTTGATCGCACAGTGCTTGAAGTATTACGGGAACCGTTAGAAACCAAAAAAATTAATATTGCACGAGCTAGGCATAAGGTAGAATATCTAGCTGATTTTCAATTAATTGCGGCAATGAACCCCTGCCCTTGTGGCAATAACGGACATCCACAAAAAAGCTGCCAATGCTCAATTGAACAGATAAACCGTTATAAATCAAAAATTTCAGCACCACTTTTGGATAGAATTGATCTAGTAGTGGAGGTACCATTAGTTACAGTTCATGAATTGCAAAATTTACCAGATGGTGAGAAATCGAGTGAGATAGCACAACGGGTAATAACAGCAAGGAATGCCCAACATAAGCGACAAAATAAATTAAATTATGAATTAAGTAATACAGAAGTTGAAAACTACTGTTTAATGGATCAGAAAACCAAAAATTTAGTTCAACAAATTATAGAAAAAAATGGGATGTCTGCACGAAGTTACTATAGAATGTTAAAAGTAGCACGGACGATTGCAGATCTTGACGAACAAGAAAATATAAACGTAAGCCATATTGCTCAGGCAAGTCAGTATAAACGGAGTATTCAAGCAAAATGAGATTTATCATTGGATTATTATTAGGCATAGCCATCGCAGGTGGAGTTGCATATTATCTGAATAAAGCCCCAAATCCTTTTGTCGATAAGGGAATTATCGGAAATAACAATAGCCAATCAAATAGTTCAGCACCATTAATGCTTGCTCCGGGAACAAAAATGCAGGCAGCCAATATTCAGACGCAGCCTATAGCCAACCAGCAAAATGAAAAACAGGAAGCATCTGCACCCAATTATGACTTTTACGATGTCTTGCAAGGTAAGAAAGATATCAATCCAAAGCCTGAGGCTTCAGCTGCCACAGCCAAACCACAAGGATATATTATTCAAGTAGGCGCATTTAGTGAACCAGATTTGGCAAATAATTTGAAAGCAAAAATGGCTTTACTTGGCTATAGTGTAAAAATTCGTCAGCGGCAGGAAAATGGAAAAACCATAAATAAAGTAATTATGGGACCATTTGAAAGTGAAGCACAAGCAGAAGAAATTCTAGACCAGCTAAAACAGCAGGAAATTGATGGTACAATAATTAACTTGAGTCAGTAAGGAGAATCACATGAAAAATTTATTAATCGCCCTAATTGGATTTGTAACCTTTGCTAATGCAGATATTGCAATAAAAGAAGGGACGGATTATACCGTCATAACCCCACCAGCAAAATCAGTTCCAACAAAACCAGGTAAAGTAAATGTAACCGAGTATTTTTCATACGCGTGTATTCACTGTTCAATCCTTGAACCAAGTCTTGATCAATGGCTTACAACAGCAAAAAACGTTGATTTTAATCGGGTACAAGTAGTGTGGGAAAATAACTTTCGAGGTTATGCCAAGCTATGTGCTACAGCACAAAGCATGAATCTTGGAACAAATTTTAGCCAAAAAGTATTTGACGCGGTAATGAACCAACACCAAAATTTGGAAGACCCGAAGCAATTACAAGCCTTCTTAAATGCAAATAAAAAAATTGTTGATCCGAGTAAATTTATGGCAACTTATAACTCATTTGCAATAAGCACCAAACCCCAAGAATATGCCCAATACACGCAAGCTTATAATATTACTGGTACACCAACTTTTGTTGTTGCCAATAAATATATGACCAAGCCAGCGCAACCGGCACAATTGATTCAGGTAATTCAGGCTTTGGTTGATAAAGCTAAAAAAGAACAAAAAATCAAATAATTACCACTCAAGGAGTACCAAATGAATTTTGAACAAGCCAGATTTAATATGGTTGAGCAACAAATTAGACCATGGAATGTATTTGATGAAAATGTAATGAGTATGCTAGCTGAAGTAAAACGCGAGGAGTTTGTAAGCCCCGAATATAAGGCTATAGCATTTTCTGATGTTGAAATTCCCCTACCAGGTGGACAAAAAATGCTGTTCCCGCGAGTAGAAGCAAGACTATTGCAAGAGTTAAATCTTAGTAAAAAGGATAAAGTCCTAGAAATAGGGACTGGAAGTGGTTATGTAACTGCTATTTTAGCTAAGCTCGCTGATTTTGTGTATAGCATTGATATAAATGCTGTAAACAAGGAGTTTGCGATAAGTAATCTTACTCGGGCAGGAATCAAAAATGTTAGTGTAATTGAAGGTGATGGCTTAAATGGTTTAGCTACCAAAGCTCCTTTTGACAAAATTCTAATTGGTGGCGCACTACCTGCTATTCCCCAAACCTTGAAACAACAGTTGCGAGTAGGTGGACATTTAATCGCTATTAATGGGATTAAGCCAGCAATGCATGCGGTACATATCACCAAGGTAGCAGAAAATGAATTTATTGAAAAACAGATTTTTGAAACAGTTGTTGATGAATTAACTGGTGCATACCAAAGTCAATTCAGATTTTAATATATATAATTAATCAAGCTTTATAGGAAAAATTATGGCTGATAACGACAAAGCAAAAGCACTACAGGTAGCATTAGCCCAAATTGAGAAACAATTTGGTAAAGGTTCTATCATGCGCATGGACGACAAACAGGTAGAAAAAGATCTTCAAGTTGTTTCCACAGGGTCTCTTGGACTTGATTTAGCACTAGGTGTAGGTGGATTACCGCGTGGACGCATTGTTGAGATTTTCGGACCGGAGTCATCAGGTAAAACAACTTTATGTCTTTCAGTCGTTGCCCAAATGCAAAAAATTGGTGGAACTTGTGCTTATATTGATGCAGAAAATGCACTTGATCCAGTATATGCACGCAAGCTTGGGGTTAAGGTAGATGAATTATTAATTTCACAGCCAGATACTGGTGAGCAGGCACTAGAGATTGCTGACATGCTAGTTAGAAGCGGCGGAATTGATGTAATCGTGGTTGACTCGGTAGCTGCACTAACACCTAAGGCTGAATTGGAAGGCGAAATGGGTGATAGCCACATGGGCTTACAGGCAAGACTGATGTCACAAGCATTACGCAAACTTACAGCTAATATCAAACGGACTAATACGCTGGTGATTTTTATTAATCAGATCAGGATGAAAATTGGAGTTATGTTTGGTTCGCCTGAGACCACAACTGGTGGAAATGCGTTAAAATTTTATGCTTCAATTCGTCTTGATATTCGCCGGGTAGGTAGCATCAAAAAAGGCGAAGATATCCTTGGTAATGAAACCAGGGTTAAGGTAGTTAAAAATAAAGTTGCGCCACCATTCAAGCAAGCTGATTTTGAAATTCTATACGGTGAGGGTATTTCAAGACTTGGTGAAGTAATCGACCTCGGTGTTTCCAATAACCTTGTGGAAAAATCAGGTGCATGGTATAGCTATAATGGGCAAAAAATTGGTCAGGGTAAAGAAAATGTACGCGAGTTTCTGAGAGAAAATCCAGCTATAGCGGATGAAGTAGAGGCAAAAGTACGTTCTCTTTCCGGACTTGCTGTGGGTGATGTACCACATGCAGAGCGAGAAATTGATGCCAGTACCGATGCTGAAGGTATGGATGAGTAATTCACAAATGGCGTAACAAATGTTACGCCATTATAATTATTTGCTCCACTAACAAATACTATGCATAAAAAACCAGAATTAAACCTTCGTGCCAAAGCGCTTGATTTCCTTTCTAGGCGTGATTATTCATACCTGGAATTATTTAATAAATTAAGTAACTATACTGATGATGAAATAGCTATTCGTAGCGTTCTTGATGAAATGGTAAGTAAAAATTTTTTAAATGAAGAACGATATATAGAAGCCTTCATAAATAGTAAAAGCCGGAAATTTGGTAGCAAAAAAATTAGATATTTATTAGGTAGTAAAGTTAGCAATTCAGATTTAATTGATGACATATATAATAAAGCTGAAATTAACGAACTTCAAATTGCCTGCCAACAACTCATCAAGAAGTACCCTTCCCCACCACAGGATAGCAAGGAGCGAGCCAAATACTTACGTTTTCTTCTTAATCGTGGTTTTAGCTACGAAATTATAAATCAGGCACTTTCACAAGCATATGAGGCATAAGTACAATTATTTATTTTGAATTTCGTTTGATTCATGTTTTAATTCACTTTCCTTAGTTTTAGATGCAGACTCAAGAAGCTGATTTTTTAGATACACAGCCCCTTTTATCTCTGGGCAAACAACCCTACCAACCGTAACACATGCTGCAGTTTTTGCTGCTGCTTTGGTTTCAGAAGAAACTCGTTCTTGATGTACTCTACGTTGTAAGATACCATTACCTGACTCACTATCTGAGCTAAATAAGTTATTTAATAATGCCCAACTGTAAAATGGAATTATCAAGCCCAAAATAAGCACAAAATATTTTTTCAATTTAATCATAATTTTATTTATATTACAATATAATACCGCTACCAGTTAAGCTAATTAATATTAACACATCCACTCCAAGCTTTCCACAAGCAGAATGATTTAGAAAAGGAGATTCTATCATATAGTAAGAAGATTTTTAGCAAGCAATAGTGATTTCTTCTATTTCAAAATTTATCCTAACGGCGTTAAAATAACTCTTATTACAATAATTCGTTAGGAATTTATCATGCCACTATTACTATTTATTTTATTAAACATAATATTTTTTACTCTATATAATAGAACAAAATACCTTTCTTATACTCTTTTTGGAATATTCCTAATCTTGTGGCTAGCAATTTTCATACCGCATACAATCCATCATGTTGCCAATGTAAATTTTTAGGAATAGACCATGAACTATAATAAATTACTGAATTTTTTTGATATGCTAATCATTGTAGCCCTTTGTACTACACTTCTAATTGCATTTTCTTACCAATTTACGGTAAATGATCTGCCATGTGCAATGTGCGTCATGTCTCGAATGGGAGTGTATGCAATGAGCTTTGGCTTATTGGCTAATCTCCTTTTATCACGTAATACGAAAAATTATTTTCTAGTAATAATTGCAGGATTAATCCAAATGGCAATAAGTCTGGAATTTATTGTCCGCCATATTGTTCCCGGTAGTGGTTCTTATGGTAGTCCAGTATTTGGTTTACATATGTATAGCTGGAATTTTATCTTTACGGTACTAATTATTATTTATTGCTGTATTGCTGGATTAATTAGTAACAATATAAGCAACAATCAAAATAAGCCAACACTAATATTAAAATTAATCATAGCATTACTTTTCTTAACTTTATTTGCAAATACCATTAGTACTTTCGTTGAATGTGGAATATACTCATGCCCAAGTGATCCGCATAGCTACTGGCTACTTGATTTATTACATCGTTAACGAACTTAATTACGCGCATAACCTTGTTATTTATAATGCTTATATGATACAATTTAATTATAATAAACTAACAAGGAAAAATCATGTGTGTAACCTGTGGCTGTGGTGATGATACTAATACTCATCACCACCATCATAATCATGATCATACGCACCATCACGAACCGCATCAGCACAAAGATGTAATAAATCTTGAAGCAGAAATTCTTGCAGAAAATAAGCAATTTGCAAACCAGAATCGTCTATTCTTCAAATCAAAAAACGCATTGGCACTAAATCTAGTTTCAAGTCCAGGCTCAGGTAAAACTACCTTGCTTGAAGAAACAATTAAGCAACTAAGCAAAAAACATAAAATCAATGTAATCGAGGGCGATCAACACACTGAGCTTGATGCTGACCGAATCCGTAAGGCTGGTGCAAATGCCTATCAGATAAATACTGGCAAAGCCTGCCATCTTGATGGTCATATGGTCGGACATGCTTTAGAACATCTAGATATTGAGAATAATAGCTATGTATTTATTGAAAATGTGGGCAATCTGATTTGTCCGGCGCTATTTGATCTTGGTGAACATGCCAAAGTTGTACTTATTTCGGTAACTGAAGGCGAAGATAAACCACTAAAATACCCAGATATGTTTCTTGGTGCGGAATTAGTCATTATTACCAAGACAGATTTATTACCATATCTGAAATTTGATCTAGAGCAATGTATTACAAACATTCAAAAAATTAACTCAAAAGCAAAAATAATTCCGCTATCGGTCAATGATCCAAATAGCCTTACTAACTGGTTTAACTGGTTGGCAACAGCACAGCAATTTTATGCCTGAATAATTGTGAATCAGAATTTGGCAACCCGGCTCATTATCAATGGATTGGTGCAGGGAGTCGGTTTTCGCCCTAGCGTTTATCGTCTAGCAAATAGATTGGGGCTAAAAGGTTGGATAAAAAATACTGGAAATGGTGTTGAAATCGTTATTTCGTCACTAGATGCAAGTAGCTTTATTCGCGAATTAAGTAATTCCCTACCGCCATTAGCTATAATTGATTCAATTAGCTGTGAAGAATACCATCTATCAACTGCAATTACCGACTTCCACATCCTAGATAGTATCGCAGGCAATATTAGCCAGACAAGGATTGCTCCAGACTGTAAAATCTGTAGCGACTGTTTGATTGAATTATTTAATCCAGAGAGTCGCTATTATCTCTACCCTTTTATTAGCTGTACTAATTGCGGCCCACGCTATACGATAATCAAAAATCTACCCTATGATAGAATCAATACTAGCTACAAAGATTTTGAACTTTGCAGAAACTGTAATGATGATTATAATAATCCGGCAAATCGGCGTTATCATGCTGAAACCAGCTGTTGTAAAGTCTGTGGCCCCAGCTATAATATGGAGCTGGAGAAAGTAGCAAACTATATCCAAGATGGAAAAATAATTGCACTAAAAGGAACTGGAGGTTACGTCCTTATCGCGGACGCAAAAAATAGCGAAGTAATTTCAAGACTAAGAACGGCAAAAAAGCGCGCTAAGAAGCCGCTCGCTGTCATGGCATTAAATACAATCTCTATTCGCTATAACTATGCAGAAGTAAATGCACAAGAAGCAGCATTACTTGAAACTAATCCTAATCCAATCGTCATTTTAAAACAAAAGAAACATTCTCCACTTCCGGCAAATATTGCTCCAGAACTAGATACACTCGGTATCATGCTTGCCCATAGTCCGGCTTACTATTTGCTATTTTATTATCTTCTTGGAAAACCTAGTGGCTATGAATGGCTAGAAAAACCAAATGATAAATTATTAATTGTAACTAGTGCCAATCTATCTGGTGAAGCGATTATTACTGATGATATGTTGGCACAAGAAGCATTGTCTGACATTGCTGATTATATAATTAGCCATAATCGCGAAATAACCGTTCCCGTTGATGATAGTGTGATGAGGATGGCAGGTAAACATAAAATAATGCTTCGGCATGCCCGAGGACTTACCCCACTAAATTATAGCTTCAATTATGAACTACCTCAGGTTTTAGGCGTTGGTGCTAGCTTAAAAGCAACATTAAGCTTCAGTAAAAATAACAAAATTCATATTTCGCAATATATTGGTGATCTAAAACAGCTTCCGGTAATTGACTATTACCAGAAAATTTATCAGTATTATTGCCAGCTTTACACCGTTAAGCCAGAATTAATCGTTTGCGATCTACATCCTGATTTTTATACCAGTCAATTTGCTACTGAATCTGGGCTACCAGTATTGAAGCTTCAACATCATAATGCACATTTTGCTGCCGTTCTTGGCGAATTTGAAAGCTATGGTTACCTTCTTGAACAGCGAATCCTTGGCTGTATTCTTGATGGCTATGGCTATGGTAATAATGGTGAAGCGTTAGGTGGCGAATTAATCGAGTTTGATTTTAAAACTCTACAGTTTAAAACTATCTCCCAATTACCTGAATTAATGTCGATAGGTGGAGATCTGGCGGAGAAAGAACCGTGGCGCTTGGCGCTTGCGATGTGTATTCAGTATGATTTGCCTATACCAGAGTATCTTTTAAAGCAACCTAATGCTAACATAATTCTGGAAATTCTAAAAGATGGCAATACGCCCAAAACTACAGCTATGGGACGTATTTTTTCTGGAGTTGCCGCCCTACTGGGAGTTATGGCTATTAATGATTATGAAGCAAATGCCGCAATGCTCCTTGAAAGCATGGTAAGCATGCCCGAAACAGATTTTGACATAGTCAGATTAACCGCAGATGGGAAACCGGATGTAGCCACTTTGATAAGAAGAGTTTATACTATTGGAGTAACTGAAAACAATCGCCAAAAAGCGATAAATTTATTTTATGGTAGTCTAACTACACTTCTTGATAAATGGATCGTATATCACGCATCATTGCATCGGATTAATCAGATTGCATTATCCGGTGGCTGCTGGCAAAGCCCTTATTTATTAAGCATGATTAGTGATAAATTTCAGCATTCGACACTGGAATTATTAATCCCGAAAGATTTGCCATTAAATGACGAATGTATTAGTTTTGGTCAGGCATGGTATGGAATAAAAAAGTTAACCTAAAATAGTACGAGCAGTTACTAATTATCTTCAATTAAAAGAAGCCATGACTCATGGCTTCTTTTAGACATTTAAAAATATTAATTTTACAATCACTTAACATTAGTACTTTCAAAGATCTTATCAGCTGATGCTGCAATAAAGCCAGTATATAATTTACCGCTTGCATCTGGGTATCTGCGCGCAAACTCATAATAACTATTTAACACTTCAAATGTTCCTTGACGAAATTTTACTGGTACTTTATTCGCCATAGTACTTGATTGCTCAAGTAACTCTGCCGGAGTGCCCTTGATCTCACCACCAGAACTATTTAAGGTTAAACCTTTGGCTTTAAGAAACTGATTAATCTCTTCAACACTCTTCAGTGTTTTCAGATGATTAACAAAAACCGTAAAGTGATTAGCCCTGAAGCCAAATACGTACATCCATGCAGCATATTCAGACTCAGCTAGTAGCTTCTGATACACATCATAATCAAGATCCCAATGTACTCCTGAAGATAATAGCTCAATGCTATTTAATTCACTGGTAGCAATTTGATCAACGCATAATTTAGCTTGTTCCTGGACAAGTGCACTAAACTCTTTTGTCAGTAAATGACTAATAAAGACCTTTGGCATAGTAGCATCTGATTTATGCTCATAGTGCTTAGCATAAAGTTTTTTCACCGGAAAGTGATAATCGCCTTTCTCTTCATAACCAAGTTCAATAAAAAATTTACCAAGCGTATCTACATCTACTCGTGGATCATCAAAAGTTCTAAATGCCACATGATCATTAACTATATTATCTTCACCATTTTCTTTAAAAAGATTATAAATCTTTAAAGCTTCCGGACTTTCTTCCGTGTATTGCTGCCAAAGTTTATCAAAAACCAGTTCAATTTTATTCATCATATATCTCCATCACTTTATTTAATCTTTAAACCCAACTATCCAACATTAATAACTGATAACTCAAATCAGATTCAATTTCTCAAGTAGGCACAAACGACGACGTCTACAAATTAGTAGGCAAGGAGTGCCGTAACACCCCTTGAGAATTGAATATATTTGAGTTAAATGTTGAATTGGATACCTTGAGCCAATGTCAACGCCGTCCCATAATTAATCGTGGTTGTTTGTCTCCGCATATATGCCTTCCACGAATCAGAACCAGCTTCACGACCACCACCAGTAGCTTTTTCACCACCGAAAGCGCCACCAATCTCAGCACCTGAAGTACCGATATTCACATTGGCAATACCACAATCACTACCACGAGTAGATAGAAACTCTTCAGCGACCCGTAGATTAGTCGTAAATATAGCCGAAGATAAACCATAGATAACCTGATTATTAATTGCAATCGCCTCATCCAAAGTCTTATATGGCATAACATACAAAATCGGAGCAAAAGTTTCGTGATTAACAATATCCCAATCTGGATTTGCTTCAACAATTGTCGGCTCTACATAATTACCTTTGATTACATTGCCACCATATGCGATTTTGCCATTCTTAGCTTTAACCGCAGCAATTGCTTTTTCGTAGTTAGCTACGGCATCACGGTCAATTAATGGCCCCATATGATTCGATGGATCAGTTGGATCACCAATTTTTAACTGTTTATAAGCAGCAACTAGGCTATCCACCACAGTTTTATATAAGCTCTCATGGACAATCAAACGACGCAAGGTTGTACAACGTTGTCCGGCAGTACCAATCGCAGCAAATGCCAATGGCGGAATTGCAGTTTTCAAATCAGCAGATTCATCAATAATAACCGCATTATTACCACCAAGCTCTAGGATAGAACGAGCAAACCGCTGTGCCAAACGAGCACCAACTTCACGCCCAACCGGAGTAGAGCCAGTAAATGACACAAGTGGAATCCGGCTATCATCGATAAATTTACGTGACAATTCAATATCAGTTGTGTTGATTAATGAAAAAACCGCGCCATAGCCATGCTCTTTGAAGACATCCACACAGATTTTATGGACAGCAACTGAACAGAGTGGCGTTTTTGGTGATGGTTTCCAGATTACAGTATTACCACAAATCGCAGCTAAGAAAGCATTCCATGCCCATACCGCAACCGGAAAATTAAATGCCGATAAGACTCCAACGACGCCTAATGGCTGCCACTGTTCATACATCCGGTGTAATGGACGCTCAGAATGCATGCTAAGACCATAGAGCATACGAGCCTGACCAACCGCAAAGTCAGCCATATCGATCATTTCCTGAACCTCGCCATCACCTTCTTGCTTTGATTTACCCATTTCAAGTGAAACCAAGGTTCCAAGTGCATCTTTATGCTCACGTAGTTTATCACCGATCAAACGGATCAACTCACCACGCTTGGGAGCTGGAACGCTACGCCATTTTAAAAATTCAGCATGAGTTGCTGCGATAACTTTTTCTAATTGTTCTGGGGTAGTCTGTTCTACTTTACCTAATAAACTGTCATCATTTGGACAAAAAGATTCAAGCAAATTGCTACTACTTAACCACTCTGTACCAATTGCAGTTCCAGGATGGCTATTACCATTTATTCCTAA
Organism: Aquella oligotrophica; assembly: GCF_002892535.1. Classification (NCBI taxonomy): domain Bacteria; kingdom Pseudomonadati; phylum Pseudomonadota; class Betaproteobacteria; order Neisseriales; family Neisseriaceae; genus Aquella; species Aquella oligotrophica. The sequence continues at coordinate 1,086,729 of NZ_CP024847.1, read as the reverse complement.
TTTCTGTAGTAAATTCATTATTATTTTTCTCCACTTTTATAATATGAACCAAAGCGGTTAGCTAAAAATTCTTTTAGTGAAACCTGCTCTTGCTTAACTAGACCAGATAATTTCTTCTCATGGACTACTAGATCGACAATCGTACAAATACCCGCAGCGGTAGTCATCTGAATCGCAGTAAATAAAGTATTATCAACCTGTAATGGGTAGCAAGTATTAGTATAAGTTACTTCGCTTAATACACCATTCTTTTTACCAAATACCGATACATATACAACCACTTTATCCTGATCGGTATGCGGGATAACTTTAGTTAAAATTTGCTTGGCAAGTTCTGGATCTTCACGTAAATTCATATCCTGAAGGATAAATTTCATTTTTTCGCAGTGCCCGACATAGCGCATGGTTTTATAATCCATATTTTTAGCACGCCCAGAGTAGCTTTCAACTAAGGAACCAACACCACCAGAAGTGAAGAATGCCTCATAATGCTCATTATCGACAACAAGATGCTCATATCCATCTAAAGCAGGTACAAGTTTACGTTCACCATCTTGCATTACCACACATGGATGAATGTATTCATTAACTACGCCATCAATAGACCAAGTAAATGCATAATGAAAATTATTATTCACATTTGGAGTCAATGCACCAACCCGCATTTTGATATGATCGATCTCTTCAAAACCATCTGTCAATGAGTTAGCTGCAATACTAATGAATCCCGGAGCTAATCCACACTGTGGTGCAAAAGAACCTTTACTGGTTTTTGCAAGATCATATACTTTATTAGTAGTTGCTACATCTTCGGTAGGGTCAAAATAATGAATGCCTGTCTCAGCAGCTATTTTAGCCACTTCAATAGTCAAATGGAAAGGCAAACAAGAAATTACCCCTTCAATTTGATTATCAAGAATAAATTTTTTGATTTCGTCAGTTTTACGAATATCTGATGGAATAAACTTAATTGGATTGCCAGCAATCTCTGGTAGCTTATGTGGTGCTTTAATGTCGCTTAAATACGACTCATAATCATTTGTACGAGCCAATAAACTCGCAACTGTTACCCCAATTTTCCCCGCCCCCATTACTAAAATCTTGTGCTTATTAGCCATAGCAGATTCCCATTAAAATTAGAAATTAAATTTATGTCAAATTGACCCCAATTTAGCCCAAAATTTTACTATACATACTAGATCAATTTGTTAAATAATACAATATAAAGCAGTATTTTCGTAGCTGCAGTGCAATATAAAAGTGCCTCAATGAATAATCCCATTGCAAGTAGTTGGGGTATCAAAATAGTTTTAATTAACAATTGTCATACAACTACTCATAATCTGCCACACTAAAAACTTTCACAAACCTAACTCCCCAAGTTGAATAGCCCGAATAACTTCAGGCTGTATCAGTATATTCCAGTGGTGTGCTTGGTCAAGTTTTATAATTTGTAGCTGCCGACTATCAGTTATAACTTTATCAACATTATTTGTATCTAGACTTAGAATATAGTCTATCATGGAATCATTAATTTCACCGTCAAACTGATTGCCCTGCTGCATCGCTTTAAATAAAGTAATCCGCGCATGCACCAACTTGCGGCTTATCTGGCTTTCGGCTAATTTTATTTCGCTATCATAATTAGCAATAATTTTCGTGACATATTCAGCATCATAGGATTGTGAGTGTAAAAACCTCTCAAGATTAGTCTTTTGAGTTACTGATTGTTTCTGATAGAAACAAAGTTTAGCATCAAAGATTACTGTATCAAGTAGGAAGATATTAATATTTTGATAACCACGTTCTTCAAGAATAGTAGCAATCTCAAGCGCAATCAATCCACCTAATGACCAGCCCAATAATGTAACCAGAGTATCCCTATCAATTATATACCCTTCATTAGTAATAAATTCTAGGTACATTGCAGCTAGTTGTTTAAAATCGGTAACTTTCTCTGGATGATGAAGATTATAATTATCAACCCCATAGCAGAAATAATGATTTTCAAGCTCTTTTGCTAACTTGGCATAGACTTCACATCCTGCTTGCCCTGGATGTATCATAAACATCGTTGGCTTATCAATTGCTGAATTAAGTCTAGTCAATGGTTGATAAGCTACTTCAGTAGTATTAATAATCCTGGCTAACTTACCAAGACGTGAATTAGTAAGAATATCTGCTAGTTTTAAATTAACCTTTAACTCTTTATTAAGTCTAGCAAGCAAGCGAATAGCAAGAATCGAGTTACCGCCAAGACGGAAGAAATCATCGTTAACCCCAACGTTCTCTTTATCAAGCTTCAATATTTCAGCAAAAATGACACTTAGCTGTTTTTCAATTTCCGAAGAAGGTGCAATATAATCATCTATAGCACCAAATAATTCAGGTTCAGGTAATAATTTATAGTCAATCTTACCATTAATACTTAAAGGAAACTCATCAAGCTGAATCAAAAATCTTGGCAGCATATAATCTGGTAGATTCTTAGCTAAAATAGAGCTCAACTCATCAGTTTCAAGGGTAATCTCGGCGACAAAATAAACTATTATTTGCGGCATTTGCCTATTATCATTTTTAATAATTGCAACTGCTTGCCTGATATTATTACAAACACGAATGACTGTATTCTCAATTTCGGATAATTCGATGCGATGACCATTTATCTTAATCTGACTATCATTACGTCCGATAAAAATCAGCCTGCCATCCGGCAAATATTTTGCCATGTCTCCAGTTTTATAAAGCCTAGCATTTTTACCTTGCTTTTTATCATCATCTGTCTGATACGGATTTAGAATAAATTTTTCATTAGTTAATTCTGGTTGATTTAGATAACCTCGTGCTAGCCCTTCCCCGCTGATATAAATCTCACCCACCGCTCCACGCGGTAATAATTGCAGCTCAGCATCAAGGATATAGATACCAGTATTCATTAAAGGCTTACCGATATTGGTGATTATATCTTCTGGTGAAATATAGTTTAGTGTTGAACAAACGGTTGCTTCAGTTGGACCATACTCATTTATGATAATCAAATCTTGAGAGATTAGCTCAAAATCAATATTGGCTAATCTATCACCACCAGCAAAAATCATTTTTAGCTTACTTGCCTTATCTTGGATAATATTTAGAAAATCACCAACTAACACACTTGGAATAAATGCCAGATTTACATCATGTTTAAGAATAGCTTCAAGCAGTTGATCAAGTGACAAACGCTCTTCATCAGATAGTAAGATAAGCTGATTACCATTTATCAATGGGGGGAATAGCTCACAAATAAAAGCATCAAAAACATAATTGGAATAGACAGTCACTACTTTGTTTTCGGATAATTTATGTAAATTCACCATGTTTTTTAGTAAGTTAAATACGCTCTTATGTTCGACCATTACACCTTTTGGCTGTCCGGTAGTGCCGCTAGTGTATATTACATAGGCAAGATTATCTTTAGTAGTATCTGTTTGTGGTAAAGTAACCGGATAGGAAATAAATTCAACCTCTTCATGATTGATAATCAACATTGCTATTTTTTGCCCATTATTTTCACTGGCGGATTGGTTTAATATCTCAGTTAGTTGTTGGCTATTTTCTTTAATGGTCAGAAGGACTTTTGGATTACTATCATTAAGAATAAAATTTATCCGCGCTTCTGGATAATTAGGATCAATCGGCACAAAAGCAGCACCAGCTTTCATTATGGCAAGAAGTGCAATAACGATAAACTCACTTCGCTCCATACAAATAGCAACTAGATCATCTGCTTTAAGAGCGTATTTCTCAAGCAAATAATATGCCAACTGGTTAGTTTTTTGCTCAAGCTCCTTATACGTAAATTGATGATTATTATAAATTAAGGCTATGTCATTTGGTGTTTTTGCTGCCTGCTGACTAAATAATTCAGGTATGGTATGGATTAAGCCAAAATCATAATGATTATTCGTTACTGCTGCAATTTGCATTGAATAATCTTTAGCTAAAATGGCTGGATTTTTGCCAAATTCAATTACATTTATAAGTGTCGCTTCAATATTTTTCGCCAAATAATCAAGATATTCTTTAGAACAAAAATTGTCATGGGCAATCAGATCAATAATAAAATAGTCACCCTGTGCGACATTTAAGACAAATGGAATATTTGAACGCTGATAATCATTGTTTTCGCGCTTAGTCTGCCCTTCCCGATTTATTTGAAAATGTGTATAATTAAACGCAAATTGATACAAATCATGAGTAAATAGTTCCTTAATTTTGGCATAAGGAAAACCCTTATATTCATAAAGTCTTATTTTCTCATTGTATATATCTTTTATTGCTTCATCAATACTGTTTCCTTCAAGTTTATAACGATATGGAATGGTATTTAAAAATAAACCAAATAAATCATCACCTCCAGCAACTTCCAGTCGATTATTAATAACGAGACCAAGAGTAAGATCTTTCTGATTTAGGAAACGTGAAAGAACCGATAGATAAATGAATAGAAAAACGCAATCACTAGTAACATTTAGTTTATGCGCATAAGCCTGAATCTTCTGACTGATGGTTTCATCTAGAGTAAAGCGACTTTGATTTAAACCGGCCGTTGATTCTGACTTATCACCACTCCAATTGATTGTTGGCACAATAATTTTGTCCAGATACTCTTGCCAGAATCTAATCATTTTATCGTTGTTAATATTTCTCTGTTCCTGCCGGATAAATGCACCATATGAAAGCTGCGACTTCCCTAATTCAATTGGTTTTCTTCGTAAATATGCGGCTGAAAACTCATTAAGTAAGCGAGAAATGCTCCAGCCATCAGTAATTGCGTGATGAAAGGATAAAACCATATCAAATTCTTCTTTATCCGCATACTGATTGACTAATACTCGAAATAGACCCGCCTTTGAATGATCAAAATTTAATAAACTCTCATTCTTTACCAACTCCTTCAATGAGTAGTCATCATATTTTGAAAAAGAAAAAGGTATATCCTTATAAATCAGACAATCATATGAGTTTTTAGATAGGATGAACCGCGCACGTAATAAAGTATGTTTACGAATTAGCGATTCCCAAATTAGCTGAAATTGAGTAGAATCAAACGCTGCTTTATATTTCTCTGAAATTACGACATGATAGGTACTATACTGGCTATTCATACTTTCAAAAAGCATTCCCAACTGCAAATAACTGGCTGGAAAAGCATCCTCCAACCGCTCAAACTCACTAAAATCGGCATAATCAGCACCATTTATCAAACTAAATGGAATATAGTTGTCTTGAGTTTCTTTTTGCAGATTATTCGCCAAGATATAAGCTGCTAGTTCAGAAATATTTCGGTAAGTAAAAATATCCTTTACCGTAATATTTAAACCAAGCTTTTTATTCAGCCGACTCACTAGACGGATAGCAATAATACTATCGCCACCTAATTTAAAGAAACTATCATTGGTACTAATTTCCTCCTTGTCTTTTTTTAATACTTCACTATAAACATCTAGGATATTTATTTCAAGCTCATTTACAGGTTTCTGGTAATCATTTCTTTCAGCATTCATTTCGGGGATTGGTAGCTGACGAATATCTACCTTACCATTGACTGTCAATGGTAATTGTTCTAGCGTTATATATGAGTGAGGTAGCATATATTCTGGTAGTACATTCTGAAGACTTAGATTAAGCTTTTGGGCTAAATCGTGCAGACCTAAAGAGGCAGAGTTTTTATCTACTACCAGATAAGCAATTAGGTAATTTTTACCATCAATTTTAGTTAGTTGTACTAGCGCATCTTCGATTCTATCTAATTGTAAAAGTTTAGCTGATATCTCGCTTAATTCTACCCGATAGCCATTAAGTTTTACCTGATTATCCAGTCGTCCCATGAATTCAATATAACCATCAGAATATAGCCTACCAGAATCCCCTGTCTTATATAATCGCCCAAGCTCAGGATGATTAATAAATGCAGCAGCGGTTTTTTCATCATCATGATAATAATTTAGGGCTACCCCAGCACCACCAATATAAATTTCACCGATTACGCCATCAGGACAATGGTGCTGATTATGATTTAAAACATAAATCTGCTGATTTGGCATCGCAACGCCATAGGGAATACTCGTCCAATTGGAATTAAGCTGATCTATTTGATACCAGATGGACCAGATACTTCCTTCCGTAGCTCCACCTAGGCTAACTATAGTACTTAATGGACAAGCTTCACGCAACCGCTTTGGTAGTGTTAAAGGAATCCAGTCACCACTTAATAAAAATAAACGAAGCGTAGAATCGTGTAATATTTCCCAATCCTCAAGCAATAATTCAGCTAATTGCGGCACGCTATTCCAAATGGTAATTTTATGCTTGGCAATTAATTGCTGCCAGTGGATGGGTTCTTTAACCCTATCCTGATTAGGAAAAACAATTGTCCCACCAGCGCAAAGCATGCCAAAAATATCATATACCGATAAATCAAAGCTTAAATCAGATAACGCAAGAACCTTATCATCTTGGTTTATCTGATATTTTGCATTAACCGCATGGATAGTATTTAACGCGCCTCGGTGGGATATTGTTACACCCTTTGGTTTACCTGTCGAGCCAGAAGTAAAGATCACATAGGCAATATCATCTGGTTTAATTTTTGGTAAAGAAATTTTATTGAGCCTTACTAGTATTTCAGGATTTGTTTCTGATAGTATATCTTCAATAATTATCAACTGGTACTTTTGTGATAATAAGGTCTGATTAAACCTAGCAGCCATCTTACGGGAAATTAATAATAAACTAACCTTGCCGCCTGTTAATACTTCATCAATCCGCTCTACTGGCCAATCGACATTTAATGGTAAATAAGCATAACCAGCAAACATGATGCCAAGACTAGAAGTTACCTGATTAGCACCTTTTTCAGCCAATATACCGATTAATCTGTCGGCTTGATTAACTCCTAATAATTGAAGAATCTGGCGAGCAAGTAATTGGCTCTTCATTAACAATTCTTGATAGCTATAGACACAAACACTCTTACCGCTATTATCAATAAGCGCAGGATGTTCTGCCAACTGATAGGTATCTATTATAGACAGGATGCTATCACAAAGGGTTTTCTCTGAAACTGGCTGCATTGCAGAGTTAATTTGCCGGATTAATGCTAAATTTGCAGAACTAGGTTCAGAAAAAACATCTTTATCCCAATCTGCATTAGCCAAGAACTCAATTAGCCGACAATAATCCTGATGCATCGAAGTAATAGTTACTTGATTAAATAATTGTTCAACATAGTTCCACTCAGCAATAAAATCATCACCCGAAGTATAGGCATGATTAACTAGCCATACCTGTGAAGTTTGGTTACTTGAATATTCCTTACCAAGATATGATTCATCAAGAAACTGCTCCTTATCCTTGCTATCGCCAAGTACACTAGTAAGAACTACAGGTGCAATAATCTGATTTGTAGCTAATTGCTTCTCCTCACGAATCAAGCGCTGAAAATCGATTCCATCAAAAAGATTATGTTCAATATCCTGCCATAATTGCTCATGATTAATTCGGATTTCATCAATAATACTTTTTTGCCCGAAGCCCGGGTTCTTATAATCAAACAACTCAAGAACTGTAAAATCACCAAGAATTTCATTTATTTGGGGATGTAATGGTATCCGGTTAAATAAAGTAAGATTGATACATAAACTAGTCTGATTGCTCCAGTAACTTAAAACTTTGCCATAAATAACCATTATGATACTGGTTAATCCTACATCATATTTTAGGGCTTTAGCCTTAATTTTATTCCAAACTTCGCCAGCTATAATTTTGGTCAATTTATTAAAGCGTGGATTAGCTATATCTGTTGCCCGGCAACTTAGCGGCAATTGCAAATCAAAATTATAATCAGGAAGTTTATTTAGCCAATATTCCCGATCTTTGATAAATAAATCACTAGCACGGATTTTCTCTACCTGAATCATATAATCACGGTAACTAACGTTCAGCACCGGTAATTGCAAATCTGGATTATGATAAAGACGTGTTAATTCATCATATAATAATCTGGTGCTATTACCATCAATTAGAAGAATATCAAAACTAATATGTAATATATAGTAAGGCTCTTCATCATTAAATAAACACCGACTAACGATAAAATCAAATAACGGATATTCATCAGTTGGATAAACCTTATGCGAAAGGCTTTCTCGCAGCCGATAAAAATCTTCGTAATTAGTAAATTCAAAATAGTTAACTCTATATTCAGGGACATCGGAAAGATACTGCTGTTGTCCATCCTTAAAAATGGCTCTTAAGCCCGGGTGACGTTTGATTACATTATTAAGCGCAGCTGTAAATCGTTTAAGATCTAGTTTAGAAAATTTATGTTCGCTATACGAATGAGTTGATATATTCCCTAGTTCAAAAGAAGCATAACGCCCGAGATAATACGCTTGCTGAACATTATTCAGGTTAAATGGTAAATAAAGGCTATTCGCTTTACTTTCTTTTATCTGGTAATCTTTAAAGATAAAGTCACCTCGCGTCGTACGAATCAAATTAGCCAAATGCCTAATCGTCTTTAAAGCAAAAATATCAGAAACTTTAATATTAGAATCAAACGAATTATTAAGATGACTAGTTAGGCGGATGGCTAATATACTATTGCCACCAATCCTAAAGAAATCATCTTCAACTCCGATAGTCTCAGCTTCTATACCTAGCTCTTTAGCAAAAATCTCATAGACTTCTTTTTCAAGCGGAGTTTCTGGTGCAATATACCGCCTATTTTGAGTGGAGAACTGTGGAACTGGTAATTCTTTCAGATCTACTTTGCCATTGGCTGTCAGCGGCAGTTTGTTGACAATTAAATACTCATACGGTAGCATATATTCAGGTAATTCGTGAACAAGACTTTCTTCGATATATTTACTAATTGACTTATCTTCTACCATACTTTCAGATTTATGTTTTTCACCCTCATCAATTAGCCCAAGTACCATTGAATATAATACACTCTCATAAATATCATAGCCAAGCATACAGCTACCAATATTATGTTGATAAAGTAGCTCACTTACAAGCTGAAAATACATTCCAGCATAAAGCAAATTTTCAGGTGATCTATCGCCATCAAAAGATAATAGCATACCACCAGTTTCCAATAATCTGCCACTATACCAATTAGCTCGGGTAAATATATCTTGCTGATTTATATCAACCTGATGTTTATCATTTATATAAATTCCGCTACTTGTTTTAACTAGTTTATTTAATTCAACTAGAGGTTTAATCTTGATAGACTCTTCTTGCCCAAATTTAAGGCGGATAAGCTGTGTATTATCACTATCAATAACTTCATCTAAAATTTCAACTGTAACTGGGATGCTATACTTAGATACCACTTCTAAAATCAGAGCTAACATATGCCCTGCTTCAAGGTAAGCAAACCTAAACGACTCTTCTTGATATAGTGGAGTAATCGCGGGATAATGAACAATCAGATCTATTGCTGGTAGCTCAGATAAATTTTCTGTTAATTGAGGAGTTTCAAGATTAGTCAGAGTCTTAGCTAATGGATTATAATAATAGTAGCCAGATTGATAATCATCAAGCGCAACGGGTAAATTTAGATAACCCCTCACCGAATAACTGCTTCCGGCTGAAGGATAGCGGTATTTGGGTAAAACCCGTTCTTCAAGATTAATCGCAGAAATTGTGGCAAATATCTCATCTAAAAATCTGGCGCTAACTGTTCCTTGAAAATCTTCTTGCTTATCCGAGTTAATCCATTGATTGATAGTATCTGCACTATGCTGGAGAATGTCATCAATAGCTACATCATCATTGATACTAATAGGTAAGTAGCGCCGATAACTTTTTCGGAGGATAAATTTATTCTCTGGTAATTCTAAGTTTAGCTTATATGTAGCTAAAGGTAAATCATTTCTAATCCCAGCTAATTTTAATTTAAATCCCTGTAATTCACTACTATCAGATGCAAGATAGCTATATCTGGATACTAGGTAAGCAATAATATAATCGCGCCCAGCATTGGAATAAACACGAGCAATTGAACTCTCAATTCCACTTATTTTATTCAGTTTTGCGGTAATTTCCTCTAGTTCTATCCGATAACCATTGATTTTGACTTGAAAATCCTTGCGCCCATGAAATTCAATATACCCTGCCTTATTCCAGCAGCCAAGATCGCCAGTTTTATAAAGCCGCCCAAGCACTTCATGCTGAATAAAACTTGCTTTGGTTTTTTCATCATCATTCCAATAAGCAATTGCTACGCCAATACCGCCGATATATATTTCACCAATCACATTAGCCGGACAATGCCTACCTTGTGTATCTAAAATATACATTTTCTGATTTGGCATCGCTACACCATATGGGATTGATTTCCAGCTTTCATCAACTTTCTTTATCTCATACCAACATGACCAGATCGAACCTTCAGTTGCTCCCCCAAGACTCATCACCGTGATATTTGGGTTTAATGATTTAATCTGCGTGGGTAAACTTAATGGAATCCAATCACCACTTAGCAAAACCACTCGTAGTGAGCTGAGTTGTTTTTTCTGGCTAATAATGTAGTCAATCAAAAGCTGCATAATTTGTGGCACAGTATTCCAGATAGTTATCTGATGTTTTTCAATCAACTCATACCAATGAGATGGCTCTTTAACCTTATCCGGATCAGGAAAAATTACTTTTCCACCAGCGCCAAGCATTCCAAACATATCATAAACCGATAAATCAAAGCTTAACTCGGATAATGCCAAAATAGTATCATCTTGGTTGATATTGAAACGCTCATTAACCGCTTTTATGGTGTTTATCACGCCAAGATAAGAAATAACAACGCCCTTGGGTTTTCCGGTACTTCCTGAAGTAAATAAAACATATGCAGCTTCATCAAGTTCTGCCATCGGAATCGCAGCAATCTCAGCTTGCTGATCATTAGCTTCATCAATCACTAAAATTTGATATGCGGATTTAATTGTATCAACTGAAATTTTAGTAAGTTGAAGTTTAGATACTAAGATATAACGAACCATTCCTTCTTGAAGTACTTCTTCAATCCGTCCGATCGGCCAATCTATATTTAAGGGTAAATAAGCCGCCCCGGTTTTCATGATCCCCCAGGCTGCGGCTATTTGCTGATAGCCTTTTTCACTAAAGATTGCAACCAATTCACGTTTTTGGACTCCAACTTTTTTTAGTAAACTTGCAATTGAGTAGCTTTTATCCATTAACTGGTCATAAGTATAACTGCCATTAACATCAATAACTGCGATTGAATGTGGTTTAGCTAATGCTTGATCTTTAGGAGTTACTATTTTTTCCATGCTTTGATGAGATGAGTTTGCAGTAGCAATTATTGCTAAATCACTAGAATCAATAAGATCAGGAATCTCATTGTCCCAAGCATAATGTGCAAAATGTTCAATCAAATTTATATATTGCTTATGTAAGCGCTCAATCTGTTCTATAGCAAAAAGCTGCGACACATAATCCCAGCCAGAAAGGAGGTTACCATTATTTTCAATGGCATTATTATCTAGCCAGACTTGTGCTGTTTGTGATAGATAAAATTCCTCATGGGCATTATTTTCAAGAAAGATATTTGTTTTGGAATCTTCGAGTAAACTAGTAAATACCAGTGGTGCAATGATGACATCAGAATCAAGATTAAATTTCTGACGAATAATTGAAAATACTTCAATCCCATCTATTACTCGATGTTCAAGATCTTTCCATAATAAAGAATGGTTATGCCGAACCTGATTAATAAATTGCTTCTCATAACCAGCATATGGCAAAAATGCCAGAATATCAGTAAAATCACCAATAATATTATCTGCAACTAAACTATTACTTTTATCAAAAAGTGATATATTGATCAAAAAATTAGGATTTGTTGAATATCTGGCTAATACATGATAGTAAATAGTTAATAAGGCTGAAGTTGGTGAAAGATTATTCTGATAGGCTTTATTCTTGAATTCCTGCCAAATATTTGCTGAAACTACCCGGCTATCTCGAGCAAAAATAGGATTAGTTACCGATTCAGGCAATTCCAGCGTTCTAAGGGGAGCAAAATTAGGAATATCTTTAAAGCGCTGAAACCAATAAAATTTACTAAGATAAGCTAAGTTATTATCTGACTCAGACTTTGATTCAATATAATCGCGAAAAGTAAATTCAATCATATCAAGCTTATTGCCTTGATAAAGAAGGGTTAACTCTTCTCTAAAGATATTTAAGCTATGTGCATCCATTATCAGGATATCAGAAAGAAAATGCAATCTGTCGCCATTTGCCCCACGGGAGATTTTTATTGCAAATAATGGTAACTTAGTTAGATCAAGTTTTTCACTCCGCATCTGATTACGAATTTCCAATATTTGCTGCTGAAAATCGCTCTTGGAATAAGTTGAATAATCATTAACAGATAATTTGTAATTATATTCAGAATGGGTTATTTGTACCATTCTATCAACAGAGAAAGTAGTTCTAAGCATAGCGTGGCGTTTAATCAACTGATTAATCGCAGCCTCTAAACGTGCATAATCCAGATGCTCGCTATAGCTATATTCAACATAACGCTGAGTTGCAATCCCACCCAGTTTATAATTACCAAAACGCCCTAGAAGATAGGCTTGCTGAATGTGTGTCAGCGGGAAATAATCATTGCTATACTCTTTATGAATTAAAGCTGATTTTATTGTCTGACTTTGATTATCCTGATTGACATGAAGGTACTGTGCTAGTTCGGCAATCGTTCGTTTTTCATAGAATATATTCAATGTTGGCGTATGATTGAATACTTCTTTAATTTTACTGGCAATCGCCATAATTAAAAGCGAGCTACCACCCAAAGCAAAAAAATCGTCATGAATAGAAAATGGTTGTGGGAAATATTCCTGCCAAATCGCAATTAATTTTTCTGTTATCGCATCATTAGTAGCTTCATTTTTATTAGCCGTCAATGGAGCTAGAGAGTTTTCTTCCTGAATAATCTGACTTAATGCTAATCGGTCAATTTTATTATTCCGGTTTTTGGGTAAATTATCCAGATAGACAAATCTGGCTGGCAGCATATAATCGGGTAAGCAAGAAGAAAGGTATTCTAAGACTTCACTTTTAGTCGTATTTCCAACTAATACTGCGACTAGCTGACCTTCCTGACTATTATCTTGTAGCACATATAAAACAGCTACTTCTCGTACACCATCAACATTTAGGATATTTGCTTCAATTTCACTAAGTTCAACTCGCATACCACGAATCTTGATCTGCGAATCCGCTCGCCCCAAAACATGCAATAAACCAAGTTGATCTTTATAGCCAAGGTCACCAGAACAAAACGCCTTTTTGCCGTTAATTTCAATAAAAGGAGCATTTTGGCTAATATTACAATAGCCGTATGAAATATCATCCGTAGCAATTATAACTTCACCAACAACATCTGGTTCATCAACCAAAACTCCAGAAGCATCACGAATATACGCCCTAGTAACATCATTAATTGGTAACCCAACTGGCATCATTTCAGCAAACTGATAGTTATTAACATCAATCTCATAATAAAATTTAGCTTGGGTTGTCTCGGTTGGTCCATAAAGATTAACCAGTCGGCAATGACTATTAAATGCCTGAAGATGTTTGTTAACTAGGGATTTATATAAAATCTCACCGGCAATAAAAATAAGCCTTAATTTAGGCTGTCTTTGCTTGGGTAAATAATCTACCAAATAATTATAATAACTAGGAACAGTATTAAATAGGGTTATATTATTAGCCGATATAAATTTGGCGATACTATCAAATGAAGATTTATCTGCTTCAGTCGGAATAACAAGGGTTGCTCCCGAGATTAAGGTTGCAAGAACCTCACGCTTAAATAGCGAGAAGCCTTCGCCAGCAATTTGTAGCACTCGATCATGATTACCAATCTCAAACTTATTTATCATCCATAACATAAAAGACAATAACGAACCATTTCTACCCTTGATTCCTTTCGGCTCCCCAGTTGAACCTGATGTAAAGTAGATATGTGATAAATCATCAATTTCACCATTTTTAGGGGTATAATCAGCTAGCTTAAAATCACAAATAAGCTTTAAGGAATTAAACTCATCTATTCCTGTATCAAGAATCGACTCCCGATCACTCAAGATTAGCCGCGTATTACTTATTTGAAGAATCTGTTTAATTCGGGTAAGTGGAGTTTTTGGCGGAATTGGGACAAAAGTATTGCGGGAGAGTATAACCCCAAGGAGCGCAATAATCAGTTGCAATTTATTTTCATAGATTAAAGCAACGCTCGCTTGCTCCAATTCTTTTTCAGACAAAAATTTGGCGACTTTTAGTGCCGAAGCATAGAGCTCTTGATAACTAAGAGAAATTCCATCATGAATTATTGCTATATTTTCAGAGTGTTGGGCGAAAGATTTTAATAAATATTGCTGTATCGTCATTTTACATTCAATCACATTTAATCAGTTAAAATAGAATAGTCATACCATAACATAGCCACATAATACCATAGATAAAATCCATATATATTATAACAACTAATCAAGTGACTCACAACCAACCAATTTGGTGGGTTGATTTTTTCACAAATTAGCGATATACTCCATTATAATTAACCACTTAGTCTATATTCAATGCTATTATACAAATTAACAGCCTATAATCCATATAAACCGATAAAGCGCATAAGGAATTTTAATGTTTAGCTTTCAGTCACTAATTCATCAAAAATTTAAAAAATTAAAAAATAGGTTTAACATAACTTTTATCATTGCCTTTATTGCATCTAGTCCCATATTAGCCGCCGCTGCTACCAATTATCCATTAAAAATCACGACTCCTAATGGTACAACGCTAATAAAAAGTAAACCACAACGAATCGTTGTCCTCGAATTTGGCTTGATGGACGAGCTTGATTTGCTTGGGATAAAACCAGTTGGCTATGGACAAAACTACCCAGGCGAAGGTGATATTCCTGATTATCTAAAGCCAATGGCAAAAAATGCAGTTGGCGTTGGCGCTCGTGATATTCCAAATCTAGAGGCTATTGCCAAATTAAAGCCAGACCTCATTCTTGGTGAAGCTGCCTATATTTCTAATTTAAGTCCACAATTAAATAAAATCGCTCCAACAGTACTATTAAATGGGATTTATGGCAATTCTGACGAACAAATAAAAAACCTAAAGATCCTAGCACAAATAACCGATACCGAAAGTAAAGTTCCAGCGATTCTTAGTACTTATCAAGGAATAAAAAGCAAAGCCGAAACAATCGCTAAAAAAGGTGGTAAAAAAACTGTATTGATCGGTTATGTAACTCCGAGTGGTATTTTCAAGGCACTAACTGCCAATGCGCTAGCGACATCTATCCTAAGTGAATTAAACCGGGAAAATGTGATTAAGAAAACCGAACGGACTCAAGTTATGGATTTATCAACCGAAGCAATCCTTGAATATAATCCAGATCAAATTATCGTACTTCTTACCGAAGGATCAATGGCACCGTATAAAAAACTCTCAACTGATCCGCTATGGGCGGATGTTCGGGCAAATAAAGAGCATCAGGTGTATTTTATGGATCGAGATATTTGGGCGCGTAGTCATGGGATTGAAACACTGGAAATCATGTATAATAAAGCAATTTCAACTGGTTTTTTAACCGCCAAACCAGTAGCAAATACAAACAAATAAACCTGAACTAGTAAAGAATTTTATTTAATGACAATTCAACAAACTAGCAGGTTTAAAAGATATATTCTTCCGTATATACTCCTGCTAACTATTTTGTTTTGCCTATTTTTTTATTCATTAACTTTAGGTGCGGTTAAATCATCTTTTAGTCAGATTACTAGTTGTTTTAGTCAAGAACAATCAGCAACTATTTGTCACATTATTGCAGTTACTCGCTTACCAAGAACCATTACCGCAGTTATGGCAGGAAGTAGCTTTGCCCTTGCTGGTGCGATTTTATATTATATCACCCGAAATCAACTTGCCTGCCCAAGCCTACTGGGTATTAATCAAGGCGCTATTCTTGGTATTCTACTTTGTCTAATTATCATGCCATTTATTTCTCTTCCCGGAATCATAGCGGCGGCAATAATCGGTGGGATAATCAGTGGGATTATTGTTTATTCTATAGTATCGCTTATTGGTGTCTCTAATCTGAAATTGGTTCTGGTTGGACAGGCAATAAATATTTTTCTTTACGCGCTAGGACAAGTTCTAATTGTCCTTTTCCCGGATAAAACTGGAGGTATGCTAGTCACATTAAATGGATCACTTGCGGGTACTAGTTGGCAAAAGATTGAAATTATTGCACCATTTATAACTATAATAATCCTGATAAGTATATTACTTGCAAAGAAAATATATTTATTGAGCCTTGGCAAAGAAATTGCCCTATCTATCGGAATTAATGCCAATCAGTTATTAATTATCATTTTTTTCCTGATTGTCGGACTATGTTCACTAGCCGTAACAATGGTTGGGCAGCTACTATTTTTCCCATTAATTGCGGTTCACTTGAGTAAGCCATTATTAAGAGGGCGAAATCCTTATCATTTTTGCATAATTACTTGCCTTGTTGGAGCAATTCTAATGTTAGCTTCGGATTGTCTGATGCGCTATATATATACCATGCAGGAGATTCCCCTTGGTATCTTCATGGCAATAATCGGTGCTCCTATTTTGATTCTTTCATCAAGACTTAAACGAGCACAGCCATGAAAATAAGCCCTTGGACTAAATTAACTACTTTATCTGCTCTTTTATTAATTATTGCTGTAGCATCATTAATGATAGGTTATACCTTTTATTCGCTTCCGATCGTAATTAATTGCCTACTGCAAAAAACACATGAGTTTGCTATCAATGATGTCCGCTTACCTAGATTAATTATGGCGATCCTTTGCGGTACTATGTTTGCCTTCTCCGGGAGTTTATTACAAGGTATTTTTCGTAATCGGCTGGCATCTTCCGAGACTTTGGGAATTAATGCTGCAAGTATTCTTTTTGTCTTACTTGGTATCACTTTGTGGGGTGGTGGAGGAAATTTCTCTATCCTGATATATTCAGTAATTGGTGCTCTTTGCGGATTTTCAATAACCCTAGTCTCTTCAATATCAAGACGAAATATTTCCCATTTAAGATTAATTATTGTTGGCGTAGCAATCAGTGCTTTTTTCCGTGCCGCAAGCCAATTTATGTTGATTGCAGAAGATCAAAAGCTTGCCGCTTATCTAGCTTTTGTAAATGGAACGCTTTATACTACAACCTGGCATAGTATTCAAATTATTTTCTACCCGGCAGTATTCCTGATTGGATTATCTTTTTGTCTTACAAGACAACTCGATATACTACTATTATCTGAAGATATTGCGAGTAATATCGGTTTTAAGGTTATTAAATGGAAATTAATTATAATAATATTAGCATTACTTCTTACCGCCGTAGCAGTTGCTGGGGTTGGTAGTCTTGGGTTTATTGGACTAATCTCACCAAATATATCACGCCTAATCTTTGGTTACTCGCATAAGTATAACCTACTGGGAAGTGCATTAATCGGCTCAATCCTAACTATACTTTCCGATACCATTGGGCGAATTATATTAGTACCATTTGAGATTCCCACCGGGTTAATTGGCATCATAATTGGAGTACCTTATTTTCTTTATATCATGCGTGGCATGAAACAGGAAGCATAAAAATGACCCAATCCTCAACACAAAGTATATTTAAAGCTAATCAAATATCCGTAAAGTATCAGCGACAGGATATTTTAGATAAACTAAATATAAATCTTATTGATGGCAAAATCACGGCTATTCTTGGACCAAATGGCTCAGGGAAATCAACTCTTTTAAAAGCTCTATCCGGGCTAATCCCATGTCATTCTGGCAATGTTATGATAAATGACAAAAATCTTAATCATATCAATCGGACTGATCTTGCTAAACTATTATCAATCTTACCACAGTCACCAGAAGCGCCAACAGATATAACCGTTAGTCAACTCGTTAGCTATGGTCGCTATGCGTATTCTTCATGGTTTAATAAAAATAAAAAAGAAGATAATAAGCAAGTAAAATGGGCATTGGCGGTAACTAACCTTACTGAATTAGCGGAAAGCTTTATGCATGAACTATCAGGAGGTGAACGACAACGTGTGTGGATTGCTATGTCTCTAGCCCAAAATAGCGATTATCTTTTTCTTGATGAACCAACCACCTATCTAGATATCCGTTTCCAATTTGAAATTATGCAATTAATAAAGAACCTGAATCAGCAGCAAGGTAAAACAATTGTCATGGTTTTACATGAAATTCAGCATGCCTTAAATTATGCAGATTATATATTACTGCTTAACCAAGGAAAGGTTCACTCCTATGCACCAGTGGAAGAAATTATTCACTCTGGTGCGATTGAAGAAGTATTTAAAATCAGAATTAAACAGTTTACAGAAAATGGTGAGAATCACTTTACCATCTGTAATAGTGGATAACCTTATAAACACATATTTAAGAGCCTTTTTGCTAAGCTCCAACGAGCTACGAAATCTAACTACTAAATAGGTTTAAGTACTAAGCTCCATCTGAAGTGCGCTTAAAATTAAATACCCCAATACACATTGGACTAATAATACTATTTGTTACAACATCACACTTACTCATATCCATACTGCACTTTAATATATCAGGTTTGATGTTCGCTGGTTTTGCATTGGATATAAACATCTTATCCTGATTTATGCTTAAACTTAGCGGATAAACTAAATGCTCATTTGGCATACTAATGCACCTTGTGGCATCTATCGATGCACATTTATCTATATATGAATTTGTCGTGCCCGAATGAGTCCGATAATAACTACCATTATAGTATTTTGAATAATAAAATGCACTAAGAGTTTGGTAATCAGGATTACAATTAATAAAATCTCCTTTAGCATCTAAAGTACACTGGATTGCCTGTAATGGTATTGCTCTCCCACTGCCAGAATATTCAAACCCACTGATATTAATGTTTGGAGGATTATAGTAGAAAAAGACAGGATTTATAATATTAACCCTCTCCTGTCCGCAACTATCAATATATCCCTGATTAGTAATTTTACACCTTGTAATATCGCCACTTTCACCTTCTTCATGCGAATTAACTATATAAATGTAATTGTTGACAACCAATATATCTTGAGGTTCATTCAAATTACTCACTGCTGTATGACATTTATAGATACCCTTATTTTCACGACAACTAATTAACTGATTCATAACATTATCAGTAACAAAAATAGTTTCAACATTCTCACTAATAGATTCAGTAGCTGCAAGGTTATTTCTTAAATAAAACCCATCATTAATTATCAAAGAACTTCCATAACCACTTTCATTGGTAGTATGGCTTTCTATGTATACGCTAACCACGGATTCATCAAAGTTAATATTTGCTTTACTCAATTCCAGATTATATCTATTATGAGATGAGTTGGGAACTGCGGATTCTGATACTCGCCGTAAATAACTGATTCCATTTTCCAGCGACTTATCCTTGCTTATCTTGGGGTCAATAAAATTAACAGCAAAAATCGAACGCTCTGTGGTCATTTCCTGATCTTTATTTACTTGAGTATTATTAGCATTATTTGTATAGCTATTAGTCAAATCCCCTTGCGATACTAGGCTATAACCAACACATACTACGACAATGCAGATGATAAATATTTTAATTTTTTTAACTAATGACACATTGTATCCTAGAAAATAGCGTCTTAAAGTTGTTTGAATATGTACTACTTATTTGTTTGATTAGCAAGCTTTTCACCCGAGTCTGGATTTAATTTATTAAAACAAAACTGCCCCATAAGACCAATCAAAGCAATAACGACAAAGGCTGTCATAAATGTCTGATTGCCATAACTAAAAGCATAGATCTTATTACAAATAAAAATACAAGCAGCGGCTAGAGTTACTCCAGCGGCAAAGAATAGCTGCTGAGTAGTACTCATCAATCCAGTTGCCGAAGCATAATCTTCACTAGGTACGTCAGCATAGCATAGTACATAGATTAATAAAGGAATCACTGCACTAAAAAAACCATTCGCTACAATTATTATAACCGCAAAAATATCTGGTTTATCAATCAGGCAAAACATCAGCATACTAATAAATGTCCCAATATTACAGATAGTAAGCATTTTTTTAAAACCAAGATATTTTAGAAGTTTACTAACTGCTATCCGGCTAAATAAATAACCAAGTGCCATCCACGAAGTAATAAACCCGCTTTCAAGAGGCGTAATTTTTAATGCCATCTGTAGATATAGAATTAGAACAAAGCCCTTTGCACCAAAGGTAATCCGACTAATTGCACTACTCCAAAAACAAAGATTATAACTTTTTATTTTAAAGAGCTTATAGTTTACTATTCTATTACTTGAATTTAATTCAATTTTCAGATAAATAATAAGTGCAATTAGGATTAATACAACATAGATCAGATGTACATAAGCATTTTTTATATCAAGCGCGGTATCAAGCCAAAAAGCAAGAATTGCCAGAAAAACCCCTAAGGCGATAAAAGATTTCCAGTTAAATTTCTTTACTTCTTGTCTATAATTATCAACAAATCTGAAGGTTGCAAGCAAAGCTAGTAGAGAAAAAGGAATATTGACATAAAAAATATAATGCCAGCTATAATAACTCACTAATAAGCCACCAAGATATGGTGCCAGTAATGGTCCTAATAGCAAAGGCATTGAAATTAGCATAAATACTTTTACTAGCTCTTGCTTACTAAATACCTTTAGCATTAATAAACGACCAACAGGTACAGTTAGCGCGCCAAATATTCCTTGCACAAAACGAAATATCACTAATTTAATAAGTGAAGAAGAAAGCCCACATAAAAGAGAACTAAAACCAAAGCCAGCAATTGAAATAAGTAGAATATTTTTTGAACCAAACTTATCGGATAAATAGCCACTAATTGGGATAAATATTGATAAACTAACCAGATAGCTAACAATGGCTAGCTTAACATTTAATGGCGTCGTGCCTAGATTAGCGGCTATTGAGGGTATTGCAACGGTGAGAATATTGGTATCAATACTTTCCATCATCATCATGCTACCGATTATGGCTATACACATGAATTGTTTTAAGGTATAATTAGGAAGTTTAAACATAAGTTAGTCGATCAAAGTAAATATTAATATAGCCTAGTTTTTTTAATTGCATTTTTCATGCATAATTTATGCAAAATGCAATTGTATCATATCTCTTCTGGCTATGTTACAATCACCCCCGGAGATTCTAAAGAGAACATGGTAGTGAAAAAAATCGCAATTTTAGGTTGTGGCAATGGTGGTCAGGCACTTGCTGGCTATTTAAGCCTTCTTGGACATCAAGTAAATTTATATGCTCACCCCAATCATCTGGGCGGGATAAAGACTATCCAGCAACATCAAGGAATCGAACTTGGTGGAATAGTAAATGGTTTTGGCAAAATAAATCTTGCTTCCACAGACCTTCAGGAATGTGTAGCAGATGCTGAAGTTATTTTAATGACACTACCTGCCCTAGCCTGTGAAGAGATTTTCACGAAGATGTTACCGTATCTAAAAAATGGACAAATCATCGTAAATATGGCAGGATACTTCTCTTCGATAATTGAAGATCAGATTCGTATAAAAAATCGCCCAGAACTAGATATTACAATCACTGAATTAACAACTTTTCCTTATGCTTGCCGTGCCGAAGGTAATAATAAGGTAAATATTGTAGCAAATAAGAAATTTGTCGGAATCTCCGCAACCACTCCATCCCAGACCGATAACGTAATCCGTGAACTTGCTAATATAATTCCCTGCCCACTAGTAGCTAAATCAAGTGCACTAGAAGTAAGCTTATATAATGCCAGCGGTATTTATCATTCTGTCACCGTGATTTTTAATGCGGCACGAATTGGCAATAAAGATGAGTTTTATTTCTATAAAGAAGGAATCTCGGAAGAAACGGCAAATGCTATGATCAGACTAGATCAGGAACGGCGAAATATTGGGCAAAAACTGGGCTATAACTTGCCAGAAAACTATCAGCAACTCAATGCCTATTATGGTTATAATTATAGTTCAATCTATGACTATTATAAAAACTCACAAGCGCATAATACAATAAAATTTATGCCACCATCAACTAGAACCAGATACATTCTTGAAGACATCCAATATCTTCTGGTGCCTTGGCAAAGTATTGGGCAGAGTATCGGCATAGAAACAAAAGGAATAAAAGCAATGATTGATATTGCCTCATTCTTACACGATACAGACTATATGGCAAGCGGTCGTAAGCTTGATTTGGAAAGCATTCAAAACTATAGTTAGAACATTTTAACTACTACTTCTAGCTACGTTACATTCTAATACCCTTACCACCATAAAATTAAATAAAAGTTAACTAGGCCTTCCTTTTGCAGCGCAAAAAATAATCGGTTTTATTTCTGTTATACTCTAGCACATACTAAACGCATATGCACATGACGGGGAAGAATTGTGCTGTGTTATTATAAACAGTTTAAATCAATTATTAAACTTTATGGAGGCTTTATGTCAAATATTCAGTCAGTACTTTCTGAAAATCGGGTATTCCCTGTCAACCCTGAATTCACCAAGCAGGCAAACATTAAAAGTGAACAAGAATATCAGCAAATGGTTGCTGATGCCAGTAATAATTATTCTGGCTATTGGGCAAATCTTGCTCGCCAGTACATAGACTGGAAAGCTCCATTTAGCAAATCACTGAATGACAGTAACCCTCCATTTTATACTTGGTTTGAAGATGGCAAACTAAACGTATCTTATAATTGTCTTGATCGCCATGTAGCAAATAATCCACATAAAACAGCAATTATTTTTGAATCTGATGCCGGACATATAGAGACGGTTACCTATAAAGAACTTCTGACAAAGGTTTCACGCTTTGCCAATGGCTTAAAATCACTGGGAATAGTAAAAGGTGATCGAGTTATTATCTATATGCCAAATAGTATTGAGGCGATTGTAGCAATGCAAGCGTGTGCCAGAATCGGAGCAATTCACTCAGTTGTATTTGGAGGCTTTTCAGCCAAAGCAATTCATGAACGAATCCATGATGCGCAAGCAAAGCTAGTTATTACTTCCGACGCACAGAAAAGAGGCGGCAAGATTTTCCCATTAAATCAGGATGTAAAAGAAGCACTATCACTACCCGGTTGCGAATCTGTCGAAAAAGTTGTAATCCATCGCAGAACTGGAGAAAAAGTTGAGTGGGATAATAAACGTGATATCTGGTGGCATGATGTAATTAAAAACCAATCAGACGAATGTGAACCAGAATGGGTTGAAGCAGAACATCCATTATTTATCCTCTATACATCAGGATCAACTGGTACTCCAAAAGGAGTTCAGCATGCTAGTGGTGGATATCTCCTTGGAGCAATCACTACCATGAAATGGGTTTTTGACATTAAGGATGATGATATTTACTGGTCTACCGCAGATGTAGGCTGGATTACCGGGCATACCTACTTATGTTATGGACCTCTAGCCGTGGGAGCAACTCAGATTGTCTTTGAAGGTATTCCAACATTTCCAGCTGCAGATCGTTTCTGGCGTATGATTGAAACGCATAAAGTTACCATATTTTATACTGCACCAACTGCAATTCGGGCACTTATCAAGCTCGGAGGAGATTTGCCAAATAACTTTGACTTAAGCTCATTACGATTGCTTGGTTCAGTAGGAGAGCCCATTAACCCTGAAGCATGGATGTGGTATTATGAAACAATCGGTAAAAGCAAATGCCCTATTGTTGATACTTGGTGGCAAACTGAAACTGGCAGTCATATCCTAGCACCTATCCCAGGGATAACAGCCCTAACACCTGGTTCATGTACTCGATCAATTCCAGGAATTTTTGTTGATATTGTTGATGAAGCTGGAAATCTAGTTACTGATAATAATGGCGGTTATCTGGTTATTAAAAAACCATTCCCATCACAAATCCGTACCATTTGGAATAATCCAGAACGCTTTATAAAAGCTTATTACCCTGAAGATATTGCAAATGGAAAATATTATGTTGCTGGTGATTCAGCTTCGCGTGATACGATGGGTTATTATCATATTCTAGGACGAATTGATGACGTATTAAATGTTTCCGGTCATCGGCTAGGAACCATGGAAATTGAGTCAGCATTAGTTGCCCATCCAGGAGTTGCTGAAGCTGCAGTGGTTGGTCGCCCGCATGATATTAAAGGTGAGTCAATTGTTGCCTTTGTAGTATGTAAAGGACAATTACCTACGGGTAGTGAAAAAGACTTCCTAATTAACGAGTTACGAGAGTGGGTTGCCAAAGAAATTGGTGCACTGGCTAAACCAGATGAGATCCGCTTTGGTGAAAATCTACCAAAAACCAGATCGGGTAAGATAATGAGAAGACTATTGCGTAGCCTTGCCAAAGGTGAAGCAATTACTCAGGATATTTCAACTCTTGAAAACCCGCATATTCTCGATCAATTAAAATAAAAAAGACGCGTAACGCGTCTTTTTTATTTATTTACCAGCTTAATACTATAGCCAAACTGATTCCAACCTGCCAATTCTTCATTTAATGAAAATAATGTCAGAGGATTATTGGCAATCCAGTTATTATCAATACACAGATCAAAACCGTTTTTAGCAACATTCTCAACTCGAATTAACTGCCCGAAATCAAGATTTTTTCGACTACGATTGAAAATCACAGACAGTCTGAATGCAATTAATGCCCAAACAATCCTAACTTTTGGCTTATTTTGGTACATTTTGCATAATTTATCATATACTTTCGGCACACTTCCACGATGTGCTCTTACTAGTTCAGCAATCATAGTTTGCTCAGGCTTTGAAAAGCCAGCAAGATCTGAATTCTGCAAAATATATGCACCATGCTTATGATAGTCATTATGTGAAATGCTTAATCCTATTTCATATAATTCACACCCCCAGACAAGCAGCTTCAAGCGTTCTTTTTTGGTTTTTTCAGCAGGTACTAACTGGCGTTGGAGATAAATTGCCAGAGCAGATACTCGATCCCCCTGCGCCTTATCTAGCTTATAACGCTTCTTTAATTCAGAAACTGTTACCTCGCGCAAATCAGCGTTACTTTTACGTCCCATTAGATCATACATCACACCTTCACGGAGTGAGCCATCGGCAATAGTCATCGTTTGAATACCAAGCTCTTCAAATATTGCGAGCATTATTGATAATCCACCAGCGATTACAGCCTTACGATCTTCCTTAATTCCTGAAACACTTATATTCTTGATGCTTTTATTGCGAATCAGCATTTTTTTAAGCTGTAGCATACCCTCATAAGTAATCTCAGTAGCCAAACCATTTTCCAAACACATATCATAAAGTGTCCTAGCAGTTCCAGAGGTTCCAATTGCGAGCTGCCAGTCATGCTTGGCAAATAAATGTTCCATTGCCTGAATCTTACTCCTGGCGGCCAAAATTGCATTATTAAAATTAACCTCGTTTAGCTGCCCATCAGAAAAATACCGCACTGAATAGGAAACGCAGCCCATCGTGACACTTTCCATAATTTGCGGTTCATAACCAGTGCCGATGATAAATTCTGTTGATCCACCACCAATATCAATAACCAGTCTTTTTTCTTCAGTATAAGAAAGCGAATGCATTGCACCAATATAAATTAGGCGCGCTTCCTCTTTTCCCGAAATAACCTCAATTGGAAACCCTAAAGCTTTATTGGCAATTACGATAAACTGTGCCGAATTATTTGCTACTCTGAGTGTACTGGTACCTACTACTCTGACCTGTGATTTACGAAAATTACTCAATCGTTCATGAAATCTGGATAATACTTCCAATGCCAGCATCTGTGAATCTTTGGTAAGATTATTATTCGCATCAAGCCCGCTTGCTAAACGCACTGTTTCTTTTATCTGATCAATCGGAACAATTGTTCCATCCTCATTAATTTTACCAATTAGTAAACGAAAACTATTTGACCCCAAATCAACAGTTGCAAGAAAATTCTCAGTCATGCAATTTTACCCTAAAAGATTAGAATTATTTAATTACGTCAATATTTCCAGAAGATCTGGCAAGAACGAGCTCATTCGCACCGCGCATTGCAAATAGGCCATTGGTAACTACACCAACAATATTATTTATTTTCTGTTCCAATTCAACCGGATTTAAAATCTTCAAATTATGAACATCGATAATCCAGTTACCATTATCTGTTACAACATTTTCACGCCAAACCGGATTACCTCCAAGCTTCACTAGCTCACGGGCAACATAGCTTCGTGCCATTGGAATAACCTCAACTGGTAAAGGAAATTCACCCAATAAATCAACATATTTTGACTCATCAGCAATACAAACAAATTTAGCTGAAGCAGCAGCAATAATTTTTTCACGAGTAAGCGCTGCACCACCACCTTTAATCATTTTTAATTGATGATTGATCTCATCTGCTCCATCCACATAGATATCCAAAGTTCCAACACTATTAAGCTCATACACTGGAATACCAAATTCTTTAAGTAATTTGGTAGATTGCTCAGAACTTGAAACACAGCCCTGGATTCTACTTTTGATAGTTGCAAGCCCTTCAATAAAGTACCTTACAGTAGAGCCAGTTCCAACACCAACAATCATATCATCCTGATCAATATATTTGAGTGCATAATTACCAGCGAGTTTTTTTAATTCATCTTGTGTCATATTAGTTCTCTTAAAATATAATTCTCATACTATGTAAGCTCAATAACTGCGGAAATAGTACAACGCTACTTAAAATTTACTTAATTAATAGTACTACTGCCTCAGCAATAGCCGCCTCTCCACGCCCAACAATACCCACTTTTTCACTAGTTTTAGCTTTAATACTTACCTGTTCTTCACGCAAATCAAGTATTGAAGAAATAGTAACTCTCATTCGATCAATATGATCTCTTAATTTAGGTGCTTCAATTATAACTGTTGAGTCAATATTGTTAATCTTATAACCAGCATCAGTAATTTTTTCATAAACTTGTTTTAATAAAATTTTACTGTCAATCCCTTTGAACTTTTCATCGTCATCAGGGAATAATTTACCAATATCGCCCAATGCAGCAGCACCAATTAGTGCATCAATTATCGCATGCAGTAACACATCAGCATCAGAATGACCAGCAAGCCCGAGATGATAAGGGATTTCGATCCCACCAATTATTAATGGGCGCCCACCCTCAAAAGTATGTAAATCAAATCCTTGTCCAATTCTAAACATCTTGATAGTTTCCTCATAAACGGCTAGCAAGAATGCTTGCAGCAAATAATAAATCATCTGGATAAGTAATTTTCGGATTACTATAGAGTGATTCTACTACACTAACCTTGCTACCCAAGGCTTCAACAGCACTAGCTTCGTCAGTAATAGTTATATTTTTCTCCCGACAATAATCTAATCCAGACATAAGGATATGGCTTCGAAACATCTGGGGTGTCTGAGCCTGATAAATAACAGTACGATCAATTGTTTTAACAATATTACCATCTGCATCAACTTGCTTTAAGGTATCCGTAGCCTTACTTGCCAATATCCCACCAATTTCATGATTCTTTAGCTGAATAAGTAGCTGTTCAACATCGCGATGATCAATACAGCAACGCGCGGCATCATGAACTAAGACCCAATCATTATCCTCTAATTCAATATGCTCAAGTGCATTTCTAACAGTTTCAGTCCTAGTTATACCACCCAATCGAAGAAAATTAACATTCGGATAACGGGAAATATAATCATCAATATAGCTATCATCCCGTTGACAGATAACGTATATTTCATTAATCATTTTTAGATTAATAAACGTCTGTAATGTCCAGTCAAGAACAGTCTTATCAAGTAATGGTAAATATTGTTTTGCAATTGGAGCATTAAATCGGCTACCTGTCCCAGCACATGGAATAATAACAATATGCTTCATCATCCAACCTTCTAAGATTCAATAAAATCTTTTGTCTGATTGAACCAAAAACAATTACCGTTACTGGCTTTATCTAAAACTTTAAGATATTCTAGATGCGCATCAAGTTCGGTTGCCGACACCTTGACAACAATGTCATTTGGAATATTAATTTGTTTATAGGTTTTTTTGTTTTTTTGCTGCTTTACTTCTTCATCCGCAAGTAAACTGATTTGCTCTTTAGTCAATTCGAGAAACACAAAGCCAAGTAACTCGCAATCTATTAAGGCACCATGATAAGTACGATTACTACGATCAATCCTAAAACGGTCACATAATGCATCAAGGCTATTTTTAGCACCCGGAAATTTTTTACGCGCCATCATCAGTGTATCAATGGCATTTACAGCATATTCAAGAGTATTTTTCTTGCCAAGCTCAAGAAAATGATGATCAAGGAATTTTAAGTCAAATTTAGCATTATGTATTATTAACTCAGCACCCTCAATATAATGTAGAATTTCATCAACACGTTCACGAAATGGTGCTTCATTTGCAACTTGTTCCATAGTTATGCCATGAACATTAGTTGCTTCTTGGGGAATATCACGTTCAGGATTGAAATATAAATGCAGGGAGTTTCCAGTAAGCTTACGATCAATCATCTCTAAAGCGGCAAACTCAATAATCCGGTGTCCTTCACTTGGCTCAAAGCCAGTTGTTTCAGTATCTAGGAGTAATTGTCTCATTTTTATAGCACCTTAAATCTATACAAATGCTTGCGACAGCTCATACAAATATAATAACGTAGTTTACTTCTTAAACCAAATAAACCAACGTGCATTAATTGATTTGAACCACAATTACAACAATGTACCTGACCATCATTATAAATGTTAAGGTTTTCTGTCAAATATCTATCATAATCCGGCAACTGCGAATAGCGAATGACCCGAATAACGGCAACAACAGCATAACATGCTATTACAAAAACTATAAACCAACCAATACTAGCACTAAATGCTACCATTAATGCAATAAAAACTATTAAAAACAAGATAAAGCCAAAGCAACCTAAAAGGCTTGGCAAGATGATAAAACTCATTAAACTCAAAAAGGCAAACAGGATTAATCCACCGATAACCTCAAAAACAATCATTTTCTCTTCCGCATACTAAATTTGATAACCCCACTATTTTAGCACTTCTCATCAGCTTAACAAACATTAAAAAACCACGAGAAAAATCTCGTGGTATAACAGTAAGATTAATTTAGAAGGTAGGACACATACCTGAGTTTGTACCACTTTGCAATGAATTCTCAAAAGTGCAAAGAGCAATAATGTTGCCAAGTACGAGCATGTTTGGATGATCAAAAGGCGTACCCAAAGTAGAAATAAGGCTATTAGGTGTCCAAAATTTTGAATTAGCCAAAGGGTTAGGCTCATCAGGATTACTAACTCCATTTATTCCCATTGGAGATAGCTGAGTATAGTTATTTGTCATTTGGAAATTAGGAATAACTGTTGACTCAATCAAGCTGCCACTTGCAGCCACGGAGCATGGCGCCGCAGAAGGAACCAAACCATTACCACCAGCAAAACTTACGCCATACTTCATACATGAATACGCTTCATGGGTATTTAACACAGTCACAGCCGAATCAAAAACCATATGAATGAAGTTAATTGGCGAATTACTCGTCCAATTATAGGTTGAGCCATTAGTCAAGATTAACTGGAATTGGTCATTTGCAGATACCGCTGGATTAATAAATGCGGTCCCAGAATTATTAGTTCCATAATGATTAGCTGTTGCTGACACTGGATACGTTGAACCATCTGGCAAAAAGAATGTCAGATTAAGTGGGGTTTTAGGGTCATAGTTATTGATATTAAAGGTATTATTCACTATCGCCCCAGAAATCTGTCCTCCAGTATAAGTTGTACCCAAAATGCCTGAGTATAGCTCATATAATGTTGCTATTTCAGTCGGTGACATTGGAATGTCAGACCAGAACTGAGGATTCATCGCAAAATTATAGGCATTAGTTAAGTTATGAAAACTATAATACATTGCTGCTGTCAACACATAGCTAGTTAATGCAGGCTTGTAAGTAGCGGCGGAAACTGCGGTTACTATGTTCCAGCTATTCATTTGGGTAACAGACTCAGTTCTTAATGGACTATTAGCCGAACGCATAACATCTACGTTCCCACAATTATATGCAGAGTTGCTTGAACAATTAAAAACCCCATCATTATTGTCATTAAAAGCAAAATTCATCTGGTCAGCAAGAGAATATGCACCTTCTTGAGGGGAAGTAATTTTTAACTGTAATCCATTCTTGCTCAAAACACCACTTTGACTACCCTGAGCCATTTGTGAGGCTTTTAGTGCATAACCACCACCCTCTGAATAACCAGT
The DNA here is from genome assembly GCF_002892535.1 of Aquella oligotrophica. Taxonomy (NCBI): domain Bacteria; kingdom Pseudomonadati; phylum Pseudomonadota; class Betaproteobacteria; order Neisseriales; family Neisseriaceae; genus Aquella; species Aquella oligotrophica. Next base: position 1,056,262 of record NZ_CP024847.1, on the reverse strand, counting down.
AATAAATAATGGAAGCTCCTGATTGATACTAATTCCATAATCACTAGCAAGAATTTGTCTTAATGCAGGGAACATGTTAAATGCTGAGTAAACGTTATTATCTGGATAAGCAACATACGGATGAACATTATTATAATCAATTCCCTGACCAACATAATCTGGTGCAACGACTGCAAAACCACGCGCAGCATAAATCGCAGATAATGAAGCATAAAACGCATCACCTGTATTATCCAGTGCTGTCACATTACAATAGTCAGGAATATTTAAAGAGACATTACCTGCCCCAGTAAAGAAAGGACCAAGACATGAAGGAACCTGATTTTTACCAAAAGTAGTTGGGTGGAAGTAAACAACAACTCCACGAATTGGCGCACCATTTTTCATATTCGGTACAATTATCAACCCTGAAGCCGTTCGAACAATCTGTGCTGGATCGGTCTGATAATTTTGTCCTTGAGTTTGATATTCGATGGCGTAAGCTGAAACGGACTCTATCATGCTGGCACCAGCAATATTCTTCTCAATAAAGTTTGAGGCTACATCATAGTTATATAGAGTTTTAGTATTTGCCTGATTGGCAGCTTCGTAATCCAATACAGACAAATCACTTTCAAAGTAATAACCTAATTGCGGCTGCGTAGTAGCATAACCAACAGCCAGTGGACTTGCATACGAGATAGTTCCAAGCCCAGCTACAGGCATGCCACCTAATTGCTGTTTAGAAATTGACACCACCTCACCATAGTTAGTGGTATTATTTGGACCAGCATAGCCTCCGCCATTACAGGCAGTTAAAGAACCGAGTATAAGCAAAGGCAATACTGATGACTTTTTGTTCATTTTCATAAAACTACCCAAAAAAATTTGCTGGCAAGCAGAACTAAAATAAGTTATATTATAAACTCAAGTAGTTATTTAGGGTAAATTTTAATAGAAAATTTTGTACTTCCTAGCGAACCCTCATTCCCGGTTTTGCCCCATCATGTGGCTCCAATATGTATAGACCACCATTTTTATCTTCAAAACTAGCCGCTAAAACCATACCTTCGCTCATCCCAAATTTCATCTTGCGTGGAGCTAAATTTGCAACCATAACAGTATGTTTACCAACTAAATCAGCAGGGTTGTAGGCTGATTTTATACCGGCAAATACATTTCTAGTTTCATTACCTATATCAAGTGTCAACTGAACTAATTTGTCAGCGCCTTCAACGTGACTTGCTGCAACAATTTTGGCAATGCGTAAGTCAATTTTTGAAAAATCATCAATTGTTATTGTTTCTGCCACTGGTTCATAATTTATATTATCAGCCTTAGCTACTGGGCTAGATTCGTTTACGGTTACAAGTTTTTCTATCATGGTTGGCTCTACCCTATTAATTAAATGATTATATGTATTTATATCAACTCCAAGAATGTATTCTTCAAGGCTAGCCCAGATTAATGGAGAAATATTCAGGAATTTCTCTACATTCCCTATAAGTTCAGGCAATATGGGTTTAAGATACACTGATATAATCCTAAATGCATTAATCAAAAGCGTACATATCTGCTGTAACTCTTGATCTTTCCCAGCTTCTTTAGCTAAAATCCAAGGTTTAGCCTGATCAACATACTGGTTTACATCATCAACTATTTTCATGATCAGGCGTACTGCTTTGGCAAACTCACGCGCCTGAAATAACTCTGCCACTTCATTTCTTATTGATAACACATGAATTAACAGTGACTCATCATCAATTTTATCCGCAAGCTTGTTGGCAAAACGTTTGGCTATAAAACCAGCAGAACGGGCAGCGATATTAATATACTTTCCAACTAATTCCGAATTTATCTTAGCAACAAAATCATCTAGCGATAAATCAAAATCTTCGATTCGATTATTTAATTTGCTAGCAATGTAGTAGCGGAAAAATTCTGGATTGAGCCCACTCTCAAGATAAGTTTTGGCAGTAATAAATGTCCCGCGTGATTTAGACATCTTTTCACCATTTACCGTCAGAAAGCCATGAACAAAAAGCCCACTTGGAGTGCGATAACCAGCATCATGAAGAACAGCAGGCCAGAATAATGCGTGGAAGTAAAGAATGTCTTTACCAATAAAATGATATATTTCAGTATCTGGACTATTCCATAATTGATTAAAATCAAGCCCTTGTTGCTCGCAAAAATGCATAAAGCTACTTAAATAACCAACTGGTGCATCAAGCCAGACATAGAAGTATTTTCCGGGAGCATCAGGGATCTCAAAACCAAAATAAGGTTTATCGCGGGATATATCCCAATCCTGCAAGCCACCCTCAAGCCATTCCTGCATTTTATTTTTAGCTTCTACCTGCAAGCGTCCATCGGCATTTAGCCAAGTCGCCAAAAACTCTCCAGCTTCGCTCAGGCGGTAAAAATAATGCTCTGATTCACGTAAAACAGGCTTTGACCCAGAGATGGCTGAATATGGATCAATTAATTCGGTTGGTGAATAAGTAGCACCACATTTTTCACAGCTATCACCATATTGATCAACTGCCTTACATTTTGGACAGGTTCCCTTAACAAAACGATCCGGTAAAAACATCTCTTTTTCTTCATCAAAAAGCTGGCTAATAGTTCGAACCGCAATTTTATTATTCGCTTTTAGCTTATTGTAAACATCATAAGCACACTGTTTATTTTCTATTGAGTTGGTCGTATAAAAATGGTCATGACCTATCCCAAATGCGGTAAGATCTGCAGTATGCTCTTTATGAAAACGCGCAATTAATTCTTCGGGAGTAATTCCCTGTTCCTCTGCTTTTAACATAATTGGCGTGCCATGTGTGTCTGTTGCACAAATAAAGTAGCATTTTTCACCTTTCATTTTCTGAAAACGAACCCAAATATCAGCCTGAATATGTTCAAGGACATGCCCAAGATGCAAACTTGCATTGGCATACGGTAAAGCACAGGTTACAATAGTATTTTTAGTCAAAGCACACCTCAGTATAATTTATAATTGTCTTAGTAAAACAGTAAACTTTTTATGTTAAAATAATGCTTCCAAAAATACTTGATTTAAATCTTAAATAGCAATGGAAACAATGACTAACAAACCTGATATTATAGCACACCGCATTAAAACCGGACTAAGTCGCATTAAGAACATAAAAAACATCATAGCCGTAACCTCTGGTAAGGGCGGGGTTGGTAAATCCACCACCGCAGTCAATCTGGCAATCAGCCTTGCCAAACTTGGCGCATCAACAGGGCTTCTGGATGGTGACATTTACGGACCATCACAACCTATCCTCGTTGGTGCAACTGATTTTAAACCTGAGGTTAGCAACAATAATTTTGTGCCACTTGATAAATTTGGCATTAAAATAATGTCATTTGGATTTTTAATTGACCCGACACAAGCAGCAATTTGGAGGGGAGCAATTGTCAATAAGGCAATCGACCAAATGCTAAATGATAGTGAATGGGGTGAGCTTGATTTTCTGATAGTTGATATGCCACCCGGAACTGGGGATATTCACCTAACTATGGCACAAAAAATGCCTATCACAGCAACAATAGTAGTTACAACTCCACAAGATATAGCACTACTTGACGTTGGCAAAAGTATCGCCATGTTTAACAAATTAGGTCTTCCATGTCTGGGAGTAGTTGAGAACATGAGTACACATGTCTGCGAAAACTGTGGGCATCAAAGTGATATTTTTGGCACTGAAGGAAATCAAAAATTAAAAGAAACTTATAATCTTGAGCTATTGGCAAAATTACCATTAAATATTGCTATTCGAGAAGAAAGTGATAAAGGATGCCCAATAGCAACGGCTAATAATTCAATTGCAGATATTTATCTTGACCTAGCACAAAAAACAATAGAAGAAATTAGCCAGTTACCCAAAGACTTTTCAAATAAACTGGGTACAATTTCAGTAGTACAAAAATAAATCAGATAAAAAAATAACCATTATTTAGTTAAAATAGTGGTTTAAATTTATAAATTAACCACCTCCAACGATGAATGACAAAAACTACATTACCACAACTGGCTATGCAGTGCTCAGAGAAGAGCTACATAACTTAGTTACTAAAGAACGTCCACACTATGTAAAATTGGTGAACTGGGCGGCTAGTAATGGCGATCGATCAGAAAATGCAGATTACCAATATGGCAAAAAACGCCTACGCGAAATTGATAAAAGAATTCATCAATTAACTAAGAAAATTGAACATGCCGAAGTAGTTGACCCACTTTCACATAGAGGAAATGAAACCATTTATTTTGGTGCAACTGTTATTATCCTTAGGAATGAAAAAACTGAACAGACTGTAAAAATTGTTGGTCAAGATGAGATAAATACTGAACTTAATCATATCAGCTGGACTTCGCCACTAGCCAGAAATCTATTAAGGAAAAAATTAGGTGATGATTTTGCCTTTATGTCCCCACAAGGGCTTGAAAACATAGAAATACTAGATGTAATTTATGAATAAAAAAAATATAGTAATCATTGGTGGTAATGGGCTTATGGGAAAGCTCTTTAGTAGATTATTTAGTCAGGAAAATCATACTATAAATACAATAGGTAAAGATGACTGGCAAAATGCCAGCACAATCCTAGCAAAAGCTGACTGGGTAATTATTAGCGTTCCTATCCATATAACCAGTGAGATTATTGTTAAAGTTGCCAAACAAATCAACCAAAATTGTGTACTATCAGACTTCACCAGCATAAAATCATCCCCGTTATTAGTAATGCTGCGTGAGCATATTGGTCCGGTTATTGGACTTCATCCGATGTTTGGACCCACAATTAATAGCACACACAATCAGGTAATCATAGCTTGCGATGGTCGTTATCCTGAAAAGACAGCTTGGGTCACAGATTTATTACTGAAGTTGGGCTTCACTGTCAAACATCTCGATGCTACAAAGCACGATCAGGCGATGAGCTTCATTCAGGGGATCGAGCACTTCTTAACATTCAGTCTTGGTACATTTTTACACCACAAAAATCAGCACCCCGAATCCTTGATGGAACTAGCAAGCCCAATCTATATGGCAAAGCTATTACTCATGGGAAGAATTTTTGATCAGGATGCTGCTTTATATGCCGATATAATTATGGCAGACAATTCTAGAATCGAGTTAATCAGAGAGTTTAGCCAATGGCTTAATCATTGGATAGATCAGCTCGAACAACATAACAAAGAGAACTTTATCAAGGAATTTAAGGAGGCTAGTAAATGGATGGACAAATTTACCAGCTATTCTCAAGAAGTTAGTGATGGTTTCTTGGATATTCAATTAATAGAATCGATTAGTATAAAAGATTAGCTTCATTTAATAAATAGTTATTTCAGAATGATTTCATAAGGAATGATATGCTCTATAATCAGGATATTATTGATGGCTTGCCAGTTATTACCAAATTAGATGTTAACCTGCTTGAAAGAGGAAGAATTTATCGTTTTATGTTCAAAGGTGCAGATATGAATATAGGACAGAGCTGGTATGTTCCGATAATGGTTGCCGTAGGTAAACACCCTGGGAAAAAACTGTTACTTAACACAGGAATCCATGGTGATGAATTAAATGGAATAAAAGTAATCCAAGAGACTTTTGCAACGCTAGATATAGAGAATATGGCAGGAATAGTAATTGGAGTTTTGCAGGCTTCACCTAACTCATTAATGCACATTAACCGTAACTGGTATCTGTCAACTGATGGTGGCGATTATGCAAATATGAATCGGCTTTTTCCCGGCAAAATAGATGGGAATACAGCCGAAGTTCATGCCTATAAACTATGGAATAATCTGTGGCATGGCAATGTTGATATGGCAATAGACCTACACGCCCAATCTACGGATACCATTTATCCATTTTTTATGTATGCTGATCTTAGTATTCCAGAAGTCCGCGATCTGGCATTAAAATTTCCAGCCGATCAAATTTATGATGACAAAGATAGCTTAGGTACCGTGGAAGGAACTTTCGATAGTTATGGCATTCCAGCTATTACCCTTGAACTAGGCTCACCACGAATCTTTGAACCAGAATATATTCAGCGTGCAATCGAAGGAATATACAATGTCATGTTGGCTAATCAGATGATAAAAGAGCATCATGGGCGAACAGCAGAAACTTTTGGAACCATAATTGGCAATAAGCTTACATCTGTAAAAGCAGAAGTTGGTGGTTATGCAGAAATATTTGTGAGATTAGGGGTTAAAGTAAAAAACGGTGAGAAAATAGCAATTCAGAGAAACCCCTTTGGAGATATAATCAAATCCTATGAAGCTCCACACGATGGAATAGTTGCATCTATTGGTACTGGTGCAACCCGGGAAGCTGGTAGCTTATTAGTTCGGATTCTTAGCTAAACCGCGGGTTAACGGCTAATAATCATCTGGTAAACACTACTTGTTGTCATGCTATTACATGCTGTATCAAGTGTTTTATAGTAACTATCTTGGGCTGGATTGTTTATTTGCCGAAACATGTAGCAATACTTGATGCCATAGTTGCATTCTTTCGTCAAATAAAACCCTTTATTTACAGTGTCCAAGCAGTGTTCATTTTTGGCAAGATGAACGATCTGTTTGGCTGTATAGGTAGAGAATTTTTGCTGATAGTAGTCTTCAGATTTAACTTCAAGAATTTTAAAGACACTATTGCCACCACAATATTGATAGACTTGGAAATCACCCTCTTCAGTATATTTTCTGGCATCCTGAAATTTGAGGAAGATACAGTTTCCATTCGGGCTAAGAGTTGCATCTATCATGCTTTCCGAGTTACCAAGCTCGTGTAACAAACGGCGAGTTGAATTACTAATTTCAAGCATAGAATAGACATGGCTACCATCGACTACTTCTGCATCAAATATTAAAATTACATTATTGTTATTAAATTTGAAGGCATAAATTACATTTGGATTTGCAATTTGGCTAATAGGAACCTGATTGAAAAATAATGTGTATAGCCCATTTGCATTATTGTACACTGCGTGTAATTCACCTTGTTCAGTGTATAGAACGACATCTTCAAGATTAATAAACTGGCGTGTATTGGTGTTGGTTAAAGTAACCAGCTGCCTATCCCCAAGCGATCCACTATTAAGCTGGCGCATTATCTGATAGGAAGCTCCAGCCGTAATACTATCTATAGTTGCAGATTCTGCAGCATGATAGTCATTATAAAGATATTCCTGGAGGGTTTTATCAATATTAAAATATCTATAGGCAAGAATACCCAATACTACTAACCAAAAAGAAATTAATAGCACTAATATCCACGGAACCCGTTTGATAATTTTTATTATAATATCGATCATTATTAAATGTATGAGATAAAAAGGTTAACCCTTAATTTTACCCTACATAACTGCAAATAGTAACCAAAACACCTAAAATAAATATATTATAGCTCTGCTAACACTGTAAACATTGATAATTTTATAGTTGGAATATCCAACACTTCAATTAATAAGATTCTCAGAAGTCTCTACATGAAGTTACCAGCGCTCTTCAATTTATATTGTGCTTATCTTATTTCCACTTAACAAAAAACTAAATGGTGGGGAACTCCCACCATTTAATCAAATAATTAGTAACTACAAGTTGCTGTATTATAATAATAAATAATACCTGCAAAATTATCCGCAATTTGTGGGTCGGTTGCGGGAGCTAATGGAGGATTAAGCTCGGTATAAAAGCCGTTAAATACTGTTGTATGCTGGAAGTTGTATAGCCCAGCCTGCATTTCTTCCGGTCCATTCATCTGTAAAAACTGCTGGAAGCTTGAAGAATCAACAACAGCTACATTATACGGATAATTTGGATTAGTCAACTGCATGCTTACACCCTGCATGCTTTCGGCTTGTTGCCAGGTATTCGGTAAAATTACAGCAATATGTCCTGCACCACTAGAATTATAAAAATTAGCTACAACACCGCAGCCAGCATTAGCTAATGCTTGTGCAACTGCCGGTGCCGAAGAATAATTCCCAGCAAAAGAGGAAGATTCAACATTAGTCCAATTATTAGCACCACTTGCCAACCCCTGAGAATTTGCATCAGCAAGACCACACCAGTCATAGCCCAAATCACCTCGTGGCTGCAATGGAGGAATATCCTGATTAAATACACTACTAACCGCCCATTCAGCAAAAGCACTGCAATGAGACACCCATGGTGAAAAGCTCTTGGTATTATTATCGACATAATATGTGCAAGTACTTACACTTTCTTGCGAAGCCGCATATTGCTGGATTGCCTGATCCTGAACTGGGTATCCGATTGAATTAGCCGGAGCACTCGGATCAGGATTATAGGTTATAGTATAAGCTGCAAATAAAGTTTGGTTAGCACTTTCGCTAGTTTGCCAACCGGGAGTTATTCCGGTAGCGCTAAAGTTCTGTGAAAATCCAGCGGCATAGCTATTTCTACTATCATTAAGTGTCATGCCATTTTGATTTAATCCTTGCAAATTATTACAATTAGCCAGTGCCACAGATGAAACACAACTTAAATAATCTGGACTTGGTGTCTGACAGACCGGTAAGGCATTACAGCTATAACTATCACTGGAGAGATACTGTGTAGCAAGAGGAATCGACTCATCATAACCGGGAGTTCCCGGGTCAGTATTATTTTGGCTCGCAGCACTGCCGCTTTGGCAAGCTGCCAACATTCCTGCTGAATAAATAATAATTGGTAAAAATTTTCTAAGATGCATTTTACTATCCATAATGGTTACATAATTAAACTTAATTATATCGCGAAAAAACACCAGCAATAAACTGCAAATTTTGCAGTGTAAAAGTTACACTTGGCATCTTATTCAAGAAGGAATATAATAACTTTTTATTATATGATCTATCGGTACTCCATAAGGGAGTTATCTGCCATCCCTTATTTATTCTGATAATGCCATACTGTTGTATGGCATTTTTTCTGACAACTACAAATTATAATACTATATCTGATAGGCTAAAAAACATGAGGGTTTTCCTCAGGTTCAGTTTTAATTATTCATTTGGCACAAATACTCCCCATGGGTAAAGAGTAGTAAAAGTATTTATCAGACTTACCAATACCAACACTTTTAATAAAAGCAGCAATAACATCATTAAATAGTTGCTGCTGAATTTGATACCAATTTGTAATCACTTGTTTGAATTTCAGTATTTCTAGCTTGCAAAAAGCACATAGCGCACAGTAAATATGATTCCGTATTGCATGACTTTTGCGAACTTGAAACTTTTCAATATTACAAACCTGTTTTAATGCTCTATGATACCATTCAATTTGCCAGTAACTATCGAGAAGGAGCTTTTAAAACCAAAGAACAGGCTCAGCTTGGGATATTTAATTATATTGAGGTATGGTACAATAAATATAAATAAGTTAAACTACTTAATTTTAAAGAACCAAAACCCATCACTATCAAATGTTTTACTCTACTTTAACTTATATCTAAAAGAATGCATATATCATAAAAATTAGAAATAATCTACTTCAAAAATCCCCTCAGGAAATTTAAGTAAACTTGGTGGAATTTCTTGAATAACCGAATTACTTGCTGCTATCTGTATGAGGCTACTAACAGAGGAAGTATTAAATTTATTGAATAAGTTCACCCGGATAATTGAATTAATAGCAGAGATAGAAATGGATTTGTCATAAATTTTATTAATAATATAAGTTATTTCTTTATATGAGCGACCGATCATCAACAAAAACAATATCTCTTGCTCCCTATCGCTTAACTGATAAGTTACTTTATCAGTTGGGCTTTGTTGGCTAGTCTCATCTTCTGAAGGAATAACAAGTTGATTGGCAATATTTAATACATTACCAATATACTTGCAGTTAAAAGGCTCAATTTCTGTCATAATACCCACCTTAGAACCAGTCTCTGGGTTTATAAGTAGGCTACAATGATTAATATAACAACGTTTAACTTTTGTGTTAGGTAATTGATAAATGATAAAGTAAGACGACTTTTTTCCTGTCTGAATAACATTTGAAGCAATTTGCCTTAGTTGATCTGCATATTTAGCCCCAGGATGATTTGAGTCCTTCATTCGTTTACCAATTATTTGTGGATTTCCCATCAAATCTTGATATAATTTTGTAGTATATACAAACTCCAGATCTAAGTTACCCAAAAGAATTGCCCGATTTTGTCCGGTAATTTCAAGCCCTTTTGCCACCAGTTCCAGAATTTCAATATCAGTCATAAAGCACCCTTCAAATCAAAATACTTAACACTCAAATAAGAAACCCATTGATTCATTTACTAGCTAAACCAGACTAAGTTTTAGCTTAGATTTACTATAAATCGTAGGTTTAATTAAGCAGCATGTAGATTATTGTTTATTAAACTATAACCCCATCAACTACCTTGCTTTCATAAATTCTACAATACAAAAAAAGCTGTAAATACATTCCCCTGCAAAAAATGCAGTTTATTTATTTTTTAAATAACTTTATAATACCTTTTTGAATTTTGGATTTCCTTTTAACTCTCAATAAAGCTTAAAAATAAGAGTTTAATCCAGATAGCAGAACCCTCCTTATCTGAAAGAAAAGATCATTTTGTTATCTTTTCTATTTCAGATAGTGCCATATTTTAAACGTATGGCACTTTTTTTTAGATAGAATAAAAAGTAAATTTGATGTAGCTCAATTTTATGATATTTAATATTAATAGCTCAAGATTCCAATATGGATTTAGTTTAAACACAAATTATCCTTTCAAACAATATAAAATCATTTCAGTATAATAATAACAGCAAGCATAATAAATAATAACTGTAAGTGTAGCGTATATGCGACTTTGCAATAAATCTAATGTCAAAAAATAGCATTTTAAGGTTAGAAAAGTAAATTGATAAAGATAAATAAACAACTAAAACAAGCAATGAACAAATATTTTCCGGCATTCAATGGGCAAAATGTATTCTTACAAGTAATGGATTGTGAAAATAGATTTGTATTCTTAAATGATTACTTTGACAAACAAAATACCCTCATGAATGATTCAAACATTCATGGTCTAACCTATGAAATGTTCGCAGATAAAAATGAGCTTTTTTCCAAAAAATATTACAAACAAATTGAAACCTTAAATCAGCAGGTTCGTGATAATGGACAAATAAAAAATTTTTTTGCTAGTACACAGCATCTAAATGGAGAAGAATTTGCAAGACAGGCAACTATTTTCCCAATTTTTAACTCAGATGGATCTGTTATTGGTACATATATGTTATCTTGGTATGCGAATCCTTTTAATTGTCTGAATCACTCCCAGCAAACTTCAATAGAAAATTATCAACTTGGACTTGCCAATGTAAATAAGTTAGGATTCACTAAACAAGAACATGAAGTACTATTTCTACTACTATATAAATTTTCCCAATATGAGATTGCTGAATATTTGAATGTATCAAGAGGAAGAGTTCAAAGAATCATAACCGAAGGGCTATACCGCAAATTTGGAGATAACTGTAACGATAGCAATACTTTATTTAATATAGCAAAGAGACTAAGTTTGCATAATTATTTTCCACCAGCATTAATTAGCCCCGATTTAACCATACTAAATAATGTTAATTTGGGTACTCACCAACTAACTACTAGCTAGAATTAAAATAATTAGCTTAAATGTTCTCACCAATGACTAGAGGATTAATTACTAAGGTTAATTGTGCGTAACCGTAGCGCATTCACAATTACTGTAACCGAAGATAAACTCATTGCAATACTAGCTACCATTGGATTTAATAAATAGTGTCCAAATGGATAAAAAACACCCATTGCAATTAAAATTGCCAAACTATTATAAACAAATGAACCAAAGAGATTCTGACGCATATTCTGATTAATTGCTTTTGCAATCTTTAATGCCGCTGAAATCCCAGATAATGAACTACCAGTTAGACAAATTGCTGAACTACTAGCAGCAATATCAGTTCCACCAGCAACAGCGATACCTAAGTCTGCCTGCATTAGACTTGGTGCATCATTGATACCATCACCAACAAAGAGAATTTTCTTGCCCTCTTGCTGCGCTGCCTTGATAAAGGCAAGTTTATCTTGTGGCAAACAATTAGCAACTACTTTGCTAATTCCAGCTTCTTTAGCTATTGCGTGGGCATTATTTTGATTATCTCCAGTCAGTAAAATAATCTCATTCACCTGCTTAGATAATGCAGCAATTGCCTCTTTGGCATCTGGCTTTAATTCGTCACTGACATCAACTCGTGCAATAATACCATCATTATTTGCCAGATAAATATTGGTATGGCGATTTTGTGCTACCAGATCACCGTTAATTTTAGTTACATGCTGACCGATAAATTCCAATGATCCAGCAAAATACTCTATACCATTAATTACTCCACTTATACCTTTACCAGAAATAGTTTTATACTCTGCCAAATTAAGATCACTATCAAGACTTATTTCAGTACGATAATTTAGAATCGCATGAGCTAACGGATGGCCAGAATTTGCCTCAAGTGCTTTCAAAATTTGTAGAGAATAAATAGCATCTACATCAGAACTGCAAATATAATTCACAACCGAAGGCTTACCAACGGTAAGAGTACCAGTTTTATCTAAAATGATAGTATCGATTTTGTCGGCATTACCAAGAGCTGAAGGATCACGAATTATAATTCCAGATTTTGCTGCCCTACCAACACCAACCGTTAGTGAAACAGGGATTGCCAAACCAACAGAACACGGACAAGCAATAATTAGCACCGTCATAAAAACTGTTAGTGCATGGTAGAAGTTATTCTCAGGTGCAACAATATACCAAACTAAACCACTAAATAAAGCTAATAGCATCACAGTAGGAACAAAGACTCTGGCGATTCTATCCGCAAGCCTTGCTAATGGTGGCTTTGACATCTGTGCTGATTTAACCATCGCAATAATATCACCAAGTAAAGTTTTCCCGCCCACCTGTGATACCGAAAACTCAAAAGCCCCACTAGTATTGATTGTCCCTCCAAATACCTTATCACCTACTTTTTTATGAATAGGTAAAGGTTCACCAGTTAGCATTGCTTCTTCAAGATAACCATCGCCAGATATAATCTCACCATCAGCAGGTAATTTCATGCCTGGTTTAATCCTAATTATATAGCCTGTGCGCAAAAGATTACTGGCAATTTCCTTTTCTTCACCATCAGTTACCATGATAGTAGTAGCAGGAATAAGCGCACTTAATCCTTTTATCGCACCCATTGCTGCATTTTTAGCTTTCTCTTCAAGAAGGCTACCTAAATTTACTAAGCCAATAATTACCAGAGCAGATTCAAAATAGACATGGTTTGAAAGTAAAAAATTTCCATTATGGCTGGAGATAACAATAAACAAAGAATAGAGCCATGCAGAAAAGACACCGATAACAATCAGACTATACATGTTTGGACTAAGGTTACGGATAGCCAAAATACCACTTTTGATTTGAGTTTTACAACAAAATATAACTACCAGGAGTGTAATTAAAGCAGAGAAGAGTCCAGTCAGAAACCCTTTGCTATCAGTATAATTAGGCATCGTCTCATGGAGCATTTCGCTAATCATCAGCACCGCACCCAATATTAATGGAATGGCTATATTAAAGATTCGCGAGAAAGTTGATTCTGATTTTGGCGTAATTTCAATAGGAAAGCCAAGCTTATCTAGGGCTTCACGGATGGAATCTTCCTGCTTATTATTAGCATATTCAATCATAACAGTTTTATCGAGTAGATTCACCTGTGCAGAGGATACACCAGATAGCTCTTTAAGCCGGCTCTCAATTTTACCAACACAGCCAGCACACTTGACATTACTGATATTATACGTTACGCTAGTTGACATTTTGATAATCCCCAATATACCTATATGGGGTATATTATAGCAGATTAGGAGTAGAAAACCAATCTTTTTAACAATAAAAAACCGGGGTTTTAAATCCCGGTTTTTTAGCAAAATTATTCGCCGCTCGCACCATAATTCGGCAAATGACGAGCACTTGGATCATCAAGATCACAATTTGGCCATTCACGATTTGGTAACCAGTAACCACAAATCACATGGTCATGGTTCGGGAACATTTCATTGAACATTTCACGATACATCAAACCTTCTTTAGTTAAAGGACGATTATCTGTATATTTGGCAGATTTTTCAGCAAACTCGGCATCGGTATAACGCTCTTCTGCCATTTCTATCAGACAGTCAACTAAACCATGTCCAACCGCATCAGAAAAGGCAGCCTTATCACGGAATAAAATCTCAGCTGGCAAATAGTCAGAACCATCAAATGCTTTACGTAGCAGATATTTACCCATATTGTAAGTATTTAATTTAAGTTCTGGTTCAATTTCCATAACATAGGTCACAAACTGTTTATCTGAGAATGGAACCCTTGCTTCAAGACTATTTGCAGCAATACAACGATCAGCACGTAATACATCATACATGTATAATTCTTTGATCCGCTTTTGCGACTCTTTCTGGAAATCTATCGCAGTTGGCGCATAATCAGTATATTTATAGCCAAATAATTCATCACTAACTTCACCACTAAGTACCACACGAATATCAGTATTCTCACGAATATATTTACAGAGTAAGAACATTGGTGTACTAGCGCGAATTGTCGTTACGTCCCAAGTTTCAGTATGCCAAATGATAGTTTTAAGAATATCTTTAATATCTTGATAAGTAAAGATTACTTCATGGTGATCTGTTCCAAGGTAATCCGCAACTTGTTTAGCGTATTTAAGATCAATTGGATTCACTTCAAGACCGATTGCAAATGTGGTAATTGGTTTTACTGTATGGCGTTGAGCAATGGCACATACCAAGCTTGAATCAAGTCCACCACTTAATAAATAACCAATTGGCACATCAGCATCCAAACGTTTAACTACACTTGCAGTTAGAATGTTACGAATATTGGTTAAGATTTTGTCCATATCGTACTGCTTACCACCTGGTAAGCGATATAATTCGCAAAATGGCTTAATATCTTCGCCATTATAATAATGTCCAGGTGGAAATGGATTTACTTTGTCACAAAACTTAATAAGATCCTTCATTTCAGAAGCAAAGGCGATTTGCCCTTCTTTGGTATAACCATAGAATAATGGACGAATCCCCATTGGATCACGTGCGGCAATTACCCGTTTATGACGTTTATCATAAGCGACAAAAGCAAATTCACCATCAAGTACATTACATGCTTCAACTAGACGATGATTTTCCAATACCGGAATAATTACCTCACAGTCTGAATGTGAAATATACGGATAATCAGTATAAACTTGCTTTAATTGCTTATAATTAAATATTTCACCATTACACATCAATACCCAGCGATTATCTTCAAATGGCTGATCTCCGGCATGAGAAGTATCTACAATTGCCAAGCGATGAAAAATAAAAGTATAATCTTCAACTTCCTTAACCTTAGTAATATCCGGTCCACGATAGCTTATCAAGCTGTCAGAACCATATTTTTTGGGTCTAACACTAATTCCACACATACTATAATCCTTTAGCCAATCTATACTCAAATCAACGCGAGCGACGCAGCCTACAAGTAGTAGGTAAGAGCGAAGCAACACCCTAGGAGCTTTAATCTGCTTGAGTATATAATTTATAAAATTTTTGATAACCTATGATTATAACATAGCTTACTTTTTATGAATTCAAGATTAGTAATAATTTAATGATCAGGCTTAATCCCCGAAATTTATGGCAGGTATTTTTGTTAAATATGAAATACGAAGATAGGATCAATCATCATTCCAATCGTAGTCATTATCGTTTTGGTCTTTAGCATAAGTAAATACCTTATTAACAAAGTAGGTTGAAGCGCGTTCATCAATCATATGAACATCAAGATTTCCATTACAAAATTCCTGATAAGTATATTCTTCAAAACATTTTGAGCGGCTATTTACTGTCATTACAAAGGTATTATTGCTAGTATTCATTTTAATTGTTGCAATACAGCCATTGCCAACTGTGTAAGCATAAGTATTTGACTGTCCTTTCACTTGGTTAAATGGCAAATATTTATTAATTGGACAAAATAAACCAGTATTACTAAAAAGAATACTAAGTCCCATATTTTGCCCAACCTGAATTAGCTTGATAAACGTAACATCCTTTTTATGGGCATACCAGCCACTTTTAAAAACTGGCTTTGTTGCTGATATCGTGCCAGAGGAATTATTTGAAGTTAATTGTGGATTAGTCGTGTATGGAGTATTTATATCCGCATAACTCAATGATAGGCTAGAAAAAATTATAACAGCCAAAAGCTTTTTCATAAAATTCAACTATAAAATTTTGTAAATACGTCGAGATCTTCTCTAACCGTCCGGTAGCTATTTATCGGAGCATCTTTATCCTCATAACCTAGTGCCATACCACAAAGAAGGATTGAATCTTCAGGATAACCAAGAAATTCTTTCACCAAATGTGGATATTCTGCCAATGCCGCCTGTGCACAAGTAGCTAAGCCCAATTCAGTTGCCATTAACATAACTGACTGCAAGAACATACCACAATCCATAAACGAACCTTTTTCTACCAGCTTATTGGTAAAAAAATACATTGCAACTGGCGCTCCAAATGCAGAATAATTTAATGCCCATTGTTCAAGTCGGCGCTCTTTATTCTCGCGGGTTATACCTAAGGTCTGAAACATCTGCATCCCGCAAGCTAGTCTTCTTCGTTGAAATTCTGCTGGCATTTTTAATGGATAATAATTATAATCAAGTACCTTTGGTTCACCATTTTTAAATGCCGACACTAAAATATCATCAAGTTTGGCTTTACTCGTACCTGAAACTACAGCAACTTGCCAAGGCTGGGTATTGGTACCCGAAGGAGCTTGCCTAGCATAAGTTAGAATATTCTTAATATCTGCTTCAGAAACTGGTTTATCTAAAAAAGCTCGAACTGATTTACGATTAATTAATGCCTCTGCTACTGTTGTCATATTAAATCCTTATCTTATTAATTTTCTTATTTTTGCAATATAAAATGCTTCATAACACTGATTTGGTATAATTCTTCTGGTTTTAGTTATCGTCTCATGATAACTCACATTATTGTAGATAGTTAATCCGGGTAAATAATTCTCAATTGGTAAATCCAAATCAACTATCTCCAACTGATCATTATATTCATTAAGAAGATGATTCACAACTTCCTCATTCTCTTCGACCATCCACGAACAGGTGGAATAAATCATTGTACCGCCCGGCTTCAAGCTTTCAAAAGCAGATAAAATCAACTGCTTTTGTTTACGGCTACATTCTTTGACTTTCTTCATATTCCAGTGGCTATAGCTATCTTCATCACGTAAGTCAATTTGTGCCATTGAAGAACAAGGAGCATCAAGAAGAACTTTATCAAACCACTCTTTACAAAGCTTACCGACAACGCGACCATCTTTCTGGTAACATTTACAAATAGTTACGCCAAGATTTTTAAGATTAGCTATCGTCCGAAAATAACGATCTTTTACTGGTTCAACTGCCGAAATACGCCCATTATTCTGCATCATGGCGGCAATAAAACTAGTTTTACCACCTGGAGCAGCTGCCAAATCAAGTACAAACTCATCTGGTTTTGCATCAAGTAATAAAGCAGTTAACTGTGATGATAAATTCTGAATATAGACTAAACCGTCTCTAGCAAAACTACTTCTTGATAATAAAGACTTATCTTTAAGAGTATATGAAACATCTGACCAATTGATAGGGCTAACTTCAATACCATTTGAGTTTAATTCAGCCAGTACATCAGCTATCGAAGCTTTTAGAGTATTTACTCGAAAAGCACTTAGTTTATCATTATAAAATGAGTCAATAACACCTTGGCTAGCTTCAGTACTTAATGAATATGCATCACAGATGGCAGTTATCGCACATTTAACTGCTTCTTCACTTACTACTTTTACCATAAAATCAAAGAATCTTCAAATTCATAGTTTCGTTCATTGTACTATCCGCCGCCCCATCTTTCTTCGCTCTAACACTCTCAAGGCGAATTCGCATCTTAACATCATTTAGGCTATCGGCATTTTTGAGGGACTCCTCATAACTAATTTGCTCTGCTTCATAAAGATCAAATAATGCCTGATCAAAAGTTTGCATCCCCAAATCTCTCGATTTAACCATAGTTTCTCGAATTGGATCAAGTTGACGTTTAAAAATATAATCAGCAATGGTTGAGGTATTTAACATTATTTCTATTGCTGCCGCCCTACCCTTACCTGTTTGTAAAGGAATCAAGCGCTGCCCAATAATTGCTTTTAGGTTTAAGGATAGATTCATATATACCTGATGATGTTTTTCTGCCGGAAATAGATTAACTATCCGCTCAATCGCTTGAATAGTATTTGTGGCATGGATGGTTGCTACACACAAATGACCAGTTTCGGCAAATTGTAATGCATATTCCATAGCCTCATGATCACGAATTTCTCCTATCAATACCACATTAGGAGCCTGACGCAAGGCTGATTTAATTGCATTTTGCCAAGAATCAGTATCCACACCCACTTCCCGTTGGGAAACAATACAGTTTTGGTGAAAATGGACAAACTCAACCGGATCTTCAATTGACAATATATGTCCATGAGAATTTTTATTGCGATAGTCAATCATCGCCGCGAGCGTAGTTGATTTTCCTGAACCAGTTTGACCAACCACCAAAACCAAACCTTTACGCTCCATTGCGATATCTGCCAACACTTGTGGCAATTTCAAATCGGTTAGAGTTGGAACTTTAGTATTAATCTTACGCAAGACCATCGCTGGCTTACCCTGCTCAAGATAGGCATTTACCCGAAATCGCCCCCCATCAGGATGAGCAATTGCAAAATTACACTCTTTTTCAGCTTCATATTGGCGTTTCTGCTTATCATTCATTATTGCATAAACGAGTAATTTAGCCTGATCAGGATTTAAGCGATCATTAAATTGGGGAGTTAATTTACCATCTACCTTAAATGCAGGTGGAAAACTAGAGATTATAAAAGTATCATCAGCACCAACTGCTATTGCCTGCTTTAATAAGTAAAGCATAAAAATCTTTGCGCTTTCCGCTTCTTTAATCATTCCAACTTCAACAGCCATAATTAACCTTTATATCTTATAAGTCAACAAATAAATCTTTTTGTACTGCATATGCAACAGCCGCATCGGTTGATACATCACCATTTTTCACTAGCCGAATTAATGACTGATCCATCGTCTGCATCCCATATTGCTGCCCAGTCTGAATTGCTGCATTTATCTGGGAAACCTTATTTTCACGAATCAGATTTTTGATTGCCGAATTAACGATCATAATCTCATGTGCTGCTACTCGCCCTGAGTCATCTTTTTTCTTAATCAGTAATTGCGATATAACAGCCTTTAGACTTTCAGACAACATCACACGAACCATCTCCTTTTCACCCGCCGGGAATACATCCACTACCCGATCAATAGTTTTTGCCGCTGATGAAGTATGTAATGTCCCAAAAACTAAATGCCCTGTTTCTGCGGCAGTTAACGCCAGTCGGATAGTTTCAAGATCACGCATTTCCCCAACGAGAACGCTATCTGGATCCTCACGCAGAGCAGATTTTAACGCATTGGCAAAACTATGAGTATGGGTGTTTAATTCGCGCTGATTAACTAAGCTACGCTTACTGGTATGGACAAACTCGACAGGATCTTCAACCGTCAAAATATGCTGATAGTCGGTTTCATTGATGTAATCAATCATCGCCGCAAGCGTAGTAGATTTACCCGATCCGGTAGGTCCTGTCACGAGTACTAGCCCTTTATTATAAGAAGCAATTTCCCGGAATATTTTAGGTGCATTCAGTTTTTCAAGAGAGAGTATTTTAGAAGGAATAGTCCTAAATACTGCACCAATCCCACGTGTTTGCATGAAAATATTTGCCCGGAACCGCGAAACATTAGGAATCTCAAAAGCAAAATCGACCTCCATATTCTGTTCAAATATCTTTCTGATATTATCATTCATAATATCATAAACCATATTTTTAACCTCATTTGCTTCAAGTGGTGGTAAGTTAACCTTGCGAATCTCACCATTGACCCGGAGCATTGGCGGTAACCCGCTACTCAAATGTAAGTCTGATGCCTTATTGCTAACACCAAATGTCAGTAACTCTGTAATGTCCATATAGATAATTCCCGAATCAAATAAACTAAACTATTATTACACATTATAAATCTTAAAAAACTTAATCTCTCCAATCGGGAAAGACTAACTCTCAGAAAAAATTGAATTGATTTTCATGAATGAAAAAACTGATTTGAATTATGAGGTATCCGCTCAAGATTATTATTTTTCAAGCACTCATTAATAAACTTCACAAACACAACATACCTTGGATCATTATCAGCAATATTCCGCATGAGATAATAATTAATTACCCCCGCATGCCAGTCCGGGATTAACCGTATAACCCTGCCCATTTCAAGCTCTTTTTGAATCATACTATATGGGATTCCTGCTATACCATTATTCTCAAGCACAAAGCTTTTGCATTCATTAAAATTAGCAAAAAATATTTTGGGTTTTAATTTAACAAAATATGTTTCTGCGGTTTTTTCATTATATATAGGAATATCCTGCACTACTACACCATCAGGAGCAATTTTGCCAACGATTATATGCTGATCATGGTCTTCAATATTACTCCATATTCCATATTTATCAGCATACTCTCGGGTACACACTACAATCACCTTATCTGATGCCAAAGATTTAAATCGCTGATTTTGCTGTTTTGGCTGATAATTGATTATAGCAATATCATAAAATTCTTTTTGCATATTAAACACTTGAAAACTATGCATAATATTTAGTTGTAATTCTGGGTACTCACTAAGAAAAGCACCAACTTTAGGTAATACCACGTCTGTGGTTAAAGCAAATGGTAACAAGACATTTAGCCTACCGCGCACCTGTTTATTATTACTTGAAACAGAAGCTAGCATTTCTGAAAGTCTGGCCTCATAATCCTTAAACTGGGCATAAATATTATGTCCAAGCATGGTTAAACCTATTTTATGCGTGCTCCGATTAAATAAGGCATCACCAAACTCTTCTTCAAGTGCTTGCATTTTTCTTGAAATAGTTGATTTTGGGATATTCAATACTTTTTCAGCAGCAAGGATACTACCTGCATCGACAACTTTTATAAATAACAAGATATCATCAATCATGGCAATTAGCTCTCAAATGTATTCTTTATCAATTCCAATACCGCTTTATTGCGTACATCTTCAGAATCAAACTTTGAAACAAGGTAGTAATTCATATAGCCAAGATGATAGTCAGGTAAAAGCCTTACCAATTCGCCACTTGCTAGTTCATCTTTAATATCATTTTCCATAAGCCCACTAATTGCCATATCTGCCAGCACCAAGTTTTTTGCTTCAATGAAGCTATTTAGATATAATTTATATTCAACTGGTAATTTGATCGTTGATCCTTCATTTTCGCGATATAGAAGTGGTATAAGATTATCTTCAAGAATCCTGACATTTCCAATCACCATATGATTGGCAAAATCATCTATCGATGAACACAAACCATTGACTTCTATATAACGCCGACTGCAAACAAGAATAACTTTACTGCTATAAACAAGAACGGCCGACTGATATTCTTTCTTATTGCCAAGACTAACAATTGCCATATCATAATTATAACGGTCTATATCAACATTACCAGCATAGTAGGTTAAATTAAGCTCCATTCCAGCCAGCTTATTTCCAAGCGTTGCCAGCTTGTGACTAAATTTAAAACTCACCATTCCAACGGGCAAAACAACGTTAATAATATTGTTATATCTTTTATTCTTGATCAGGCATTGTGCAATCATATCGCCAACTTCAGCCTCAACACTCTTGAAAACTAAAGTTAAATTACGCCCTTCATCAGTTAATTCAAGATTCCGTGAATCACGTTTGATTAGACGTAGCCGTAGCATTTCTTCTAACGCATTAATTTTCCGGGAAATTGTAGATGGAGAAGTCCCCAAGTTTTCAGCAGCTACCGAAACCTTGGTATATTCTGCTACTTTTAGAAAAAACAGAATGTCATCATACATGAGTAAAGAACCAAATAAATTAAATTATCCGTATATTCTAGCATAAAACCTTATTAAAAAAAGTACTTAGCTGCTAAAGTTTGGGTTTTTAATTAAATTTGGGAATAACTTTTGCAGATATGGGAAACAAGATTGATTTTTTATATGATAGTATAGTGTTTGGAAAATCTTTAATAGGAATTGGAAAATGAAAAATATCGTAAAATTCTATAACTCTATGATTAAATATTTTAGGCGGAAAGAACTAAGTCAGTTAGGAATAATGGAATACGACAATTAAAAAATAGAGTAAAAAATGAAAGCAATTACTACAGCTGCCATAGCGGAAGTTTATAACTGTCACATTCTTATAGAAGAATGGTTTAATGGCAGCAAAAATGCAACACCAGAACTATTGAATGAGCTTCTTGCCAAATTTTCAAATGATTTTTCAATGATAAATCCAAATGGGAGTCAGCTAACTTATAAAGACCTTGAATCATTTTTATCCCAAATGTATGGAGCAAGAGTTGGAGTAAAAATTGAGGTTACGGAGCCAATCATAATTCACGAAACTGAAAACATATGTATTTTACAATATGCTGAGATACAACATCTGCCAGATAAGGTATTACATCGCTTATCAACAGCGATTTTTATTAATGATGGTAAGAATAATGCACTATGGCGCCATTTACATGAAACATGGCACCATGCATAACTAAAAAACTACTTGGATGAATACTAAACCCTTTTGATAATTCCAATAGAAATAGTCCAGCTTAAAAGCCAGACTATTAATTATTGTAAATTGTAAGAATAAGCCGAAACTCTATTAATAAATACGTAATGGAAATTCGCCATAGAATTTATGATTTCTGTAATTCAGAATCTCCCTTTATTGCCCTTGGTGATGTTGAATTAGATGAAAGTTACTTTGGAGCAAGACGAGTACGTGGGAAACGTGGGCGTGGTGCCTACGGTAAAACAATAGTATTTGGATTACTAAAACGTGGTGGTAAAGTCTATACCGAAATAGTTCCTGATTGTAAAAGCAAGACACTACAGGATATTGTTAGAGGTAAGGTGTCGGCTGAATCGGTAATCCACACAGATGGCTGGCGTGGTTATGATGGCTTAGTAGATATAGGCTATGATAAACACTTCCGTGTTAATCATGGTAACAATGAGTTTGCTAATAAACAAACTCATATTAACGGTATAGAGAGCTTTTGGTCATTTGCCAAAACTAGGTTAGTAAAGTTTCACGGTATTACTAAAAGTACATTTAACTTACATCTAAAAGAGTGTGAGTTTAGGTTCAATTATCGAAATGATAATCTCTATGCTATAATACTAAAATTGGTTAGAAATAATCCGCTTTGATTGTCTAGCCCCTAATTATTTAATCCAAGATTAACCGAGGTGATTGTCTAGGCTAGAGTCATTCTCAGGCTTTTTTTCGTCTTAGCCAGTAGATGGTTGCAAGCCCACCAAATAATAATTGCATACTAAAGTCATCACCACCGCCAACAAAGCTACAGCCGCCACTACCTGAAGATGTGGACTGATTAGGCATGGTATATGATAATGGTATAGTAGCAATCGTTTGCCCAGCTTGATTGGTAACAGCCAAATCAGCAAAATAGGTATTTCCCGGCTGCATTGAATTAGTTAAAATAGTTACTGCACAGCTTAAACCAGTATTTAGGGCTAAACCACTAATACACGTTGAATTACTGCTAACGGAATAGTTTGTCGAGTTTACACCAGAGATCTGAATAGATCCTATAGCTACAGATTCACTATTATTATTTACCAGTGTTACAGAACTGCTTCCTAAACTAAAATTATCAAGCGCAGCAGGATTAGCAGTTAGCATCAGAACACTTTCATTAATGTATTGAAGTGCTGCAGCAGCATTTAACCTACCACTTGAAATACAGCCTGCAGCATTACAGCTATCAAAGGAGCTTGCCGAATTCTGTAGTATTTCCGTTATTTGTGCCGGAGCTAAACCAGGCTCAACCGCAAGCAAATCAGCTATAGCAGCAGCTACATGTGGTGCTGCCATCGAAGTTCCCTGTTTCCAACCATAGGTAAAACACGAGTTTCCGCTACAACCAACCGCATTTGAGCCATAACCTTCAGTTGAATCGTATGTAGTTGATAGAATTGCTTTTACTGGGTATTGCGTGGTGTAATTGCTATACTCTTCACCACCTGATGCAGCAATAGTTACATTACCCCAGTTACTATAAGAAGCCAGCTTCTGATTTGGTCCATTAGCTGCAACTGAAATCACATTTGCACAATTAGCTGGTACAGCACCACTAACGTTTAAAGAATCATTCCCAGCAGAAACAACCACGGATACACCAGCAGCAACTAATTGATTAATTACCTCCTGATAACTGTTTGGACACGTCCCATAGCCACCTAGGCTCAGATTAATAACTTTAGCTGGATGCGAATTAGTAATAGTAGGATGTAATCCACCTGCCCAGAGCATTCCATCTTGAATATCTACAGAACTTCCACCACATTTACCTAGGACACGTACCGGGACGACCTTGGCACTATACGCTCCACCTAGAATGCCCGTATTTACAAGGGCTGGATTTATTGGACCTTCAGCAACAACAGTTCCTGTAACGTGAGTACCATGCCAAGATGAATTGGTGATAGCCGGCAAACCATCAATACCCCGGCATTGCTGTTGCCAAGATGGAACGGCAGAATTATACTCAGTTAAAGTCATCCAGTCGCCCAAATCAAGTCCATTTGGAAATGGCGCTATCTGGGCCAGATTATCCGGGGTGCTAAACGGACATGTCCCCGCCCGGCGACAATCCGTAATAAAGGTATACCCATATGACTCACTAATTGAACTCAATGTAAGGAGGTTATTTATGATATTTGGATGAGGTACATAACCAGTATCAATAACTGCAACCACTACACCGTTACCGGAACTAGAAATAAAATTACTTCCATTATAAAAACTATCACCATAATAAGTAGTCAACGCACCAGGTACATTATTAGTACTCGTATACATATCCCATTGATAAATATTCGGTACACTAACCGTAGGGTGCATAATGAGATTTTCTTCAGCATATTCTACGTCAGACTGCTTATTAAGAATAGACAATAGATTATCTAACTTATCCTTAGAAAGTACTGTCCCAGTATCAAGAACCCGCCCACCAACAGCTGCTGCACGGATATCCTTTAATTCAAGACCAGTCAATAAATCAAGTTTTTGAATAGTTTTTGAGGTTAGCGGTTGCATCTGCAATCTTTGTAGTTGTTGCTTACTAATATTACCACTTTGAAAGCTTTTCTGGATGCTCTCACTCGGCTTAAATTTTATTATTATCTGAGTCCCAGCAAAAACAGGAAATATCGTAAAAGACCCTACAAGAGCAAGCAAAAATTTTTTCATTAAATACACCTCATACTTTATTACCATTTGGCTTAATTATTATTGCTAAAGCCCCAAGTTGGTCCCGCACCCATTGAAGTTTGAGAGCCAATAAAACCAAGATAAACTGTTTTACCATAATAAAAAGGCAGTCCATAAAGTCCGGAGCCTAGAGAAGACTGAATTCCCCAAAATGGCATTATTGAACTATATCCAGTTGGACTAGCAATATCAGCAGAAATTGCTATTGGTGTCCCACTACCATTGTAACTACTTGCTATAGACTGCCATTGGGTTGCAGCTGCTGGACAATAGACTAAATTATCAGGTTGACAAGTAGGAATGGCTGTGTCGTAAAATAACCAATGATTCGTACCGCTATCAAACATTGAGTCATATGTAACCCCCTGGGCTGTAACTGTAAACTTACCAATAAAATTGTTCGGATCCCCCAAAATACTATTAACACTTCCGGGTATGGCATTGTTACTTTCGGTATTCAAACCAAAAGTAAGAGTTCCAATAAGATTAGTATTACCATTTGCTGTTGCTGCTGGTAGTGAGATAATTTCACCATTATTATCATTCGCAAAATAACCAACTGGATTAACATTAAGATATTGTACTGGGATACCTTCAGTTATTGGAGTACAGTTGCCGTTATTACATACATAATCAGTATTGCTATCATTAGCAATATTGACTATTGGGTTTATCCCGATAATGCCTCTTGCTCCAGTATCAGAAAATATGACCTGTTGCCCTTCATTGCTACAACTAGCAGGCACACCAGACTGATCAGCACTATCATTTATTATCTGAACTGGAATATTTCCAGCTTTTTCCCCGGCAATATAAACATCTGCATAATTAGCAGTTGCAAAAGCATAACCGCTACCATAAAGATTACAGACTGATATCGGCAAGCCAGTTCCATTTTGCGTAATAGCTGGCAGATTAAGATTATTCATTTGTGAAGCATCAATTTTGAGCCCAACAGAACCAGTATCCATCAGGATATAATCCAATTTTTGACAGGTTGTGGTATTAGGAATACAAACAGTAACTGTAATATATGGTACATTTATACCTCTTCCATTATAGCCACTACCAGCTTTTACGGTTGTAACATTTGATGCTGTCGGAGTTGGTGCTGGAGTGGGACTGGAAGAACTAGTCCCACTATTACATGAAGATAGGTTAAGTGCTGTTGTTAGCGCCATAAGTAATTGTAAAAGCTTTTGCATAACAACTCCTATTTCAATAAGTCTTGAGGATTAAGCCCAGTTGGCAACAAAGATGGAATATATGCCAAGCCATGAAAATCACCGGTAACACCATATATATTAACTATAAGATCTTTGGCAGAAACATGACTACTCCGTAATCCCGACCCTGTTGATTTTGTTGTTTTAAATTCTGGAAAGTATTTACCAAATAACTGCTGTAAATCTGGGTTACGCATACCGACCCAACTAACAGCAAATACCTTTCCATTAGAAACATACTCTTTAACAGTAATACCGCCTGTAGCCTTAATTGTTGAAACTTGATATTTAAGTGGTTTACTTTCCCCATCCATTCCCTGACTAATCATTTTGGTGCTTGGGGTAGAAATTGAAGATGCCAAAGCTTTGTTATCGCTTTCTATACTGCCGGGATTTTCACCCAAAGTTGCATGAGCGGATAGTGGCACAATTGCCACCATTAGGATTACGAAAAACTGTTTCATATAATATACCCCTGAATTTAACATTACACATACTCAACCCGACTGAGAACCGATAAAAACACTTTTATAAGTTCTTTTAAATCTATGGAAGACACTTATGCTACCATAAACTCTCATTCTATTTGAGTATGCACAATAAAAAGTTAAAATATTAATTCAAGAGTCTCTATATCTAAACTAGGGTTTATAGGTAACTGAATATAAACCACGCGTTGTATTTGAATTATGCATATTCCAAGTTTCACCATTCGTAGAAGTCAAGACAAGTCCTTGCATTCCTACGATTACAAATTGATTACCCGCATAAATAATCGAACGCAAATTGGCAGACACTTCTGGTTTCATAACTTGTTGCCAATTTACTGCATCATTGGAAATCAAAATAGTACCACGCTCTCCTACAACAATATACTTCCCTGCCCCATAAGTAAAATCATATAGCCAGCTTTTAGTATTTGAGTTTTGAACATTCCATTTATGTCCATCGGCGGAACTGTAGATAGCCCCTTTAGACCCTACAGCGAGAAATTGATTATTTAGATAACGGACAGCACTAAACCACTGGGTCGTACCAGAACTTTCAGAATTCCAGTTAGACAGATCATTTGAACTTGCAATTACTCCATTTGCACCAGCAACAATATATTTCCCCGCACCGTAACAGATACTATTTAACCAATCTTTACCAGCAACTAAAGTTTTTTGCCAGTTATTTAGATCATTTGAATACATCACAGTACCGTTCATACCTGCTATAAGATACTTATTATTACCAAAATTTATATCATATAGCCAAGCCTTACTTGGGCTAGCAATATTTTGCCAGTTTATACCATCTGTAGAATATGCAATCTTACCGTCAATACCAACGGCAACGAGTTTTCCATTGATATAATCTACGGCATTATAAACATTAGCAGTACTAACTTTATCGCTAGTCCAAAACGTAGCATCGGCATCAGAAAGCTTTATAATACCGTTATCGCCGACTGCAACATAGTGTGGACCCTGACCAGATACATTTTCGATAGAAGCCGTAGTAAACCAGCCACAGGAGCTTATTGCCAGCATACTACCAGCAATAATTCCATATTTATAGAGATTTCGCTGCTTAAGCATGATCCAGATAGCGTTCCGCATCTAATGCTGCCATACAGCCTGAAGCTGCTGAAGTAACAGCCTGTTTATAAATCATATCCTGAACATCACCTGCCGCAAATACACCTTCAACAGAAGTAGAAGTTGCAAATCCATTACGTCCAGCTTTAGTTACGATATAACCATGATCAAGTTCAAGCTGACCAACAAATATGTCACTATTCGGATGATGTCCAATCGCGATAAATACTCCACTAAGAGCTATATCTTCGGTAGTTCCAGAGTTATGCTTAATCCTTACACCAGTAACGCCTTTACCATCACCAAGAACTTCATCTAATGTAGAATTAAGTTTTAATTCGATCTTACCGCTACTTACTCTTTCCATCAAGCGATCAATCAAGATTTTTTCTGACTTAAATGTATCGCGACGATGAATTAGAGTAACCTTATTACAAATATTTGCCAGATAAAGCGCTTCTTCAACTGCAGTATTACCGCCACCAACTACAGCCACTTCCTGATTTTTATAGAAAAAACCATCGCAAGTAGCACAGCCAGACACACCTTTGCCCATGAATTTCTGCTCAGACTCAAGCCCAAGATATTTGGCAGAAGCTCCGGTTGCAATAATCAAGGCATCACAAGTATATTCACCCATATCACCAATCAATCTGAATGGCTTATTCTTCAATTCTACAGTATGAATCTGATCAAAAATAATTTCAGTACCAAATTTGGTAGCATGATCAAGAAAACGCTGCATTAATTCTGGTCCCTGACACTCACCACCAACTTCAGCAGGCCAATTTTCAACTTCAGTGGTCGTCATTAATTGCCCACCTTGCTGCATCCCGGTAATAATAACTGGCTTTAAATTTGCCCGGGCCGCATAAATTGCTGCGGTATAGCCAGCAGGCCCCGAACCTAAGATAATTAGTGAGTGATGTATAACTGTCATTCCGTGTCTCCTTCTTTTTCCGGTAACGTAACATTAATTTCTAATAACTCAAGATTTTCACGCTTTTCAATATTAACCGACAATGCATCTTGATCTATCTTGATATATTTTGCAATTACAGCAACCAGCTCTTTTTGTAACTCTGGCAACCATTCAGGAGCCTCTGTCTGCTCATTACCATTAATAGTCGCTCGCTCGTGCGCCAAAATAATTTGTAAGCGTTCTTTAGCTACCGATGCCGACTGCTTCTTTTTACCAAAAATTAAATCCAGTAATGACATATCAGTTACCTCCAAAAAGACGTTTTAACAGCCCTTTCTTCTCGGCAGTCGTATAGCGCATTGGCTTATCTTCACCCAAAAAGCGCGCTACCAGATCAGTATAAGCTTCTGAAACATTAGTTCCTTTGAGGTTAATTGCTGGAGTGCCTGTATTTGACGCTTGCAAAACATCTTTTGACTCAGGAATAACACCAAGCACAGGAATACGTAAAATATCCTGAATATCCTGAATTGAAAGCATATCACCAGCTTCCACCCGATCCGGGTTATATCGGGTTATAACCAAATGTTCTTTAACTTTTTCTTTACCCTCAACTGCGCGCCTTGATTTTGAAGATAGAATCCCAAGAATCCGATCAGAATCACGCACTGAAGAAACTTCAGGATTAGTAACCACTAATGCCTCATCCGCAAAGTATAGTGCCATAAATGCACCTTTTTCAATCCCTGCCGGTGAATCACATACGATATAGTCAAAATCTTTGGCAAGATCATCAAGAACTTTTTGTACCCCTTCTTCAGTCAAGGCATCTTTATCTTTGGTTTGCGATGCAGCAAGAATAAATAAATTATCACAGTTCTTGTCTTTGATGAGTGCTTGATGCAGCGTCGCATCACCACTAATCACATTCACAAAATCATAAACTACACGGCGCTCACAACCCATAATCAAATCAAGGTTACGTAGCCCAATATCAAAATCAATCACAACCGTTTTGTAGCCACGTAATGCCAAGCCAGTTGCAAAGCTGGCTGACGTGGTAGTTTTACCAACGCCACCTTTTCCCGATGTTACCACAACAATTTTAGCCATAAATACTCCTGCCAAATAGCCTTTATTAATTTATGAAAAATCCAATGATTTTTCAACGAAGTTTCTTTCACCCAAAAAAATAAAATAACAATCTTATAAGGCCACTACATTTAACCGATCTTTATCATCAAGAAAAACTTGCGCCGGCTTATTTAATAAATGTTCTGGCAACTTTTCATCTAATGCCTTATATATTCCAGCAATAGATATAAGTTCCGGGTTAAATTTCTGTACAAAAATTCTAGCACTTTTATCGCCATAACGCCCTGCGACTAATCTACCCCTGGCATCTCCATAAACATGAATATTCCCACCAGAGATTATTTCTGCATTATGTGATACCAAGTTTAAAATAACAATATCACCATCATTTTCAATTTTTATCCCACTACGGATAGGTTCTTCAATCCGAAGTACCGGATTACTAACCGGGGTTGATTTTAAATTAAGTGAGAGCTCAACTACTGGAATATCTGCAATATTTTTCATTAATGCAAACTCATTTGCCAGAATAAATTTTAGCTCAAACATTAATTTCTCTGCATTTACCTTAATTAATCTTATTATCTCAGTTTGTTTTTCCGGACTAATTTTCCCATCAAACTCAATAACTAGATAACGACCAAAGGCATCAAGTTTACGTAAGTGTACCAACTTATCGTAGATTTGTTCTGCTGTAGCATCAGGAGATAATTTAAGAATGTAATAATCAAAACTGGCGAGATTTATTTTAACTGGTGGTGTCATGGGCATATTTTTTTAAGCGTCAGTTACAAAATATAAGTTATAATACATTCATGATTTTATCACACAATAACTTCCAGTCTATATTATTTCATTGTGCACAATAAAGAGTTTGACATTATTATAATTGGTGCGGGGGCCGCTGGTATGATGTGCGCCCACATAGCAGCATCAAAACACAAAAAAGTCCTGCTACTTGACCATAGCTCTAGACTTGCGGAAAAAATACGCATTTCTGGTGGTGGCAGGTGTAATTTTACCAATGTAAATACTAATCCCGAGTGTTACCTTTCACAAAATAAACATTTTGCCACCTCAGCCTTATCTAGATATACCCCATTTCACTTTACCGAAATACTTGATAAATACAATATTGGCTATCATGAAAAGACTCTTGGACAATTATTCTGTAATGAAAAATCTCAGGCGATTATAGACCTACTTGATCAACTATGTCAGGAAAATAACGTTACCAGACTAATGGAAACCTCAATTATCTCCCTAGATAAAATAAACGGCAGATTCAAACTTGAAACGAATAGAGGAATATTTAACTCTGAAACCCTAGTAGTTGCCTGTGGTGGTTTATCGATTCCACAAATAGGTGCAAGCGGGTTTGGCTATCAAATAGCAAAACAGTTTGGTCTAAAAATAATCGATACCAGACCAGCATTGGTTCCATTAACCCTAAATCAAGAAACGTTGGCATCATTTAGTCCCTTATCCGGTATTTCTTTTGATAGCATAACCAGCATTGGAAAAGTCAGCTTTCGCGAAAATAGTTTATTTACGCATAGAGGTCTTAGCGGTCCAGCAATTTTACAAATATCTTCTTATTGGCAACACGGAGAATCAATAAAGATAAATTTACTACCAGATAAAGCCATAAAATCTGAAATATTGGATAATCGCAGCAGTAACAAATTATTAAGAAACTTCCTGCATGATTTCTTTTCTGAACGCCTAACCGAGCGCATCTGCGAACTTTTAGGCATTAATAGGCAGTTAAGTCAACTAAGCAATAAGGATATTGATAAAATAACGTCTTTCATACATAATTTTGAAATCCTTCCAAATGGTAGCGAAGGATATAAAAAGGCTGAAGTAACCAAAGGTGGTGTAGATACCAAATTCCTTGATTCAAAATCAATGATGGCAAAAAATATTGATGGATTATATTTCATTGGTGAAGTGGTTGATGTGACAGGCTGGCTTGGTGGCTACAATTTTCAGTGGGCATGGTCATCTGCGCATGCAGCGGCCACGAGCATTTAAAATGATTATTTGAGGTAAATATGAAAATAATAACCGCCAACGTAAATGGCATCCGCTCAGCGCACAATAAAGGCTTTTTTGAATGGTTATCCACTGAGGATGCAGATATTATCTGCCTGCAAGAAATAAAAGCCGACATTGACTCCATTCCCAAAGAATTAATTAACTATAACAATTATATTTGCGAATTCTATCCAGCACAAAAAAAAGGATATAGTGGAGTTGCTATTCTCGCACGTACTAAACCAGACAATATCATCACAGGATTGGCGAACCAGGAAATTGATGATGAAGGTCGTTATCTAGAGTTTCAATATGGACAACTAAGTGTTATTTCCCTCTATATGCCATCAGGTTCAAGTGGAGAAGATAAGCAGCAAAAAAAATTCCGCTTTATGGATTATTATCTGCCAATTCTGAAAAAACAGCATTTGGACCGTGATTACATCATTACTGGAGACTGGAATATCGCCCATAATGAAATTGACTTAAAAAACTGGAAAGGAAATCTTAAGAATTCTGGTTTTTTACCTGAAGAACGAGCATGGATGACAGAACTATTAAAGAGTGGTTATACTGATTCATGGCGTCACCTCTACCCTGACGCTCCGGGTTATACCTGGTGGTCTAATCGTGGACAGGCATACACTAAAGATGTTGGTTGGCGGATTGATTATCAGATTATTACAGATCGGCTAAAAGATAAACTAAAATCGGCACAAATTTATAAGGATCAGAAATTTTCTGATCACGCGCCTCTGATTATGGAATATGACTTATGACAAAGATAAAAGCTGTAATCATGGATGGAGATGGCTCAACTATTACCCATGAGGGAATATTACCAAATAATTTGCGGGACTTGATTATAAATAATCCACAGATAAAATGGATAATGGCAACAGGTCGAAGCTTAGATTTATTAAGGCGGCTTCCAATTATTGATTACCTCAGTCGTGATGTACCTCATATTGTTGATGGTGGTGGTAGATTGGTATTACATGATGGCACAAGTGTTATCGACCATTTTTTAACTCCCGAAGAAATTAATCATTTATTTAACCAGCTTAACGTTGAAAGGATAGATTTCCTGTATTCATATCTGGATGAACAACGAAGCTATATTTTTAGTGAAAATGAACTGGAGCACTGGAGCAATCGTCCGCAATTTACTACAGCTCAGGCAACTGCTGACATAGAAGAATACCGCCAGTGGTCACTTGACAACCCACCAACAAAAATCTTCTTGCGCATAAAAGAAGATATTAACCTAGATGGTGTTAATTGGCATCAAAATGAAAGAAATATTGATGTTACGGCAAAAGGCGTAACAAAGGGAAGCACTTGTTTTAAACTTCTTGAAATGTTGGGACTAAAGGCAAATGAGACTGCCTTTGTTTTTAACGATCGTAACGATCTACCATTGATTGAACATCCAGAATTGCAAGACATTATAACCATCAAGGTTGGTGACTATTTACCAGAGACTAGTGCAAATTATCACGTAGCAACACCTCATGACGTGGCAGACGTTTTGATTAAAATTATAAATTGAAAGGCGTAACTCTTGTAGAGTTACACCTTTAGGAATAGGAAAATACATTTATGTATCTTCAACGCATGATTGTACCTGTATTTTAATTGCCTGACAACCGACCATTTTGGATGGTATGCAATTTAATTGTAAAAAAATTAACCAATAGAGATATTAAACAATTTAATTTCAAGAGTAATTATGACAAAACTACAATTTATCTACCAACAATCACAGTTATCAGATTATGCTAATGACATTATTAATCGCACAATAAAACTTGGCGCTAGTCAGGCACAGGTTGAATTAAGTGAAAGTATTTCTACCGACATTGAAGTTTTAGATCAAAAAATTGAGAATTTTGAAACCAGCCATGAAAGTCAAATGCTACTAACGGTTTATCTTGGTCAACAAAAAGGTCATATTGGTATAAGTAATATTGATACCAAGGATCTGGATACAATAATAAAACAGGCTCTCGAAATTGCAAAATACACGCAGGCAGACGCGGCAAATGGAATCCTTGATAAACAGTTTTTAACAAAAGAATTAATTACGGATCTAGATCTTTACATCCCTCATAATGAGAGTAATGAAACCCTCATTTCAACTGTCATGGATATTGAACAAAAGGCTTTAAACTCTGATAAACGCATAACCGCATCAGATGGGGCTTCTGTTTCATTGACAAGTTATAACTTTGTTACTGCCAATAGTAATGGTTTTAATTTGGGATATCAAACCAGTCGTTACTCAAACTCAGTAAGCCTGATTGGTAATACAAGTAATGGAATGCAGACGGACTACTGGTACAGTTCCTCAAGAAATTATACTAACCTCCTAACCTCGACTGAACTAGCCGATCATGCTACAAAACGACTATTACGTCGGCTTGATAAAGGTGAATTTAAAAAATCTACCTGTAAAGTAATTTTTGAAACTACTATTGCCAAATCAATTATCGGAGCATTGATTGCTGCACTTAGTGGTAATTCCCAATACCGAAAACTAAGCTTTTTAAATGATAGCCTTGGTAGTAAAGTTCTTCCTGAATGGTTAAGTATTGAAGAAGATCCTTTTATTCCGGAAGGACTATCTAGCTGTTATTTTGATAATGAAGGTGGGCAAGTCTATCGGCGGAGACTAGTTGATAATGGGCTTGTTAGTGGTTATCTTTTATCTGCCTATTCAGCGCGAAAGCTTAATATGCAACCAACAGGTAATGCTGGTGGTGCACATAACCTCAAAGTGTCAAGCAATTTCAATGGTGATCTTGCAGCACTTGCCAAAGAAATGTACTCTGGATTAATAATCATTGAAACCATTGGCCACGGTCTAAACTCGGTAACTGGAGATTATTCAGTCGGAGCTTCTGGACTGGTTATAATTGATGGCAAAATAAGTCATTTTACAGACAATCTAACGATTTCTGGAAATATGCGGGATATTTATAATAATATACTCTATATTGCAAATGATAGCTCACCGGGGAGTTTACTTTGCGGTTCAATGCTTATTGAGTCTAACTGCCTGCAAATCACAGGTAAGTAACAGTCTTGCAAAAATTAACAACTAGGCATAAATTGCATGAAAATAGAAAAAGGTTAGTATCTAGCCTAACCTTTTGATTGGATGAACAATTAACCTTTTAATGATTTTTTATTAGTTGCATAAATTTGTGCCATTAATGCCGATGCCTTGCGTGACTTGCTATCACTGCCGCGGCTGGTTAAAATAATTGGAACTCTTGCTCCCATAACAATTCCTGCAGCATCCATACCAGATAAATAAGTCATCTGTTTATATAAGAGATTACCTGATTCAATATCGGGAACAATAATAATATCAGCATCTCCAGCAACTGGAGAATCAATTTCCTTGACTTTTGCTGACTCAGATGATATTGCATTATCAAAAGCAAGCGGACCATCAATAATTGCACCACAGATTTGTTTTCGCTCTGCCATCTTACAAATAGCAGCAGCATCAACAGTTGATGGAATTTGTGGATTAACCGTTTCAACTGCGGAAACAATTGCTATCTTTGGTACACCTAAACCCATGCCTTTAAATAACTCAATTGAATTTAATACAATATCAACTTTGGTATCAAAATCTGGGAAAAGATTAATCGCTGCATCGCTTAAAAAAAGTGGTTTTGGATAGTTATCTGCATCAATTGCAAATACGTGACTCATCCGGCGATCTGTGCGAATTCCATACTCTTTATTTAATATTGCGTGCATTAACTCATCCGTATGAAGTTTTCCTTTCATTAACGCATCAACCTTGCCTTCTCTGGCTAGTCTAACAGCAACCTCAGCTGCCTCATGACTATGTTCGGTATTAACAATTTCAAACCCGTCAATGTCAATATTAAATTGATTAGCACAAGCTTTAATTTTGGCAACTGGTCCAACCAGAATAGGAATAATGCTACCATCTTCAGCAGCTTCAACCGCACCAAGCAAAGATAATTCGTCAACAGGGTGAACAATTGCAGTTTTAACAGCTTCCATACCTATTGACATTTTATGCAAAATTGCTAGTAAATGATTTTCCTCTTTCTTGAACATCACTTGAGGAATTTCTACTTTTTCGCGTCTTATTTTAACAGTTGGAACTTTAACAATTGCAGTACCACTAATTACTACTTTACCAGCCTGATTGGTACATTGACAGTCAAATTCAACAATATTTTTATCTTCGCGTTTGGATGCCGCAGTAATTTTTGCCAAAATCCGATCACCAAGGCGAACTGGATGTTCAAAGCGTAGATTCTGCCCAAGATAAATAGTTCCAGGACCAGGTAATTTTGTTCCTAATATCGTAGATAAAAAAGAAGCCACTCCCATACCATGAGCAATAACTTCCTTAAATACGCTATTTTTAGCATAATCTTCGTCCACATGCGCAGGATTAACATCACCAGATACTGCTGCAAACAAATTTATATCATTCTCGGTTATTGTATGTTCAAGCGTTGCCGAATCGCCAATATTAATCTCATTAAAAATTACATTCTCTATATATTCCATCTTAAACTCCAAATCTAAATTAAAACCTAGCCAATAATCGAGTAACCACCATCAATTAAAACCACCTGCCCCGTAATTTCTCGACCAGAATCTGCCGCCAGAAATGCAGCCAGATTACCAACCCCATCAATAGAAACTGGGTCTCGTAATGGTGCAACTTGAAGAGTATTACTAATTAACTGATCAAATCCCTTGATTCCTGATGCTGCGCGAGTCATAATTGGTCCAGGCGAAATCGCATTTACCCTGACACCAAACTGACCAAGCTCAGCAGCAAGATACCGTACAGTTGACTCAAGTGCTGCCTTGGCTATTCCCATTAGATTATAATCACGGATAACCTTCTCACTACCATAATAACTCATCGTCAAAATACTACCACCATCTTTCATTAGCGGAAGTGCCAGCCTTGTCATCTCAATCATTGAGTAGCATGAAACATCCATTGCGGACATAAAACCATCTTTAGAGGACTTATAAACTTCACTATGCAGATCTTCTTTTGGTGCAAAGGCGATTGAATGCAATAAGAAATCAAGTTTGCCAAACTCCTGCTCAATTTGCGAGAAAACTTTCTCCAAGTCTTCAGCCACCATAACATTACATGGCATAAACAATTCAGCTGCAAGTTCATTTGCCAGAGGTTCAACAAAAGGTTTTGCCTTCTCATTCAGATAAGTCACAGCCAATCCTGCTCCGGCTTCCCTAAATTTTTTGGCACACCCATAAGCAATACTATCTTTATTGGCAATTCCAATAACCAATCCCTTTTTACCGTTCAAGTCAACAATCACGTTTTTAGCTCCATACTTTCACAAAAAACAAAACGGGAAGATATTCCCGTTTTATAGATAAATACATAATCAGTTTAAGATCCTTTGTTCATGTCTATACAATTTATGGCTAATGCGTAAAAAGTACAACTAGAATTTCAATTAGCCTGATTATATCAAGTTTATTTATCAAGCAATTCAGGATTTTTCTCCTGCTTTGCTAGAGTCTTGGCAGTTACCATTACCCCAAGATAAACACAAATCGCCCATGTAAGAATCAGCATAATCATTCTCCAAGATTAATACATTGATTTTGAATTTTCTTCAATCCGCGCAGTAGTCAATTTACCACGCATGATCCGATATACCCACGAAGTGTATGTCAAAACTATCGGGGTAAAAATTAACGCTGCAACAAGCATTAATAATAATGTATGCTGCGACGAAGTTGCATCCCAAGCGGTTAAACTGCTTGCCGGACTCGAACTTGAAGGCATAATAAATGGAAACATTGATAAGCCAGCAGTCAAGATAATCCCAGCCATCCCAACACCACTAAAAATAAATGCAAGACCTGATTTATCTTTAGCATTAAGGATTAAAGACAATATTAGACCAGCAAAAGCAAGCACTGGAGCAAGCATCATCAGTGGATATTGCTGATAGTTATGTAACCAACCACCTTTTACAATCTCAACTGTTTTTAGTAACGGATCAGATGGACCATTCGGATCAAGGTTTGTTGCAACATAACCATTAATATGTCCAACAACTAAGCCACCTAGCGCAAATAATACTATTGCTAGAATTAAGAAAATTTTTGCAGCTTTCTTAGCCCTTACCTGCATTGCACCTTCAGTACGGATCGTCAGATATACGCCACCATGAGCAAGTGTCATACATAGTGATACAAGTCCACATAATAAAGCAAATGGTGAAAGTAGACCAAGGAATCCAAATAATGGATTAACTGCATCACTCACCAAGCGCATGTCATTATCAAAATGAAATGGAACACCTAGCATTACATTTCCGACTGCAACACCAAATAGTAACGGTGGCACAGCTGAGCCAACAAATAATACCCAGTCCCAAGTTTTACGCCAACTAGGATTCTCTATCTTAGAACGATAATCAAACGCTGGAGCACGTAAAAATAGTGTCCACAGCACCGCCAAAATTGCAATGTATAGAATAGAGAAAGATGTAGCATATACCAGTGGCCATGCAGCAAAAACCGCTCCACCACCAGTAATAAACCAAACCTGATTACCATCCCAATGAGGTGCTACTGAATTAATTGCAGCCCGACGTTCTGAATCCGTCTTACCAATAAAAGGTGATAATGCACCCACACCCATATCATGACCATCCATAATCATCAGACCAATCATGAGTACAGCTACTAAAACCCACCATATCAATTTTAAAATTGCATATTCCATGATTTATCCCCTTATGCCTGCTGCTCAAAATGATATTTACCAGTTCCCAAACTTGAAGGACCAAGCTTAGTATATTTAACCATTAGCCAAATTTCGATTACCGCCAACAAGGTATAGATAACCACAAACCCAGTCAAGGAGAAGATTAATTCGCCACTAGTCAAGCTTGAAGCAGATAAATGCGTTGGTAATATACCAAAAATTGTCCATGGCTGACGCCCATATTCAGCAACAAACCAACCAGCCCAGCAGGCAATCCATGGGGTTGGAATCCAGAATAATGCCCATTTAAGTAGCCAAGTTTTAGTTTCAAATAGTTTTCTATTGCCAAAAGAATACCAGCTTGCCAAAGCAAACAACATGAAGAACGAAGCACCCAAAAATACCATTATCCTAAAGCTATAATATAGTGGCAGTACATGTGGCACTGTGCTTTTAGCAGCTTCATCAATCATTTGTGGTGTAGCATTAGCAACATCGTTAGTATATTTTTTAAGAAGTAGTCCATACCCCAAATCCGCAGAATTAGCCTGAATCTGTGCAGCCATAGCTTGATCATGTGGGTTTTTACGGAAAGCTTCCAACATTACCAGCGCTTTTTGCCCACTTATGATCTTCTCGCGATTCTCAGCGACAATTTCTTCAACCCCTTTGATTGACCCTTGCAAATCATGATGAAGAATCAAACTGCCGACATAAGGAATCTTGATATTAAAATCATTGGTCCGTTTTTCCTGATCTGGTAAAGCTAATAGCGACCAAGGAGCAGGAGCTTCTTCCGTCTGCCATACACCTTCAATCGCAGCAAGTTTTGATGGTTGTGCTTTATAAACTTGAAGACCTGACTCATCACCCATGATTATTACGGCAATGGTTGCAAATAAACCAAAAATCGCAGCTATCTTAAACGAACGACGAGCAAAAGGCAGATCTTGTTTTTTCATTAAATAGAAGGAAGAAATCCCAAGTACGAAAACAGATGCAGTTACATAACCAGCACAAACAGTGTGGAAGAATTTGGCTTGTCCAACCGGATTAAATAATACGCTATAAAAACTATCAAGTTCCATCCGCATTGTAATTGGATTAAATATAGTACCAACTGGATTTTGCATCCAGCCATTTGCTACTAAGATCCATAGTGCAGAAAGATTAGAACCGATTGCTACCAGAATGGTAAAAAGTAAATGTTGCTTTTTCGATACCCGATCCCAGGCAAAAAAGAACATTCCAATAAAGGTAGATTCAAGGAAGAATGCCATCAAGCCTTCAATTGCCAATGGCACACCGAAAATATCACCAACATAGTGCGAATAATATGCCCAGTTGGTTCCAAACTGAAACTCCATGGTAAGACCAGTAGTTACTCCAATGGCAAAATTAATACCAAAGAGTTTACCCCAAAACTTGGTCATATCCTTGTAAATTTCTTTACCAGTAATTACGTATATCGTTTCCATAATTACCAATAGCCAAGTCATACCTAAAGTAAGTGGCACAAATATGAAATGATACATCGCTGTTATTGCAAATTGCAATCGCGATAAATCAACTAAAGTGTCCATGGTTTTCAACCTCAAAAAATGTGTAAAAGTTTAACCTGATTTACAAATTCAGGAGTTAAGCTCTGATTACTAAATCAGTGCTTACATTTCACAAAATGCGAAATATGTTATTATCCTAAAATATGCTGACCAGTTGTCTGATCATCAAGTTTTGGTGGATTACTAAATGAAACATACCACAACCCTGTCAGGAGAATGGCTTTCACCACTAACAGGCAGATAATTTCTTTCCAATATTGCTTAAACATAGGCGTTCTCCAATGCTCATACCAATATTTTAACATATTTCGCCACAATTACCACATTTTTTGTAGGGTTAATAACCCACTAATCTTGTCAGGTTAATACCCTAAAGACCTACTCAGGCTTATAGTCTTTTATCTGTTCTTTCAATAAATTACTAGTATGGAACGATACCACACGACGAGCACTAATAGGAAATTCTTCTTTAGTCTTTGGATTACGTCCAACACGGGGATTTTTATCCCGCAAAATAAAATTACCAAAACCCGACACTTTCACTTCATCACCATCTTCAAGACTTTTTGTCATCACATCAAAAAAATCCTCAACTAGCTTATACGCATCCTGTCTGGTTAACGTAGAATTATCAATCACCACTTGTATTAAATCATTTTTAGTCACAGTTTTAGACATATTCAACCCAATCATAAAATTAAAATCTTATTTAAAAGCTATATTTAACGTAGCTGCCCATTAAATTCGCTAGCTACCTTCTGTTTTATCAATTCAAGATAACTAACTATTTCTTCATCAGTAAGCGTATGATCACTCTGGAAAGTAAACTTTAATGCTACGCTCTTCTGATTATCTGGTAAATTTCCACCCGTAAATATATCAAATATTGTTGAAGATAGCAAATCATTTATCTGCAAGGCATTGATTGATTTCAGAATATCGCCAACATTTACGCTCTTATCAAGAATAAAGGCGAGATCACGATTAACTTTCTGAAATTTACTAACAGCGGATAAGCTATAGCTGATTTCTGGCTGAATAAGACTAGTATCAACCTCAAATATATAAGGCAA
Organism: Aquella oligotrophica; assembly: GCF_002892535.1. Classification (NCBI taxonomy): domain Bacteria; kingdom Pseudomonadati; phylum Pseudomonadota; class Betaproteobacteria; order Neisseriales; family Neisseriaceae; genus Aquella; species Aquella oligotrophica. The sequence continues at coordinate 1,014,376 of NZ_CP024847.1, read as the reverse complement.
TATATCAAGTCCTAATGGCTGACCCAGTTTTGGATGGAGTTGTCCTAGTACTCCAACATTGATGCCATTGATAATAATATTCGCTGTTCTACCCGGATGAAATAAAGGATTATCATTAAGAGTAGTAAAATCAAGCTTCCCATAAGCAGAAAAAAGATTCTCAACGATACTTTTTAAATCATAAAAATCAACTTGGCGTGATTTTTCAGACCAACCTGCATTATGCTTTCCATAAATCAGACCAGATAGATATAGTGGTTGCGCTTCAGCGGTTTCACCATGAAATACTCTAGCTAATTCAAACACGCGTAAGCTATCATAACCACGATTGATATTATGCTGTAAGGTTTTGACCACATCAGTGATCAAATTATTACGCATCACCGCCAAACCAGCAAGCGGGTTTTTAAGACAGATAAGATCATGCTTCTTATCGGCAAGTAGCTCAGCGTAAGATTCTTCAATAAAGGCATAACTGACAACTTCATTAAAGCCCATACTTACCAAAGCGTCTTTCCATAAAGTTAACTGATTCAACTTACTATCAACCGAATTAAAGCGGTGCGCAAGTATTGGCATTTTTGCTTGTATTCGGTCATAACCATAAACGCGAATTACTTCCTCGATTATATCTTCACGAATTTTTAAATCAAAACGATAAGCTGGTGGTGTAATAACCCTCTTGTCACCTTCAACTACCACTTGACAGCCTAAATCAGCAAGAATTTTATCTATTTCTACTGTAGCGATCTCTTCACCGATAAGTTTAAGCATATCAGCATAATCAATACTTATCTTTACTTGTGGTTGCGTAGCCTTGACAGAATGAATGGAACCAACAACTTCACCACCACAAATTTCCAGTACTAATTTAGCTGCCAGATTAATCGCATCGTGCTGAATATCCGGATTTACTCCACGCTCAAACCGATAAGCTGAATCAGAGCTAACGCCATAAGCTTTAGCCCGACCATGAATAGCTTCAGGCAAGAAAAATGCGCTTTCAAGAAGAATCTCAGTAGTTGCCTCAGTAACAGCTGAATCAAGCCCACCCATAACACCAGCAATTGCGACCGGATTATGACTACCATCAGTTATTACTAGATCGTCTTTAACTAAACTGGCATCAGTGCCATCAATAAGTTTTAGCTCTTCACCTGTTTTAGCTAGACAAAAACCGATCCCTGAATTTAGTTTACTCAGGTCAAAGGCATGCATTGGTTGCCCAAGTAGAATCATCACATAATTAGTAATATCAACTAATGGTGATTTTGGACGTAGGCCACTGCGTTCAAGAACTTTAACTAACCATGCCGGTGAAGCTTGTGCATTATTAACATTTTTAATTGCCAAACCAACATAATGTGGGCATTTATCACTAGCTTCCGGATTAAATGAAAAATTCTCCAACTTTTTAGCCAAGAAGTCTGAATATAATTCTTTATCTTTAAGCGTATAGCCAGTTAGTGCATGAATTTCACGCGCAAGCCCAGTATAAGATAAACAATCACCACGATTAGGCGTAATTTTAAATTCAATAATACTATCATTCAAATCCAAATATTCGCGAATATCTGTACCGGGAATAGCATCATTATTAAGTAACAGTAATCCATCAACACCATCGGGACAACCAATCTCATTGCCACTACAAAGCATCCCATATGACATCAAACCACGCATTTTGCGTTCAGCAATTTTAAAATTCTCAGGTAGTACTGCCCCAACCTTAGCACAAGGTACTTTAACACCAACTGCGACATTAGAAGCGCCACAAATAATTTGTAATGGTTCGCCACTACCAGCATCAACTTTACATAGAGATAACTTATCTGCATCCGGATGTTTCTCACAACTAATCACTTCACCGACTACAATACCACTAAATTCGGGAGCAACTGGCGTTTCATCCTCAACTTCAAGCCCAGCCATAGTAAGACGCTCAAGAACTACTTTTTTGTCTAGCTTGTCAGTAAAGAAGCCTTGTAAATAATTCCATGATATTTTCATTTAACACCCCTCAAACTGGCGCAAAAAGTCCAGATCATTTTCAAACATCAAACGCAAATCGGTAATTCCGTATTTAAGCATAGCTAATCGATCAATCCCAAAGCCAAACGCAAATCCTGAATACTGATGGCTATCTATCTTCATATATTTGAGAACTTCTGGATGAACCATACCACAGCCACCAACTTCAAGCCATTTCCCAGTTTTAGCAAAATAAATATCAACCTCAGCCGATGGCTCAGTAAATGGGAAGAATGACGCGCGAAATCTTACTTGGAGTTCACTATCTTCAAAGAAGGTGCGCATAAATTCAATAATAATCGCTTTCAAATTAGCAAAGCTGATCCCTTTATCTATCCAAAGTAACTCCATCTGATGAAACATTGGACTATGAGTTGCATCCATATCAACGCGAAAAACTCGCCCAGGAGCAACAATCTTGATGGGAGGCTCATTTTCTTCAGCAAAACGTACCTGAATCGGAGAAGTATGCGTACGCAAAACATGCCCACTACTTGTATAGAAAGTATCTTGCATTGCCCGAGCCGGATGATTATCAGGTATATTAAGTGCCTTGAAATTATAATAATCTGTTTCGATTTCAGGACCATCGGCGACAGTAAATCCAAGACTAGCAAAGATTGTAACTAATCGTTTTAATGTCAGCGTTACTGGATGCAAACTCCCAGAATTACTACCTCTTCCCGGCAAAGTTACATCAATTGACTCATTAGCTAATTTCGCCGCTAGTTCGCTATCAATGATCTGCTGCCGTCTTGCTGCTAGCGCCTCTTCAAATTCTGATTTAATTTTATTAACTAAGGCACCAAACGCCTTACGCTCTTCAGCGGCCATATCTTTTAACTGCTGCATAAAAGCTGTTATTGCACCACTTTTACCAACGTAACGCGATTTAAACTGTTCTAAATCGTGTAAAGAAGTAACTGTCTGCATTTCATTTAATGCAGTTTCTAATACCGAATTAAGCTGCTCCATATTTCTACCCATGGAAAATTAGATTAAAGTCCTGACTGAATTTTATGCTGTTTAATAATTTCTAAAGCATCCTGATAGTGAGGAACGAGATGAGGAATCAGTAAATCTCCTTGATGAATCAGCTGCATATCTTCATTTAACATCTCTGACTCAAACCAATCAATTAAACCATTCCACATTTTACCAACCAAAATTAACTTACAGTCGCTAATTTTTTTTACCTGCATTAGCTGAAGCACAGTTAAAATCTCTAATACTGTGCCAATTCCACCATAAAAAGCAACAAAACAATCGCTTACTGCCATAAAATGCTGCAACCGAGTAAAAAAAGTTTTATGCGGAAATACCTGATCCAAATATCCGTTATTTTTCTGCTCAAACGGAAGCTCAATATTAATTCCAACTGACTTTATCTGAGAATTAGATAACTTTCCTTCCATTGCCCCACGATTGCCAGCTTCCATAATTCCCGGACCACCACCAGTTACCACATTACATTCAAGGCGTGCCAAATTTTTGGCAAACTCAAATACATCCTGATAAATGGGAGAATTTTCCTGAATCCGCGCCGAACCAAAAATAGTAACGGTGTACTCTTCGTATCGCGGATAAAATTCAACTAAGTCATCCGTCAAATCCCAAACTTTTTCTAATGAATTAACAACCCGCTCTTGGACATTGCGATCATGAATCAATAATTCCCGCATATTAACCTAACAAAAAAAATGAGGGCTTTAATCAAGCCCCCATATTCATATTATGCACTACCGATTAAGCTAGTTTGCTTTTTGCAATTTCAACAAATTTAGCAAACGCTACTTTATCGTGGATCGCAAGATCAGACAATACTTTACGATCAACAGCAACTTCAGCTTTAGCCAAACCATTAATGAAACGGCTATAAGTTAAACCAAGTTCACGGCAACCAGCATTGATACGCGCAATCCATAAAGTACGGAATTGACGTTTTCTCTGACGACGATCACGGTAAGCATATTGACCAGCTTTCATTACCGCTTCTTTAGCTACACGGAAAACATTTCCGCGACGACCACGATAGCCTTTTGCTAAAGCAAGAATTTTTTTATGACGCGCACGCGCGATTACACCACGTTTTACTCTAGGCATTCTTCAACTCCTTTTATGCGTATGGTAACATACTACGTACATGACCCATATCGCTAGGATTAACCTGCACGGTACCACGTAACTGACGTTTGTTTTTAGTTGTTTTCTTAGTCAAAATATGACGTTTGAATGCTTTTGAGCGCTTGATACCGCCACTGCCTTGGACAATGAAACGTTTTTTCGCACCAGACTTTGATTTTAATTTAGGCATGTTAACCTTCTTTATGAATCTGATTTTTAATTAAGATAGTAGGTGCTCGATTCGAGTCTTTGGGAACCACACTATCCACCAATGAGGGACGAATTATAGCATATTACAATGATTTATTCAAATATTTTCTAACACCATCAACTGCTTCAATTATACCAAGATCATTCACTCGTGCCATAAGGCGCGCCTTATTCTGGCCTTCATTAGCCCTATCATTCATTTTATGCCATAAATGATAAACTGGAGCGGCAAAGCGTCCATCCTTGATTTTTATTCCTGCATGAAGTAAGCGCACCAAAAAATCAGCATCTTCATGCCCCAGCCACTAAAGCTTTCGTCAAAGCCATTAACCGTTAGATAATCTTTACGCCAAAGTGCCATATTACACCCTTTAGGTCGCCGCCAATTACTAGCATGTTTCTTACGCCATGCTGCATTAGTATCTAAGCGTAAAGCTGGTAGCCATTTATTGGTTTTACCACTTATTCTGTCCCAGATTGATTTAAAAATACAGTTACTCGCAATATTAATTAGCTTCCCAGATAGTGCTTTGTGGGTATATTTTTCACTTAATAGTACCCGGTTACCGCCAACAAAATAACCAGCTTCAGCAAGCCTAAATTGATTAAGGATAAAATCCTTGGCTACAAGGCAATCACCATCAATAAATACCAGATAATCACCGGAAGATTTACTCACTGCTAGATTACGAATTGCTGCCAACCGAAAGCCATTATCTTCATGCCAAACATGGATTAAGCGAAAAGGAAAATTTTGCTGAAACTGGGCGACCAATTGAGCGGTATCCTCTTTTGAACCATCATCAGCAACCAAGATTTCAACCTGATTCGCGGTAATATTTTCATCAAGTTCTTGAACCTGAATACTTTTTAAAACTAGCTCTAAGGTATCTGGACGATTATAGGTTGAGATTATTAAACTTAATTTCATTTTAGCAAACCCAACTTTGTTTTAAGGAAATACCCCAACTGGATCATAAAATTCATTACGCCATTACCCTGAATTATAAACTCACGGCGGATTTTTTCCAATACCGACAATTTTCGTTTGGTATGGCGATGTCCAAGTTGAGATGGAATATCCCAATCATGCTCAATAAGATAGGGATCACAACCGACCACATTTAGGCGATGCAGAGCATAATTGCCAAGAAAATCATCAACAGGCGCATTAATTAATGGTGACTTAGCCAATAATCGCTTGGCAGCCTCGGGCTTAATTATATAACATTGAGTTCCCATTGGATCGCGCCAGAATTTGACAAGTTTAAGATCAGAAAAATGCTGCCAGATAAACCATTTTCGCTTAAAAATCCCACTTAAACGCAAGATCTCATAATTTTGATAATTTTCAAGCAAAGATAAGGCTCTAGCAAAATTCTTTGTAAGAATAACATCATCTTCCATAATACAAACAGACTGATTTCCCGCGGCAATTTTTCGCCACAACTCCTGATGCGACATAAAGCAGCCAATCTCACCAGCCGTCATTTGCCGCCCAAACATTTTCTCACGATAGTCATAAGCATAATTATGATTTTGAGCTATATCTGGATTTCCACGCATTGCATCAAAAAACTCATAGCTAAGCTGGCAAGCTTCCAATTGCGCTGAAATTTGCTCGCGCCGATTTACCGCATCGGCTAATGATATTACATAAATTTTCATGCTATTTATTCAAACTATCAAAATATTTCATATATTCCGGACTCCATTTGTCATGCATACCAATAAAATTCTTACTATCAATAAATGGCGGATAACCAGCTTTCATGCTCAGTCGAATATAATGATGAATAAATGTATCTAGGCAAATATGTACCGTTTTCATATCGCCAACTTCAATTTCGCGTGATTTAGTCCGTAAATACAAATCAAAATCAGCCTGCTGTAAACGCTCATCCCATAAGCCAATTTTATCAATGGCACTGCGTTTCATCACAACGGTATTACCAACAAAGCCTTCTTTAATTTGATACTTGAATTTATCTAACCGATCATTAGAAAATTTATTCCAATCTGGATACATCAACTTATGCATCAAACTCAAAACCCATTTTGAGCGACCAAGTAGCCCAACAAAATTTTTGATTTTTTTCCAGCGCCGCTTTAAAGTCCTAGTAGCAAGGAAATTCTCAATCTGTTCAATACCACAAACTGTGGCTACTTCTAGACCATTATGCTCCATTGATGCTAAGATATTCTCATCCCAGTTTGGTGACACAATGACATCATTATTCATAAAAACCAGATTATCATACTTAGCAACGGCAATGCCCTGATTTTGTGAGTGTGGGTAAGAATAATTAGCTTCATTCCGAATTACTTTCACTCCAACTGATTCAAACCAATCTGCGCTACCATCAGTTGAAGCATTATCAATGATAATCAACTCAAATTTATTTTTGGTATATTGATTAAGCTTTTCCCAGAACAACTGGTTCATTGCCAACTGATTATAAACTGCGGTAATAATACTAATCATACGTTACTCGATACAAACATCTAATTTTTATTTAAACAAATATAAAACCCGTGAGCAAATTCACTACAGGATTTTTCAGAGATAAACTGATGAATACGTGCTGGTGAAAATGGATAACTATCTCCCAAATCCGTTATAGCATAAATGCAATCCCGATTAAAATAATTCATCAAATTTTCCGTTGTAGCTGAACTTGACATGGGAAAGAACTCCATATTTAGTGAAGTTACAGAAAGGTACTGATAAAGTGTTGAGCTACTACAAATACTAGCATCATGATAATTATTCACCATATATACTGCAAGCTTTTTTGCCTCATCAACATTTGAATAATCAAAAGACCAGAAACTTTGCCAGCCTGTACCCCATAATGGAAAGATTATAATACATAGTAAAAAGAACAATAAGAATATATTGTAAAAATTTCTGGAATACTTATTCATAATAACCTTTAATCGATTATTCGACAATAAGACTATTACTCCAATAAACATCATTACATTTAGATTAAGACCATAGTAGCTCTTATATGCATGCTGTAAGTCAAAATTACTAGTTGCCCACATGACTATTGTGACAATACTGGCAAGAAAAACCTCTGGAATCATTAAGGGTAGAAATAAGACGGGTAAATATAGACGCCACACCCCTGATGCAGGATTTAAAATACGCAGAAGGATTTCTTTTGGGTTTAGTAAAAGATTGTGCACAATCTCAGACTTACTTGAACCATACTCACTCCAAAACTGCAGAGTTGTTGGCATAAGCATTCCACTCTTATGAACAAAGTATGGCTGAACCCAAGCGATATTAATATAAAATACCATAACTGAAGCAAGTATAGCAACTATCGCAAACTTAAAGTCTTTACGATATAGCATTACTAGAGAAATTCCAAAAACAAAAAGGACGGCATCCTCTTTCGTACTAAGTGCAAAAATCACTATTAAGATAAAGGGCAAAAAAGTCCTCTTCGTGTAAAAGACCATCATCCAAACTAAAAATAAAGGTGTAAAAAGCTCAGGCAAAAAAGTACAATCCACTCCAGCTAATGGTGATGAAGCAAAAGAAATGGTAATAAGAAATGCATAAAAATCATTAAGTTTATACAGTTTGGCAAGGAACCAAATACCCAGAGCAGTACCCCAGATAGCTACAGCACCGATTATGAGAAGCGTTTCAGTAGTATGAAATAGCCAGTAAAAGGGCACAACTAGAAGCAATATATAATTCTGATGCGTGCCAAAATGATAGAAGCCAACAGCACCAGAGTAGCCAAAATTACCCGCCAACATAGCATTTAACATAGTCTGAAAAATAGCAATATCATCGGCTTTAAGCTGAAAGGCATAATATTTTGCAATAAATGAGTAAGTATAAGAAAAAATCAATGCTAAAAAAAATAACTTTAAGAATATCTTATTTATTGAGAAAATATCGATACTTGTATTCGGATCTGGATAAAGCTTCCAGAGAGTCCAGATTAAAGTAAAAGTAGCACCAACATACTGGAAATCACGAAAACCAAGATCCAAATGACAAAAATAGGAAATAATAGGAGGTAAAACAAATAAGAATGCCCACACTAGAACAAGTTGATTAATACCTGCCAGATTTAGACGCCTTGACAAAATACTACTCAACTTCAAGTAGCTTTATAAACTTGTTTAGAATTAATTCTGGCTTAATATTAGCAACGGTTTCTTCATCAAAAATATTAGTCAACGAGGAATTTGTGATGGGTAAGCGATATTCAGGCTCAAAATAGCCAAATAAGGCAACTCCTTTTAAACCATATGCCGAAGCAATATGCATTAATCCACCATCACAACCAAGGAAATACCCCGAAGAAGCAAGTAGTTGAGCAGTTTCTGCCAAACTAAGCATATTTACTTTATTGATTACTCGATCACCAAATACATCAATTAGTTTATCGGCATCGTTGACAGCATTAACATTGCCAGCTAGGATAATAGTCAGCTGTGGACATTTAATGAGAAGTTTATCTACTATTTCAATCCATTTATCATAAACCCTTCTTTTCTCATCTTCCCCACCAATAGCAATAATTAGCTGATTTTTTACTACTCCGCCTTTTATTCTTTTTAGCTCTGGACGTGCCATTAGATCAAGCTCTTTTTGCTCATAAGGATAGTTTAATAAAGCATTTACCCGGTGAAAGCTATAGAGTATCCAATTAAATTCAACTCCATCGAAATGCCCACGAAAATGACAATATGGTACTTTATTAAAGTATTTCTTCTTAGTTTTAAGTGAAATACTTTTTACAGAATCAAGGATGACTAAATCATAGTCGGCGGTTATTCTAACTGGATCAGTATAAACATGATTAAACCAGTCATCATCAGCAAATAATGGATAAACTTTTTCATCCAGAAGCACATCCAGCTGGTAACCTTTATCAATTAACAATTTCCGACCACTGAGTGCCATAACCGCATCACCAATATTTTTAATTGATGTAGCTATCCATAAAATTCGCCGGGTATTTTCCGGAATATTTCCACGCTCCAGAAATTTCTGCCCACTCATAATTAGGGAAAGCTCCCTACGGAATAAGCGCCAATTTTCATTAAGCATATGTCCAAAGCTTTCCATTTTTAACTGAAAGTCAGCCTTATGTGGTATTTGTGTCAGAAATTCTGGGGTATAACGTTTCTTGAATAATTTACACATATTATAATTTCATTTTTTTAAACTTATTTTCGGGGATCAGCTTGATGATTCGCATAATTATGCGCCAAAACCATGGAGTATAAATCACATTTTTCTTGGCATGGATTGCCTTTACTATATCATTTGCAACTTTTTCCGGCTTTGCCCATAATAGTCCTTTTTTAAATTCGGTAGTCATTTTGGTGTCAACAAAGCCGGGCATTATTGTCAATACATGCACATTATGCGGGTAAAGAGAATTTCTTAACCCTTGCAAATAGATATTTATCATTCCTTTTGCCGTACCATAAACATAATTACTCTGCCGTCCACGCTCACCAGCAACAGAACTAATTACTGCAATAGTTCCTTGTTGTTGTTCTTTCAATCTTTTAGCTACATTATGGCAAATTTCAATTATGCTTAAACCATTTACTTTTAGAGCACTGTTTGCATCTTGCCAGTTTTCTTCACAAGCTGACTGATTGGGTAGATTCCCATGCGCAATAAACACTAAATCTACTCGTCCAAGCTGGTCAAATGCTTGTTTAATTTTACCATTAAGAATTTCGCCAGTATCAACTAAAGCATCATAAGCGTCTGCGCTAACATTTATATCTGGATACTTAACTTTTAGGTCATTTATCTGTAATTCAAGCTGACTTTTTTCTCTGGCAAATAGATAAAAATTACAGCGCTCAAGTGCTAATTTATCAATTACACTTCTTGCTATCGTAGAGTTTGAACCAAAAACTATCACATTTTGCATATCAGTTAATTCCCATACAAACGACGCCATAAATTAGAACTAAATAGCGGATCAATATATTTTATAAACTCATTAAGCTGTGGATAACCAGCTTCAAAGACTTCTCTTGATTGTGTTGCATCTTTGGCAGCATAAATAGCCCCACCATGAGTAAGCACAATATCATCCAAAGATCTAAATAAATCAAGTGTGCTATTTCCTCTATTAGCAAAATCCAGCGCAAGTGCCAGCCCTGGACGTGGAAATGACATCATCCCCCCAGAACTAATTGAGCCAAACGTTTTTAGTACCGCCAAAAAGGAACCATTACCACTAATACTAATCCGGCGAAGAATTTCACGCATTGCATCACTAGCAGCATTAGGAATTACACATTGATATTGGTAGAAGCCCTTTCTCCCATATATTCGATTCCAGTTAAGTAGCTTGTCCAAGGGGTAAAAAAATGGATCATAATGAACTAACTGCGGAGATTTTGCTACTGGTCGATTATAATATAGTGTATTGAATGCCTTGAGGGTTAAACCATTAATTAATGATTTTGTCGGAGTAAATGGAAAAGTACGCTTATTATAATTAATTGCTGGCAGTCGCTCTAAATAACCAGCATGTTCGCCAGTATAATAAACTCCTCGCCCCAAACTCCTTCCTGATGCCAGACAATCAATCCATGCAACAGTATAGGTACTTTGCCTTTCCAACTCAGCATTTAGCTCCATATAGTGCTCTAAATTTCTGAATTTATAGGCTTTAGTTACAATAGCATGATTATTTACTGTAAGAAGATTCAATTTTACTCGTAGAATAATTCCAGTTAGCCCCATGCCACCTATTGTTGCATAGAAATAATGACTGTTTAACTCTCTGGAACACTGATAAATTAGACCATCGCTACGTAAAAGAGTAAAGCTATCTACAAAACAGCCAAAACTACCAACCTTATGGTGATTTTTACCATGAACATCGTTAGCAACTGCGCCTCCGACCGTTATATACTTGGTTCCCGGTGTAACCGGTAAAAACCAGCCACAGGGAACAATCAAATTCAAAATCTGTTCAAGTAAAACACCACTTTCTAATTCAAGTACTCCATTGGCACGATCAAAATGAATAAAATGATCCAAATGCAATGTATTTAATATGATCCCATTATCATTATAAGCTTCATCACCATATGAACGCAAATTACCTTTTGCCAGATACTGTAATTCTCTTTGCAGAAAGGAGTAATTAGCAGAAGGAAAGTCAATTTGAGCGGGCTTAGATGCTTTGATTCTACCCCAAGAATACTGCTCAATCATAACTTAGCCATTAGAAAAATTGTAATATAGGTCGTAATCCACAAGACTACAGTTATAATCAGATGTTTATCATCCAGCAAATCATTGGCAGTATCCTGCCCCTTATCGTGACTATACAACAAATAAATATAACGAAAAATGCCATAAATTACAAAAAGAATAGTATAAATAAGATACTGTTGCCCCTTACCTATAACAACAAATAAAGCATAACTGATTACCGAAGAAGTAGCTGTAATGGCGAGAAAAATATCCAGCATTTTGGGTTCATAATGCTCAAGAACACTGCGCCTCAAATTTAGTGATATATTATCCACCTCACATTGTAATAATTCCGACCTACGCTTGGCAAAACCTAAGAATAATGTTAGCATAATTACACAAAGTATTAACCACTCAGATAGTGGGATACCAATTCCAAGCGTCCCCATAAAAACCCGTAACAAAAAACCAAATGAAATAATAAATACGTCCAATATTACGATATGCTTACCAATTTTTGAGTAGTAAACATTGAGAATCAAGTAACTTGCCACAATCAATAATGCTAGCTTACTAATAAGTAAAGAACCCAATAAGGTAAAAATGGCTAAAACCAGATAAATCTTTCTGGCAGTTTTTATACTTATCACACCCGAAGCTAATGGTCGATTTCTTTTCCTAGGATGACTACGATCAGCCTCTACATCAAGGATATCATTCAAAATATATACTGAACTCGCCGCAGCACAAAAAACAATAAATCCTAATATTGCTTTTAGCAAATATCCATCAGTGAAGTGGAAGCCAAAGGCAACACCAGCAAAGCAGAACATATTCTTTACCCACTGGTATGGACGGAATAATTTTAAGTATTGTTTCATGTTAGAATTTTATAAAACTAGACAATTAAAGCACGGCGGCATCACCCACCATCCATAAGAGATAAAAACCAAAATGCAAAATAACTGTAAGGAGTAAAACAATATACCGCAGCGACTGACTACGACTAGTAATTAAGGAGATTACCAGATAAAAGGTAAACAACGATAATGAATAACGGGTATATGACCATAATGTCCCTGCGGCAATAGGTGCAGCCAGACACAAAGCAGAAAAAATAGCATACTCATACATTTTTTTATAAAACAGATAAGGAACCCAAATTAGTGATAAAATCAAAAACCACTTGGCATAAGTCTGCCCGGACATAAAGGTTGTAGTTATTGCATCTAGTGGATGATTAAGCCAATCAACAGCAAGATGTCCCCAAGCCTTCTGAATATGATAAAAGGCAAGTGGATCACCAATATGTAGATATAAATATAGCATAAAAGCAAGTAGGCCACTACTAATCAGTAAACATTGAAAAATTAATGCAAAATTACGGCGTTGACTTACAAAAAAAGCGTCATATAAATAAATAACCAGATAAATTATGCCAAAGAACCGTGTAGCTGAAAGAAAAGCACCACAGGAAGCAGCTAGCCAGAAGTTTCCTTTCTTCAAATTATAAAATGCCAAAAGTGAAAATAGCATAAATAAAGTATCGGAGTAGGCAGCAGAAACAAATATATTAAATGGGCTTATTGCAAAGATAAAAGCACCAAAAAGTGCTTGAGGGCGTGAAACATAATCAAATAGGATTAAATAGAAAATCCAGATACAAAGAAGAAAAGCGATCTGATTGACTATGATACCACTTAATTCAGGACTAAACCCAAACAAACAAAAAAACTTTGCAAAAATTGGCAATAAAGGAAAAAATGCCCAATCAGCCTGCCCTACCATCCCAACAGGACTAGTTAACGGTGTCAGCATATAACCATTTTTGATAATACTAATATACCAAACACTATCCCACTGATTAATAAGCTCAAGAAAACCTTTGCCGGGGTGTAACTTCTTGGTAATTCTCACAATTATATTATTTTCCAAAGCAAAAGCAAGGCGAGTAATAATAAAAATGGCTAAGGATTCATAAAATATTCTAGCTGAAAGTTTCATTTATTTATGCCGAAAAATAATATAAGTTCCAACCGGGAATTTACTTTGCCCGGTAAAGGTAAACTCTGAACATTGGATATAATTTGCCAATATGCCCATATTAGCAGGCTGGTTAAATCGTTCTTTATCTGCCAATAGAAATAAATTTTTTGGTGAAATATAATTCATTCTAGCTAATATAGATTGGTTCCATTCAGGACTTACATTAAAATGCCATGGAGTAACCGCAGCCCGTCCACCAGCTAGATAAATCATGGAAGGAAGTCCATAAAAGCTCAAAATATAATCACCGTTTTTAAAACCACACTTAGCAAAAGATGATTTTAATAAATTAATGTCATCGAATGCCCCACTATCAATATATATGACACCGTGACCAACATTATAAGGAATATTTTGCCTAAATAGATTATTATATCCTGCATTATAATAACTAATTCCAGCCAATAATAGCAAAAATAACATAACATTAAGACACAATATAAATCTTACAATTCTATCTATTTCATTCAAAATCGGAATTATATTTATTAAAAATGCTAGAATAATTAATGGAAATGAAAATACAGTATGATAAAAAACTGGAGTTGCAGTACCAAAAGATACTGAGTAGGCAAGTAGCAAGAGGAGGATTGTTAGCTGTATTCTTGCCTTAGCCAAAAAACCAATTAATTTACCTGAGCATTTCTCTAACTGACTATATTCATATAATATTATTAAAAAAATACAATCAATAAACGCTCTATTCAATATTGCAAGGATAGTAGTTACTTCTCCATCACCCCCCCAGCAATAAATCGAATGGCAGCAACCAAGATGATTATAGATATAAAAATCACCAACCTAACATTATTATTTTTTATAAATAAGCGATACTTAGTAGAAAGATAAAAAAGAATAAATAGAATTATTGAGTCAAGTAGAGTATTTGTAATATCCCGCAAATTATCAACAATAACATTTAAAGAATGATTTTCACCCGCTGCATATTTCATTCCAATTCTAAGAATATCAAGATAACTCATTAATGGAGCATTTACTGCAAATAAAGTGATAAAAAAAGAAGCCAGACCAAGGATGAAAAAAACATGAAATATAAAGTTTTTTCTTGTTATATATATTGCTATTAAAACCACCATAAGATTAAATGCAAAAGTTGGCAATCTTAACAATAATAACCCACCAGTCAGGTATCCCAAGGTAATGCATATAATATAAAAAACATTATTGGATAATTTTCTATTAAATAAGCAAATAACTAAAGCTGCCTGAATAACTGCAATAGTTCTAACAGGAATATTATAATCAGGATTCATGTTATGAATATAAATAAGGCTACCAGCAATTATCAACAGAGCATATAAGAGTAAAGATATTACTTTATTGCGCGAGATGCATATCATAACGTGCGCATTAATAAACCACGAAGCTGCTACGAGTAGAGCTCCACATGAAACTAGGTTTAATAAAATGGTAACTAATCTAAAATAGGCAATATTACCGTCAGATAAGGAATACATACTACTGGTAAAAAGATATGCCAGATTATAATTTATTTGAATATCTTTAGGGTATGCTGCACTTAGTAGTGAATAACCATCATCAGTAAAAACTATGCCATGGAACGCAGCATAAGCTGTAAAGAATATGCACCCAAGAATTATACCCCCACCCAATAAAGGTGATATCTTCTTAACCATTTATTTATTATCCCCAGTTCTACGCATAGTAAGGTAAACTGAAATTACCAACAACCAGAGAAATAATGCTTTTGACCCCTCAAATAAATCATCAACTGAATTTTTACCTAATACAACAATCAAAATAGATATATAGCTGCAAGCCTGATAACTATATTTTCTACAGGCAAAATATATAGTTTTTAATAAAAAGTAGAGAAATAAAAATAAACCTGGAAATCCAATAGCAAGTGCCATATCAATGAAGACATTATGTGCATGAAAAGCAATAAATGGATTAATTCTAAGAGCATCAGGATCAACTGGAAAGTTTTTCACATAAAACTCATGTAGTTGCCCAAGTCCCAAACCAACCCCATATATTGGCGAATACCATAGTTTTGGTAACCAGTATTCAAAAACTAGAAATCTTTCATGAATATGCAAATTATAGTGAAGCACTCGAGTTACCAGGAAAAATGTGGCAGCAAGTAAAAGAACACTAGCAACCATTGCCATAAAGACATAGATAAGCCTAAATCGATACAAGCTTATTGCATATACAACTAAAACTAGTATCAAAACAAACCAGAAAGCCCCATCATGATAAAATAGATTAGAGCATACCACTACAATAAACGTCAGCAGTTTAATAAATCTGGCTGATGAAAAGTATAAAACATAGACAAGGCATGAAAGGCTAACCGTTGAGAGGTAGATTCGACTACCATCTTTAGCTGCATAAATAACCAACCGGGTTAGCACATTATCAAATGGAGCATTACAAATTATCAAAACAACTAAAAGAAGAATGCTAAGCCTTACCATCCAGCCATTTAAAGTATCGACAAACCGCTTAGTATCTATACTAGACAACTCATTAAGAGCAATATAGATAAATAATGGGGAAAAAGTTGCTATTAATTGCCGGGTAGATAAAATTTTATCAACGCTAAGGAAAGTGGCTACTATGCACCAACAAAAATAAAACAGATAATATCTAAACCAACTATCTTGAAAATATCCCTTACTAAAGCTAGCTATACCAATTAAGGCAATAATATATAATAAAAAATACAATACTGAATGATTGAGCTGATCAAAAGGAATAATTACAAAAATTAGTCCTAAAATAATATAAATAAATCCCTCAATATCAATTTTGCCGCGCATCACGCAACTCCACTAATGAGCCAAGAACATCAAGGTAGCTGATATCATAAATATTTCGATTGGCTGACTGCAATGACCTTTGTAATGGTGTCCAAGCATGCCAAATCTTACTATCCTGCTGATCAAATAATACTACACATTTTAGACCAAGACCAGCAGCAATATGTACAAGTCCACCATCGACTCCGATAAAAAACTCATACCTTGCAATCTGGTTTGCCAATTCATTAATATCACTTGACATTATTAAACTAACTTCCAACTCAAATCCGAGACTAGCAATGACTTTAGTAACCCGTTCTTTATCATCTGGCATTAAAACTAAGCCTAGTTTAACACGCCATGAAGACAGTTGCTTTAATAAGGCGTAGATCATACTATCATTCATGTAGCGAGTAAACTCTTTTTTACCTGAGACATTTAGTACGATTGAATTTCTTTCCCTATTTTCTAGCAATTGCATGTCTTCAAGATAAAATTTTGCATATTGCGGATACGGATACCTTTTTGGAACTGTTATTGCGGCAAGGAAAAAATCCAAAAATTGATGTAACCTAACAACTTCGTGCTGTTGTGTATTTTCTTTATAAAAAATGAATTTACCTGTTAACCTTTTGTTAAGCATCCATAAGTTTGCTTTAAAACTGGATGTAATCAACTTACGCGCATAAATTTGTCCGCTAGTAAGTTTAGCGATATATTGATAAGCGCGGATGCAGCCATTTAATTGCAATATATAATCATAACTTCCTGATGAATTGATCTGAGAAATCACAGCTCTATAGTTCTTGGCAAGCTCTTTAGTTCCCTGCCGATGATCTAATACGTATATATTAGCTAGGAATGGATTATATTTGAATGCAGGATAGTTTTGCTGATTACACAAAACATCAATTTTGACATGATCAATTGAAGATACTAAAGACTCAATAAATGCAGATGTTACGACCGCATCGCCTAATACGTCGGTACGCGAAATTAAAATCCGCATTTTAACGAATCAGTTTAAAATGCTTTTTAGCTAAATCAATTCCACCAAACAACTTTTCAATTTTCATCATCAATCGATGCTTTTTATCCCGCTTTGAAAGCTGATAATCTGGATTTGGAGTAAATATTTGCTCGGCTTCATTTTCTAGCCACTCACTAGCAATAAGTGGATGTGAACCCACAAATTGCTTTATAGTATCAGGGTCAATATCACCATAACCCAAAAACTCTTTTGGCGTTTTTCCCCAGTAGCGCTCAACACGTTTCTGCTTTTCATTCATTTTAACCACCGAACGAATGTGCCCGTAATGATAAAGATGACAACCCACAGCGGCAGCATTTGGATAGCGACCTCGACGATTTTCATTCATAATTAGCCAAAATAAGCCATCTGGTGCCCAACTACGAACAGAGTTACGAATAATCCGTGGAGCTTTGCGATACCAACGCGGTGAATAAGCATAAGTTTGCGGCGAACCATAAAAATGATAATAGTCAAAAACTAACGCCTCGACTTCCTTATCATCTTTATATTTCTCCATTACTGAACGAATTAACCCATAATCTTTCTCATGAATTACTTCATCACCTTCAAGGTAAAATGCCCAATCGCCAGTGCAGTTAAATTGTGCTATCATCTTCTGCTGTGCATAAGTATAGCCGCGATCCTGCATATTCTCATTCCAAGTAGTCAGAATTATTTTAAGCTTCGGATCATCAATGGCTTTCACTCTTTCGTAGGTGTCATCATCGCTATTTCCCAACGCAACAACGACCTCATCACAAACTGCTAATAATGATTTCAAGCTCTCAATATAAGGATAGCCTAAAATTGTGCCATTACGCAGAAAAGTAAAGCCACTAACTTTCATATTATTTTTTCTTTTTAGGTGCAACAATCATTATTGCGTTACGCCCTTCTACCTTTGGTATAGACTCAACTACTACCACATCAAGTAGATCTTGCTGTGCACGCTCAAGATAACGTAAACCAAGCTCTTGATGTGCCATTTCCCGACCACGGAATTGAACAATAAATTTAACCTTATCACCGTCTTCAAGAAATCTTTTAGCATTTTTTAACTTAATTTCATAATCATGATCATCAGTTACCGGACGCAATTTAATTTCTTTAACATGAACTTGCTTCTGCTTTTGTTTAGCTGCATGGGCTTTTTTTTGCTCATGATACTTAAATTTGCCGAAATCCATGATTTTGCATACTGGAGGATTGGCATTTGGCGATATTTCAACTAGGTCAAGTTCAAGCTCTTCAGCCTTAGCCATTGCCTCAGCTATTGAAACTACTCCTAACTGCTCTCCGGTATCATCAATAATTAAGCGCACTTCAGATACAGTAATGGCTTCATTTATTCTTGCTTGTTTTTCAGTACTTATGGTTAGACTCCCAATATAAATTCACGTGATTATAACTCATATTATTTAGAAAATTCAGTTCTTTTTATCAATTTTTTTTGTGCAGAACACAATTTTAATACGCTCCATGTCTTAATACAAGTGTTTGAAATGTTTTTATCAGAATTACGACATCCGCCCAGAGCGTCCAATTCCTTACATACCAAGTATCAAGCCGACAACGATCAGCAAATGAAGTTTCACTCCGCCCACTGATTTGCCAAAGCCCGGTAATCCCAGGGCGAACCTGCTGATAATAAAAAAGTCCTTCGTGATAGTCCTTTATTTCTGAGGGAATAAGCGGACGTGGTCCAACCATACTCATCTGTCCTAAAAAAACATTTAGCACCTGGGGTAATTCATCCAAGCTGGTTTTGCGTAGAAATTTACCTATCTTGGTAATCCGTGGGTCATTCTTTAATTTAAAATTATTAAGAACATACTCCTGATAAATCGGATGATTCTCTGTCTGCCATTTTTTCATAATAGCCTCGGCATCAACCGACATTGTTCTAAACTTAAAACACTTAAACAGTTTACCATCCGCACCAACTCTTATTTGAGAAAAAATTGGTTTATTTTTATCCTCGATATAGATTAGAAATGAAACAAGAATCAGAATTACTGCAAATACTGGAAATACAATTATAGCCAAAATCAGGTCAAAACAGTATTTAATAAAACGATTGAATCTACTTGAGAGATTATTTTCAAGACGCATTAAAATTTGCTCATTGCCAAAAAATGGGTTTACTTCAATACCATACAAAGGCAAACCTTTTATTTCAGGAATAATAACCACTGATAAAAAATACTGTTGTAAATGATTAATCAATTTTGTATGCGCCGCCAAAGATTTATTACTCAAACATAAAACAATCTCTGAATCCTTGGGCTTGGTAAATAACTGGTGGATATCAATAATCGGTAACTCAGAATTACCAATTTTTACGCTTCTAGTCTGAAATTTCAGATCAACAAGGGCTTTTACATCATAACCAAGTAAACGCGATGGCTGAAGAAGCTTATACGCGGCAAAAGCCTCTTCATTTACACCAACAATATATACATTACGCTGCCATAATCGCAAATAAGACAAACCAAGCTTAATACTACTTCGAATGATAGGAATAGTTAAAAACAAGCTACTCCAGAAAAATATAAATAAAGTATTTGCATTCCCATGATTATTTTTGATAAATAAAATTGGTAAATTTATGAGGAACAATGTAATTAGTGCTCGATAAGTTAGTCGCAAGTCTTCCCAATTCGGCCTACGTTTAAAATATAACTGGCGATGCCACATTAGCATGATAAGCATGAGTAGATCGAGAGCTTTAAGCCATGGCCAGTGATGGAGATTAAGCTGATGATAGCTAGTACCATGATAAAAATTGGTAAACTGGGTTGCCCAGTAATAGCTTATAAAAACAGCAATTATATCTGCTGCGATTACCGAATATTTCTGAATATGAGTTTTTTTTATCATGACTTACCAGACAAAAATTCATCATACTTAGAATGGACAAAGTCTTTAAATTCTGAGCAAAAACGCGCTACTGAGAACTGCTCTGCGTTTGCTCTACAAATAGCAGGTTCAATTTCTGGCAATTCTTCAAATCTAGCTAGGGCATCAACAATGGCATTCACTGACTGCTCAGTAAAAAACACTCCACTTCTTGATGATACTGGAGCATCAATAACTGTTTCGGCACTACCACCCCGCTTATATGCAATTACTGGAGTTCCACATGCCTGCGCTTCAACTGGAATGATACCAAAATCCTCCTCAGCAGCAAAAACAAAAGCCCTAGCTTTTCGCATTAGAGAAATTAGCTCATCATCTTCCACAAAACCAAGATATTCAATATTTGTTGAAGAGTTGGCTATTTCTTTAATTTTCGAAGCATCCGGACCAGTTCCAACTATTTTCAATTTGCGCTCTGGCATCGCTTTAAAGGACTCAGCAATCAAAACTATTTTCTTATATGGTACAAATCGAGATGCAGTCAAATAATAATCTTCACGTACGCCTTCATATAAAGCAAATTTGCTAATATCTACTGGTGGATAAATTACCTGAGCTTCCCGCCGATATGTTTTCCAAATACGGCTTGCAATAAATTTTGAATTAGCAATAAAATAATCAACCCCGTTTGCCGTCCGATAATCCCATAAGCGAATTTTATGCAATAAATACCGAGTCAACCAAGACTTAACACCCCTAGTTAAATTAGCCTCTTCCAGATACTGATGCTGCATATCCCAAGCGTAACGGATTGGCGAATGACAATAACAGATATGTAATTGGTGCGGGGATGTCAAAATACCTTTGGCAACGGCATGCGAACTACTAATTACAAGATCATACGACCTTAAATCCAATTGCTCTATGGCAAGTGGCATTAGTGGTAAATAATGCCGATGTTTCGTTCTGGCAAACGGCATTTTCTGGATAAAGGACGTCTTAACGGGTTTATTCTGGATAAAATCGCGCTTATTCTCGGGAAGAAAATCTATTAAACTAAATAAATCAGCTTCCGAAAAACAGTTAATTATCCGTTCAAGAACCTTCTCTGCACCCGCATAAGTATAAAGCCAGTCATGAACTATTGCTACTTTCATTCGTTTCTTTTAGAGTAATAATTGAATCTAACATGATTTTAGCAAATTTTGCCCACTTATAGTTATAAGACTGCTGAATAACCTTTATGGCTTGGCTAGAATAGTATGCATCGCTTTGTAAATGAAGTAGATGATTTACCAAGCCATCAGCATTCTCTGGATTAAAATAGAGACCAGCTTCCCCACAAATTTCACGCATAACGGGAATATTTGAAACTATTACCGGACAGCCTAATCCCATTGCTTCTACTACAGGAATACCAAATCCTTCATATAAAGAAGGAAAGATCAACCCTAGCGCATTTTGATACAGATTCACCAGCTCACTATCTGCTACATAGCCCAAATGAATTATATTCTCCGCATCTGGAAGCCTAACACCTCCCAAGTTAGAAAAAACACCGCCAACAATAACCAGTTTAATTTCTGACAATAAGGGATTATCGGCAAATTGACGTGCAACTAGTTCAATATTTTTGCGCTTTGAATTGGAACCAATCATCAAAAAGAACTTTTTCCCCTTGAGCTGATTCCCTATTTTAAAATTGTTAACAGAGGATTTACAGGAAGATAAACTAGGTGCATTACCAAGTACTGTAATTTTATCTGGACTAACTCTTAAGAGCCTCGCAATTTCACATTGCGAAAAATGAGAAACAGTATACCATTTTTTACAGCTTAGCTTATTGCTAACCATTTGCAGCCGATACCATAGCTTAAACCACCACTTTTGACTATCAAGCTTAGTCATAAATATGGCATCATGTAATACAAGATATTTATTTGACTTAAAAATAGGTGAGGAGTTACATAAATTTATTAGCGGATTACCACGAGAATACCAAGGTAACCCAAGCTGCTCCCATAAATGTCCAGATAGCTTACCATATTTCTCTAGTTTTATATTTTGATAGCTGGCTAGATCATATCCACTATAAACAGGAGTATTTGGCAGTAAACCAATAAGCTTAATTTCGGGATAACATACTAGTAACTTATCTAACTCCTTAGTAATTTCATAAGCAAAGCGCTGGACTCCAGTAATTCGCTGAGTAAGAAAGCGCATATTGAGATAAAAAGTGAACCTTCCTTCAGTCATAAATGGTATCCAAAATAGCCAAACTGCAAAATTTCTCTTTTAAATACTGTTGTCCGTTATCTACCAAAGATCGTGCCAAGCTTGCATCTTGCAGAAGTAAAATAACAGCATTACAAAATTCATTAATCGAATCAGCAATAAGACAATGCGCACGATGAGATAGCCCTGTACCACTAGCACCTACAGTTGTAGAAACCACCGGAATACCATTAATTATGCCATCCAAAGTTTTTAATTTAACCCCTGCACCATTTTGCATAGGATTAACAAAAACTTTTGCCATCTGGTAAATTGCTGCCATATCCTCCACATTAAAATAAACATTTATGTGTTTATCTTTTTGAATAATATCTTGCAACCATTTTGTATCACTTCCAGCAGTACTGCCAGCAATTATAAATTTATAATCGCTTATAGAAGACTTAATACGCCCATGAATATTCTCTAAATACCAAATCAGAGCTTCTTTATTATATAGCGTAAAGAGATTACCGACAAATAACACTATCGGATGAGGCTTATTGCTATTTTTAAATGAAACAAACTTACTAGTATCCAGATAGGTAGGTAGGAAATATATTTTTTTTCCATAACTAGCTGAGAAAAATTTATATTCTTCAGAGGATATACATAAGACCTTTTCCGTTTTAGCTATTAGCCACTTTTCACGAAATTTAATTTTTAAATTATCATATAACCTTAATAGCTTCATCAAGAGATTTTTTTCAAGGGGGATTTTTTGCATTGAATATGCATATTCATAATTATGCATTCTATAAAAGAATCGGGCACTAGTTAAATTAACATTTTCTAAGATTGAGTCAGCATGAAACCCATGAATTAAAATATAATCATATTGTTGTTCTGGTTTAAAATCTGCTAAACAACGATAAAGCATGGAGTAATTTGGCTTATAATAGAATAAATATAGCAGGCTTAGGAACTTATTCTTTTTTATTTGCAGAAAGTGAATTTCATTTATTCCTGCATATTTTTTTAAATGTGAATCAGCAGCGGACGATTGCTTCTCATAATCGCAATACAGTAAATCAACACATATATTTAATTCCACAGAAGCAAGCTGAATTAATGAATTATAAATATCCAGCTTACCACCATGAGTTGAAGGATAACAAGCAAATGGACATACTACAAGCAACCGTTTACTCACCTTGATCCCACATACTGATTTAGCTTATGAAAGAGCTTAAAATTAAATCTAAGTAATATAATCATTATTTTCCGTTTGAGCTTCAAAGTAACTTTGAGCCTAAATAATTTCTTGTGTAGCAAGAAAAACTGCTGTGATTGTGTAGAGTCTTTATTTTGCATAATATATATATAAGCAAGATCCGCAATAAAAACCTCAAATTCACTGTTATGATTAGAATTAAACTGAACTAGTCGCTCACAAATTAATGGAAAAACCTCAATATGCAAAATATTTCCACTAGTAATTGCAGATGAATTTGTTTTTTCATAATAGTAATAACTTGAATTAATATACCCTGTCTTCTGGCTTGCCAATAATACTCTTGGGATAAGCTCTAAGTCTTCATGATAAATACCATGAAAAAAATTAAATCCGTTCTCTTGCCAAAACTGTCGTCTATATATTTTATTACAGGCAATAACATTACCAATATAACGATTACCATAATTATTTTCAGGAATAACTGAACGAATAAGCTCAAAGCCTGAATATTTCTCAATAAAGTCACAGCAAACTATATCACAGTTGTCTTTAATAGCAGCAGCGTACATTATTTGATATAAATTAAAATCCACCCAATCGTCACTATCAACAAAAGAGATGTAGTTACCACAAGCTTTAGTAACTCCAAAGTTTCTGGTAGAACTTAACCCCCCATTTGGTTTAATAAAAGATTTTACTTGTTTGGGATAATTAGAAACATATTCATCAATAATTTGTTGACTATAATCAGGACTTGAATCATTAACTACTATTATCTCAATATCTGCTAGTGTTTGGTTTACTAACGAATCAAGACACCTTCTTAAATAGTTTTCTGTGTTATATACGGGGACTATTACTGAAATTACACACATAATTATTTATTGTTAACTAACTTATAATCAGATACTTTTTGCTGCAAGGCAGTTATACTTTTGGTTATTAATTCATTATACTGTGTGTTTTGAAACCCCCATATGGTTGAATCAAGGCTTTCTTTATGACCAACGAGATATGGTAAAGTCGTAATTACTTTAATATCATAGCTTTCAATAAATTTATCTATAGTATTAGTATGGGGATCCCTCAATCTTTCATCCCAGTTTAAAATAATATCAAACACAGATTTATGATAAATATTAAATACCATACTAATGAGTTTATTGATAAAAATATACTCTATTCCATCGTGTTCATCAATCTCTAGGATTTTAGTATCCGGGTGTAAATCTGCAAGTAATCCAGAAAAAACCCCCCAATTGTCATGAGTATTTAGATATCCCAAAATTTGCTTTAATTTATCTGCAAAATCACTGTAGAACTCTACATCATCTTCACAAATAATAACATATTCAAGATTTTGCTCCTTGGCTCGCTTAATTAATGATTTAAAGCTTAAACCACAACCTACCCAGCCTAAATTATGTCGTAATCCATTATATATTTGCGCCCCATATTTATTATCTTTAATAAAATCTTTTCTCCGCGCTAAAGATTCGGGTAAACTTAAACAATAAAAGTTCTTATCAAAAATAATTTGATTACCACAATGCTGCCAGAACTCATCAAATGTAATCAAATCAACACTTAATAAATAGCGATAAAAATAGAATGTAAACTGATTTTGGAGCTTAGTTAATTTTTCTTTATTAGCAGCTATTTTTTCGTGCCTCAATTGCTCATTCTTCAGCCAAAAACCAATTTTATCAACCATTTTAGCAGCATCGCCAATCTCAACAAAATCAATAATTTCTTCAAGTTCCTGATGATACATCTGATCAACACTTTTTTCTGAAATGATCAGCCGATCTAGGGCGAGGCTTTCATAAAGCCTAGTTGTTTCAAGTAATGCACCTTCATAGTAATGAATATTAATAATAATCTTTGCTTTTAATAGTTCCTTATACAACTCTACCCCAAATACTTCTTTTACTATTTTAACAGAATAATACTGCTGAATCATTTCAAGAAAATATTGGCGGCGAGAATTATTAGGGTCGCCATAAAATACAACATCATACTCTTCTTCAACTGAGTTCGCTAAATTAAGGTAAGTGGAATAATTATTAAAATAATAAATCGGGAGATAGTATACTTTACTAAATGGTATTTTATTAGCCAATAAGAAATCCACATTTATTAATGAATAATCAAATATAGCTTTTGCTGAATTTAATAGCTCAAAATATTTATCTGTGAACCATCTTGAGTTAACTGATTGCTCCAACTGGAAAGCAATATAAAATTCAGGAAGTTCATCAAAAATTTGCGGGCAAATAACATAATGTAATTTATAACTATAGCCATTTTCAGGCTTTCTGAGAATAATATCAGCTTCTATACCAATATTACTTAAATTATGCTTTATTAAATTCGCAATATATAAACAATGTAATGTGGTAAGTATTACTACAGAACCAGAATTTTTCTGAAATAACAAGCTCTCTTCATAAATTTTTTCTTCCATGTGCAGGTAATCCAAATAACTTTGAATCCCTGAAACAATACCTTTTTCATTAATTAAATTTTTTAATTTTTCTATGCTCTGCTGTTTATTGGGAGTTTTTATAAATCGATAAATATGTGCAATATACTTTCTTATTGTATGCAACATAGCCTTAGTCATGTAATTACCTTTTCTTCTTTCAGGAAGGAGTCAAAATCGTTAGATTATTCTGGATAATAAAGATTTAATTTTGCGAAGTGGAGCTGTAAGTTTCCAGCTTAAAGAATTATGTAATTCATCAATATATTCTTGTTTAGCTTTAACTATTTGACTCTTTTCAGCTACTTGGATGTTTAATACATCTATTTCTTGTATTTTTTCCTGCAATATTTCTGTCTTATAATGCAGTATTTCAGAATTTTTTATTACAGTTAATTCAACGTAAACCAATAAACGTGAAAAGTTATTCCCATACTCTGTTACATAATAAACTAGAATTGGATCATTATGAAGAAATAAATACACGCTTCCAGAAATATTATCAGCATTATTGTAGCATGGTTTAATATCATGATACTTCCCATGCTGATCAACCAGCCGAACGTTAATGATATTAGCCTTAACTGGAAAATTAGTTAAATCAAGCCGTAAATGATCGATATTTGGAATACTGGATAAATCAAATTCATATTGTGCTTTGAGATTATCAGTAAAATAATAATGTTGACTATCTTTTAGGTTAATTGTATTATTTTGATAATAGAATAACTGCATATATGAGCCATCCGGGAATAAATCAATTTTGGATACTTTGGTTTTATTCTCTTGTTCCAAAATATTTTGTTTTACCTGAAGTAAAGCCTCTTCCGGGGTTAAATTAACCGACAACGCCTGATAAGTTGCCTCCAAATAAGCATAACCATAACGACGATCTGGCTCAAGGTATGCTCCCTCTGCCCACTCATTCCACGCATTTATAAATACAAATCTCTGTTCCTCACAGCGCTCTTCTTTGGTTTTATTACAAACCCCAGCCAACCATAATTTATATAGCTCAGGATTGGAGCCGTGATAAGTATGCCCTCGTCCAGGTTTACGAGCCTCATTATCCCATGATGGCATAACTCCTCGCATACGAGGAAAATCTATTGATTTATCCAATTCATTAACTACTATTTGTGGATAATCAAATATTGTGCCATTATAGATATCATTATACATGACTTGATCTCCAGTAATTTCTTTTTGTAGTACCTTATGCGGCGGAAACTCAAGATTATCATCAAAGCCAAATTTTCTGGCATCAATACCATCCCCAGTGAGCACTGCGGTCAAGTAAACTTCTCCAATATTTTTTTCTAAACATAGCTCGCGGAATGACTTGACAAAACTCTCAACATCAGGAAGTAGAGAAATACGATAAATAATTACTAATGGTTTATCATTTATTCGTATATAGCGCTCATCAGCCAAATAAGGTTTTAACTCATAAACTAAATCATGAACATAAGTGGACGAATATGATTGCTTTTGTAATATTTCATGATCCAACCCATCCCAACGTTTAGTCCAGTTTTCATTTGCATAACAAAGGCAAAAAGGCATATCGAGATCTTTAGACTCAAGAAATTTATTTAATGGCTTTTCAAGCAAGCGTTTACGATCATCAAATATATAAAAATGAAAGCAAAAACCATAAATGCCATATTGTTTAGCTAGATCAACTTGGCGCTCTATAACGCCATCGGTTAAAAGATTATAGTAACCTAGTTCTCCCGGCAGACGTGGTTGATAATGATTTTCAAATTGAGGAATAGCCTTGGATACATTTGTCCACTCGGTGAAACCTTTCCCCCACCAAGTATCATTTTCTATAAAAGAATGAAACTGTGGTAAATAAAAAGCAATTAACTTAACATCATTTGGTTTAAAGTTATACGGTAACCGTTTAACAAATTCTACATAATATTGATCGTCACGATTTTGTGTGACCCCTTTTAAGTATTCAAAATACTGCATAAATATCCTGAAAATATTAGATCAAAGTTATGGCTTCTTTAATTTGTGTGGTAGAAATATCCTCGGTTCGCGGTAAATAGATTACTTCACAAAACTCTTTTAGAAAATCAAATTTACCACGCCAATCATCCCCAATCACAAATATATCCACATTTAGTTCATTGATATCATTAATTTTCTGTTCCCAGCACCTTTCTGCTATTACCTGATCAACAAAACGTATTGACTCAAGTATAATTTTCCTATGTTCATATGGAAAAATAGAAGACTTTCCTTTTATCTGATTAAACTCATCAGTCGATAATCCAACAATCAAATAATCACCTAGTGCTTTAGCCCGTCTAAGCAAATTAATATGCCCAATATGAGTTAAATCAAATGTTCCATAGGTTAAAATCTTTTTCACAATTAATTACCACCCAATAAAGACTCTTTCAAATCTGCAATAATTTTATCACTAGGTAGAAGCTCGATTGAGGCGTTATAAAGTTCTTGGCTAAAGCTATTGCGCTTAGATTCTAAATCATCTGAATTATTTAAAATATCTAAAATAACATTACCAACTGCATCAATACTATTAACTACATACCACGCTTGCTGAAATTTAGCATAATAACTGTTAAATCCAACGCTCTGCTGGCTATCAATCCTAATAATTGGTTTTTTAGTTAGCAGATACTCAAATAAAAAAGCAATGCCATCGGCTACAAGCAAATCAGAGTGATGAAATAAATGAATATACTCAGCCCCAGCATCAATATAGCAATTTGGTAACTGGGCAAGTTTACTAAAAAACCCATCATATTCAGACAAAGTCATTTTATTATTTGTAATTAATGCCGTTTTCATTGCTGGATGTGGTCTAAAAACAATATCATACTCTGGATGTGCAACGGCAAACTCCAAAATATCCATATAGTTTTTATGAAACGTAGCAAACCCCAGCCAAGTTTCCAAGCTATGATGTGGGCACCATAGAATTTTTAATTTAGGGATTCGGTTGTCAATGCTAACTGGCCAAGGTAAATGCTCAGTAGAATTTAATTGGTTATCTATATATTCAAACTTAGTATTTCCTACAACCACGGAATTATAGTTCTTGACCAAATTATAGCTACCATAGCACTCATGTAAATGCTGGCTATCACTATACAACCTCCAAGCATAATTATGCAGCTTCTGATTATAAAAAACTTCTTCTGTATTAAGCGTATGTATAGCGTATGGGATATAACATATTCTACGTTGTTTTAATTGCTCGGTTCTGAAAATAGATGGCACCAAATGCTCCCACGGAGCCTGCCTAAAAATAACATCAGGATTAAGCATTTCTATTATATTATCAGGAATTGCTTCCTCATTCTCAAAGTATAGAATATTTGTATATTGTTTAGTTTGAAAGTAATTAAGCGATTTATTCTCAAACCCACCATCTTCAGAATAACGTGATGGAATTATAAAAAGTATAGGTATAAAGTCTTTATCATTCAACATCTTTAAATATATAGTTTCTAATGCATACCAAAATTCGGAGCTTTGCACCAAAAATAGTACTTTAATCTTACTTTTACTATGAACATAATTAGAAGAGGTACTATTGATTAGTAAATGAGGAATTTTATTTATAGAATTCCTCATTTCATTAATTTCATCCCAAATAGGCTGAATCAACCTATTCCTAATTTTTTTTAATATAGATTTCACTGCGATAACCCGGACAAATACCTAAGTGGTGCAAAAATAAAACCTTCAGACATATTTCTATTAGAGATAACTGTTATTTTCTTCATTGGCCAACGCTGATCCAATTCAATCCTATTACCAGTAGAAAAATCAGCCAAGCCTGCAAGATAAACATACTCACCGGCTTTAAGACTTAGATTAAACTCAAATTCAAGGACGTTTACCCCTTCTTTTAATTCAAACATACTACCTATTGAATTTAAAGTATTATCCCCCCAAATAGCAAGTCCGCTGATATTTCGAATACTCATGCCAACAACAGTTTGCTGTAGTGCCTCTTTTGATAAAATAATTATTTTTAACTTAGTCACTAGTCCTGCTTCAAGAACAATATTTTCAGAAAACTCTTTACCATCCTGAATAAAATAAACTTCACGAAGTATTGCCGCATGCGTTCCGATCCTGTGCTCAGCTAACTCTTGGTTTGGTTCAGTTAAAAAATCATATTCATCATACTTCATTGGGGTTTTTATAATATCATTACCCTTGATTTCAGACTTATTAGTACGAATATACTCTTCATAAGTATAAATTAATTTCTTTACATCATAGGATTCGGAGTGAATACCACCCTGATATAAAAAAACTGCATAATTGCAGTATTCAATAATTGACTGTGCGGAGTGAGATACAAATAGGATAGTTACTCCTTTTCGTCTAAACTCTTTAATTTTCTGTAAACATTTAAACTGAAACATAAAGTCACCAGTACTTAATGCTTCATCTACAATTAATATCTCAGGCTCTACATTAATAGCTACTGAAAATGCAAGTCTAGCAAACATTCCTGATGAGTAAGATTTAACTGGCTGATGAATGAAATCACCTATATCTGCAAATTCAAGTATATTCTGTACTCTGGCATCCATTTCTAACTTGCTAAAGCCCATTAGATTACCTTGAAAATAAATATTCTCAAGTCCAGTATATTCAGGATTAAACCCGGCGCCTAACTCTAGTAAAGCAGAGACTCGTCCATTAACAGTAACTCTACCTCCAGTTGGGGTTAAAACACCAGTAATTATTTTCAATAAAGTTGATTTACCAGCTCCATTACGCCCAACGATACCTACACAATCACCTTTTTTCACCTCAAATGAAATACCATTTAAGGCATAAAAATCCTTATGGTATTTCTTTTTAAATGGATTTAGTGCCTCTTTTAACCGATCAATCGGAGCATTATAAAGTTTATAAACTTTAGATAAATTTTCTACTTTTATTGCAATATCATTAGTCATAGAACGCTCAATATCCTACAATACATCAGCAAAATGCGGACGAAGTTTATTAAATGTCCGATTTCCAAGCCAATAGCAACAAAGTGTGAAAGCCCAAAAATAAATCATCTGATTATAATGTAGCCAGAATGCTTGTTGGTTAATTAGAGTTTCTCGAAAACCAATCACCAAATATGCAAATGGATTTAGTTTAATTATATATGTAAGCTTACCATGTAGCATGGCAGGGTTCCACATAACCGGAGTCGCCCAAAATAACACCTGAAAAACCACGGCAAGAATCTGTCCTACGTCAGGCAAAAATGGCATTACCGCAGAAAATAACAGGCTCAAACTAAGGCTAATCGCAATAGTACACAAAAAGAAATAAATCAATTGCAGCCAAATTAAGTTTGGATAGTAACCATATAAAAAACACACCAAAATTAAGAATATCCAGAATGCCAAATTCACTATAATTGCTGAGCCAATCTTTACCAATGGAAGTAACTTAACCTCAAATACTATCTTCTTGACAAGAAAACTTTGACTAGTTATGGCATTACTGGCACTCATAATTGCATCATTAAGTAGAAACCAAGGAACCATTCCTGCTAGAAGCCACAGGAGAAATGGAACATCAGATACCGCTTGCGCCCGAAAACCTTTGGTAAAAACAAACCAGTAAACTGCAACCATCACTAAGGGTTGAATAAATGCCCAAACGATTCCCAAATGATTACCCAAATAGCGATTTTTAAAGTCTGACTTTATCAGATTTAAAAGCATTTTACGATTTTTTATTGCGAGTAATGCTATTTTCATAAAAATTAATTATTTCCGATCATTCTGGTTAACCTACCACCGATAAGCCAAGCAATAACCCCACAAGCCAAGCCAAATGCGGCTATAGAACCAAATAAATGTTGGTATTTTTCAAAACTAGCGATCTGTTCACTAGCAGAATAAACAACATCTATTTTACCTTTCCCGGCATTATTAGCAACTAGTGAAGCAACATATGAACCTAGCTTTATCCCTAAGGCACTAGTGATAAACCATGTCCCCATGGCAAAACCACGCATCCGATCTGGGACAAGCTGTGCCATTAATGATACGCCTAACGCACTGATTAGCAACTCAGAAGAAGCAAAAAATACTGAAATTGAAAGTATTTCCCAAGCAAAACTAATTTTGTCACTTGGATTAGTAAATAAACAGACTAAAAATAATAGTCCGTAGGCAGAAGCACTTAAGAAAAGCCCAATAGCAAATTTTTGTGGCAAAGCCAAATCACGCTTACCCAATCTGCGATACATAGCGGCAAAAATTGGCGACAAAAGAATAATCCCACTTGTCCCCAAAAATCCTGGTACTGTTTGTGGGTTTATATCCCAACCTAAAAAATTAAGATTCACGTGATGTTTATTAAATAGCATAAATGAAGTATTTTTTTGCTGGTAGATAACAAAAAACACGACTGCATAGAATAGTAAGACTACAGCAACAATCATTTTTTGTTTTTGTGAGCGACTTTCTTCTTTTATAATTTGCCAAATAAATAGCGTAAAAATGATTACTGAAGCAATTGTTAATAACCAGTTAATAAGACCATCATTTTCAAGCATAACCGTTACAAATACTATCCCCACAATTACAGACAGTATAAAAGGAGCTATTTTTTTTACATTTAAAGGAATAAGCCCGATACGATTATCCACTTCACGAATAACATAATAATGTTTGATGTTATAGATAATCCCTAACAAAAGTCCAATAGAGCAAACCAATAGTGCTACTGTATAACCAACATTCTTAGCTAATAAAGGGATAAGAATTGAGGCGCAAAATGACCCCATATTGATAGACATATAAAAGTAGGTATAGGTTGAATCAAGCTTACTTTTATCTGAACCATAAATCGCAGCAATAAGATTGGTTGGCGCAGGTTTAAATAGACATGAACCAATGATAATGAAGGCAAGTGCTGGATATACCAGATGAGGGCTTAAACTACTTCCAATCGCTAAAGACGCATAGCCTAAACATAGTAACGCCGCTCCAACAAACATGGTCCTTTTGATACCAAGTACATTGTCTGCCACATAGCCACCAACAGCATTAAAAACATAGGTAAGTGCAGCAAATCCCCCCATCAGGACTGTTGCCTGAGACTCCGAAAAGCCAAGTTTTGAGATATAAAAATAAATCGAGATATAATTAAAGCCGTAATAGCCAAAACGCTCAAAGAACTCTAGAAAACACAGGATAAAAAAAGGCTGTTTAAGAAAATTTCCTGACTGACTATTAGACATTTACCCCACCCCATGATTAGTTTTAATCAAACTAAATTATAGCATAGCTTTATCAAGGGTTAAGAGATAAAAGCAGAATTTAGGTTAGTAGGCTCCAGTTCTTTTTAAAACTACGCCAAAAGTTTTTATTATTATAACAATATCATACCATAAAGACCAGTTTTTAACATACCACTCGTCTAGTCTAACCCGGTTTTTATAACCAACATCATTTCTTCCACTTACTTGCCATAATCCAGTTATACCAGGTAATACCAATTGATAATAATAGTAACCATCCTCATAACGCTCTATCTCCCGATCAATTATTGGTCGCGGACCAACAAGGCTCATTTCTCCACGTAAGACATTAAATAGCTGTGGCAACTCATCAAGGCTAGTTTTACGTAAAAATTTACCAATTGCTGTAACTCGTGGGTCGTTTTTCAGCTTAAAGTCTTTTTCCCATTCCAATCTTGCATCAGGGCTATTTTCGAGTAATTTAGCTAATAATTCACTACTGTTAGGATACATAGTTTGAAACTTAATACAATAAAATGGTTTACCATGTTTACCAACTCTTTTGTGGAAGAAAAAAACCTTGTCTTTAGTTGTAAGTTTTATAATAAAAGCGATTGTAAGAAATACAGGGCTTAAAATTATTAACCCAACTACAACCAGTATCAGATCAAATACTCTTTTTAGAAAGGCATTAAAAGGACGAGCTAGATTATTGTTTAAGCGTAAAATTAAATGATCATTACCAAAAAAATGATCTATATGTGCGCCATATAAAGCTAGACCAGTAATTTCGGGTAACACAGATAAATACATACAATTATGTTGTAAATAATTTATCATCTTCATTTGATTATTTAATTCTTGATAACTTAATGCAACAATAATTTCACATTCACTATCTGCTTTAACAAGTTCAAGTAATTCATCAATATGGACAACCCCAGCAGGAAGATCTAAATCTGCCACAGAAGAATTTGTTGTAACAAATTTCTTAATACGATAACCCATGAGAATATTTAGTGCAAATAATTCATACGCCTCTTTTGCTGTAGTACCAGTACCAATGATATATAAATTTCTTTGCCAAATATTAAAGTTTGACATTAACAGCTTGGCACATATCCTAATTAATGGTAATACTATTGCAAAAGAAACCCAAAAACCTACAATGAGGACTTTTAATGAAGATTTACCCATTACAAAAGAAAGTCCCAGATTAATAACAATTAAGAGTCCAATAATCCGGTAGGTTTGAAGCAACTCTTCCCAAAAAGGTCTCCGTTTGGTGTATTGCTCCGCATACCAGAAAATAGCTATTATTAATACACCTAAGAGCTTAGAAACCCCGAAATGAAAAAAATTTGACCAAGGACTATTAAATAAATCTAAATGATAACGCTGGGTAAGAGAGATTGCTAAAAGAAATGCTACTGTTAGGCTGATAATATCTGCCCCAATCAAGCCAATTTTCTGTATGGTATTTTTTTTTAACTGCATAAAATTTAACTATTTTTCTTAAAGCTTTTATATAAATTCGGAATAATTATTAATAATGCCAGCAATACCAGCGGAATCCATAGTTCAGGATTAGTTAAAACGTCTAAAGAAACTTTTGCATTTTCTGCCAATTGACTACGTACTCCATTACCAATCATGACATAAATTACCGAAGTCGGAATGATGCCGATAAATGTAGTAATAATAAAAGTAACTAAGGGAATATCCAAAATTGCAGCAAGTATATTGAGTAACCAGAAAGGAATTATTGGAATAAATCGTAAACCAATAAGGTTATAAGCGGTTCTTGTACGTCCACCATCGCGCAAAACAATATGCCGAAGATGAGAAAATTTTTGATGAAGAACATCTTTAAATAGCGTCCGAACTAGTATAAAATTAAGTATCGCGCCACTAAGATAGCTAACAAGAACAATTGGTGTACCTAAAACCGTCCCATAAATAAAACCAGCCAAAAGGTCAAATAATATTGTCCCAGGAATACAACAAGCAATTAATACAATATAGCTCAGGATATAAATAAGCGTAAAACTAATTACATGTTTTTGCTCGAACTCTAGTATCTGCTGATGATAGTGATTAAATCCATCTAGACTTAAATATGACCATAAACCATAGTGATTAAAGAGCATATAAATAACTAATGCACTTATTCCAATGCCCAGAAGTCTATACCACAGTTTATTCATTACTTAACACTAAAAAAACAATTTATCCATTATTATAAGAGTATCTGAATTTAGAAATAAATTTATTTGCTAAAATTGCTCTTATCACACATAATCTGATATTCTAATATTGCGAAAGAATTTCTTATTTTTATCAATTACACCTTCTAACTGATAAGCTGGGTCAAAATTCTCTTTATCATGCCAGATCGATGATCTCCCAATATAATCTGGTGGTAATATATGTCGCGGATCAGATGGTCCAAAAAATGCTTTCAGTCGAGCATGAAGCCCCATCGCAACACCAAAATGCATTGCCCCACAATCAGTTGTATAAAATATTCTAGCTTTACTAATCAAATAGGCACTTTGCGCCAAAGATAACTCTCCCGCCCAGTTATAACAATTAGAATTATCAAGCAATTGACTAATATAATCATCATAATTTACCCGATCCACTTTACCACCAATTAGAATAATTTTTTTCCTTTGCTGAATAATGAGCTCAAGTAATTCAATAACTTTATCTTCTGGTAACATCCGGATACCTGTCTTCTCATAGGCGTTATTTCCGCCACTATTTACGAGAACAACAAAATCTTCAAGATTATTTTCATAAAGTTTTTCATTGATATATTTTTGGTCACTATCTTTAATTGGTAAATCAATCTGGATATCGGTATAATCAGGGCTAGCAAGATTACTTTGCTTTAATAAATCAAGATAATAGTAGCAATGGTAGCGTGTTACGTCATTATATAATACTGGATAATATAAAGTGAATTTTTGCCAATCCTCACGATAATAACCAACAGTTTTGGTGCAAAGCAGATTAGCCATCAGATTAAAATACCAGTGTTTATCAAGAAGAAAGACATAATCATATTGCTTACGAAGTCTAATTAATTGTATAGCAAATCTAAATACACCTTTAATTGAAAAATCAGTATCGGGTAATATAATTAGCCTATTAAGGTGAGGG
Organism: Aquella oligotrophica; assembly: GCF_002892535.1. Lineage (NCBI taxonomy): Bacteria > Pseudomonadati > Pseudomonadota > Betaproteobacteria > Neisseriales > Neisseriaceae > Aquella > Aquella oligotrophica. The sequence continues at coordinate 977,706 of NZ_CP024847.1, read as the reverse complement.
TTATCCCTACAGGCAATTGCAGCATTCTCGCCAACCAGAAGGTCAATACTGGCATTACATTTTAATTTAAGCTGACGAATCAATGGCGTAGCCATTAATAAATCACCAATTGCCCCACGCTTAATTAATAGGATTTTCATAATATATGATCCTCAATAAGCTCTTTAAGCTGCTCTGCATAAACGCTCCATGAGTATAGTGGCAAAATTTTTCGTCCATTTACAATTAATGATTCTCTCAGTTCTGAATTTTTTAATAGATACTCTATTTTAGCAATAATATCATCTGAATTATGTGGATCAAAATAAATTGCAGCTTCTTTAATAATCTCCCGAAAGACTGGAATATCTGAAATAATTAACGGACTCCCGGAGGAAATTGCTTCAAGTAATGGAATCCCAAACCCTTCATACAGTGAAGGAACTAAAGTTGCATATGCGTTCTGATATAATGTATGTAATTGAGCATCGGAAACAACTCCTAACTGAATAAGATTATCAGGCATAGATTCTTTTTCTATTTCAACACTGCCTACGCATACAAAAGTATAATTAACTTTAGCTATCGCATCAAGATAAGCTCGAATATTTTTATAGCTTGAATTTTTTTGTGAAAAGATAGAAAGTATATAGCCCTCCCTGACAATACCAATCATTTGTAGGTATTCAGAAGATTCACTTGTGTAAGTAAAATTATCTGCACTATTACCAAATACGACTACTGGATTTTTTGGTTTGCCTATTACAGCATTAATTTCTCTAGCACTAAAATTAGAAACTGTACCAATATATTCAGACCTCATAACTAACTGTTTATGAAAAAATTGTGTAATTAGCCTGAATTTCCAGCTATATGACTCTGGATATCTAAAAATCAGCGCATCATGGATCACACATAACTGATTTTTTTTAATAATTGGCGCAAAATTAGCAAAATTAATCAAAAAGCTTTTACCTGTGTATAATGGGAGTAGTATCTGCTCCCAAAGGTATTTATTTTGAAAATAAGTAATTTCATGTATTTTTATATTCTTAAGAGAAACCTCCAAAAAATTTATCTTTGGGACTAACAAAATAAATTCAGTTTGACTATCTTGAACCATTGATTTAATGATCTTATCAAACGCAATTGTCATTTGTAATGCAAAACGATTCACACCACCTTTTACCTGTTCAGTCAGGAAATAACCATTAATATAAATTTTTTGCATCATTTTCAAATAACCGAGCAAACGTTTTCAACCAGTAGGGAATAACATTTTCAATCATAAAAGGTTTTAACGCTAAATGCCTATTTTGTATCAATTGCTTTCGTAATAACTCATCATTAATGACTTTCTCAATTGCCTGAGCAAGAATAGCTGGTTCATTGACAGGAATAATAACTCCGCAACCATGAGTTAAGATCTCTCTTGCTCCTGTATCGGTAGCAATAATAACTTTGGATAATGCCAGAGCTTCAATGATAACTGAGGGTAATGCTTCCGTGGTAGAAGTAGAAACAAGTATATCAGAAGCAGCAATGTACCCAAGAGGATTGTCTGTTTGTCCTACAAATAGTAATTGTTCATAAACATTTAGAGCAATTGCTTCCTCAATAAGCGCATTTTTTTCACTACCCTCACCACAAATAATCAACTGAAGATTTTTGTTCTGTAACATACTGAGAGCCCTTATTAATAAGGCAAAATTTTTCTCTGCCACCAGACGCCCTAACACAATAATTTTTATTTTCCGATTATCTAAGTCAGCAATCGGCAATGCTTTTTCTAATTCAGTAATTATAAATGGATTATAAATTACTTCAATTCTGGTTGATATTTCCGCCCCAGCGTATGCAGCTAGACTTCGTGCCGACTCATGACTTACACAAACAATTTGTGTAAAAGATTTTAATCCGATGCAGTGAATACTCTTGATAAGCTGGTTTGGATAATATTTTACTTTATCAAGACAGGCATGTACCCACGCGATAACTCTTATTTTTTTGAAAAGAGAAAATATCCAAACCGGAATCACCACCTGAAACAAATCACCATTAACGATGATAATGTCATAACCTGAGATTTTTCGGGATAATTTTAGACTATCCGAGAACAATCTAAATAATTTCATAACTTTATTTTTGGCTTCGTGCTGGTTTAAAATAAATACTGGTTTAAAACCTGCATAATCATTTCTGGAATTCAATAATCCTATATCCATTTGATAATTGCAATCAAGATTAATAGCTTGTTTAAGTGTTTGTGAAACTGTAGCAACACCACCACAAATATAATCCTCCGTAATAAATAAAATCTTTTTTGTCATTGTAATCTAACTTTCCTAATTAGCTTATTAACAATTGAAAGTTCGCGGACAAATAAAGATAATTCTTTTTCTGGAAAGATTTGAATTTTGCGATTATTATTTTCAATCTCTTTTAATACATAGGTTGACCATAACATATTATATAATTTGCTAAAAAGGCTTCCAGGAAGGACAAAAGCATTTAGGTAGTAATTAATTTTTTTGTGCTTAATTTTAAGCTTAGTTAATGTATATGAAATAACTTCTACTAGGGTAAGATTAATATTTTTTTGGTTTGCCTGACTTAGAGATGATTTAGAGAGTCTGTAGCTTAGAGTATATTCTGGGAGATTTGCAAATTTAATACCTTTTTGGCTTAAAGTTAACCACAAACTATAATCCTCTGCATTATTCCTCATATCTTCCGGATAATGATTATTTTTCAAAATTTCTCTGCGCAAAATTACCGTAGGATGCCCTATTGGATTATCAAGCAGATTCATATAAATTAGTATCATATCATGCTCAAGTGGCTTTTGTTCATGATAAAGCATTTTTTCCATACCATCATCAAATACATTATACCAAGTACCGCTTACACCAATTTCAGGATTAGCCTCCATAAATTCAACCTGCTTGACTAATCTGTCTGGTAAAGATATATCGTCTGCATCCATCCGTAATATATATTTCCCTACTGCATGGTCAATCGCAAGATTTAATGTAGTAGGTAATTTGCAATTCGTTTCATTATGAAAAAGCTTTATTCTATTATCACTATTTCTATATCTTTTAAGAATCTCAAAACTATTATCTGTAGAACAGTCATCAATGATAATAAATTCAAAATTGGTATATGACTGATTCAATATACTCTCAACCGCTTCAGCAACATACTTTTCAGCATTATATACCGGCATTACTACTGAAACTAATGGACTATTCATATTTTTACCCAAGAGGCTGGCAATAAATCACTAGTATTTATTTGTGGATCATTAAACCACTTTGCCGGAGCAATTACAATTTTATTGATATTACTATTTAGCCATGCACCCCACCAACTGAAGGAGCTATTGGCAATTATATTATGCTTACATAGGCTCATTAACTGCATATCACGATAACTGTTTTCACCATCATTTCCACCCACATAAACTGCATTAGCTAATGGAAGATTATTTTTACACCAGTCAATTTCATTCGAAAATACAAAAAATTGTGGACCTTCTACTTTATCTTTGATTATATCTATCGCTCTTAAATAAAACTCCTTAGTGCAAATGCCTCCATGCAATGGATGATTAACATAGTCACCCATTCTAACGTGCAAAGAAATAGCATTAGTGCTCCTTATCTGATTAGCAATAAGCTGATTAGCGGCATCTAGAGATGGAAAAGTAAAATCCTCCCTAATCTGCCGCTCTATTTCTGCAAAATATGATTCAGACTGCCAGTAGCCAATCAGATAACGTGAGAAAGAATAATCAAGATATTTGGAATTAAAGTTAAATTCCGATTGGCTAATAATTCGTTGATAAAGTTTTAATCTGGCAAGTACTTTAAAAAATTTATTTTGCCGGAATTTTTTCACTGCAATAGATGGAATAATTTTAGGAGCAACTGCAAATATTTTTTGTAACTCAAAACCATTATGGAGATCATAATTATTAAATTCACTTAAATCAAGGTATACTTCTTTCCCCATCAATTCAAGTTTACGATAAAAGGCATATTGAAACATCTGATTCCCTAATCCACCTAGACACCACACTATCTGCATTTAAACTTCCCTGCCATAAACTTGAGAAATCTTTTAACCCGGCTTTCCATATTACGCTCTCCACGCAAAAATCCATGACCCCCATAATTATTTTTATCCCGTAACCGAATTTTTGCCAAAAACGGGATCTCCCAGCCATTTGGATATAGATACGCCGGAGATAGAATATGTAATATTGGCTCAATCAAACTACGTTCGTTATTAAGTAGACTATTCCAGTGACTTTCATCATGCCACAGAGCAACAATACCATTATTTAAATCAATTTCAATATTTTCAGAAATTTTATGGCACATTTCAAGAAATAAGCGACTATCTCCACCATTTATACCGCCAGCAAAGTATTTCCATGGTTTTATTACAAATGCGGTAGAGGTTTCTCTCTTCTCATAAGTATACTCTTCATGCTTTTTGTCAAAGAATCCCGGATGAAGACAAGCTAATAACTTAGACTCAACTCCAAAGAACTCATTAAATTCAACGTTATCCACAAAAACACAATTGCCATTAAAAAACACCACTTTATCAAAATTAAGTAGTTGTTCTTCTATTCTCAAAAACATTTTATATCTGTATAAGGTATTAAATGGCCACCCTAAATTATCCTGATAGATAATACTAACATGCTCATCGCCATGAATTCGTGGTGAATCAGTAAATACAAAAAAGTGCTTTTCTTGTTCCGGACAAAACATTTTTTTACAGCTATCATAAAACTCACTCCAGAAAACATCATATTTTCCGGTACAAATATATAGTATTGCGATTTTCATGATCACCTTAAAACAAAGCGAAGTAAATTAATTCGAGGAGAATGCATGTATAGAGTCTTTTTTAAAGCATCCTTATCTAATATTTTGGATTTATTATTAGAATAAATAATCATTATTGCGGCTAATGGATAGAGTAGAATAGCTACCACTTTCCTTAAAAAATCGTCTCGTAAAAGACTTTGCCGATATAGTTTTCCAATATATTTTTTATGACAGATTAACTCAATATTTTCAATAACCATAGCCTCAACAACTGGTCTAAATTTGTGGCTATTCATTACGGTAGCCTGTAAATTATCACCAAAACGATAATAAACAAGAGGTTTGTTAATGTTTAATAATTTTAAATCATTTTTCAGAATTTGTAACCAGAATTGATAGTCTTCTGCTATACCCCCATATGATTCATCATATCTCAGGTTATATTTATTGAGAATATCTTTCCGTAGCATCATGGAGGACTGAATAAATGGATTATCTCCAAAAAAAGCTTCAGCCTTGATCAACGGATAGTTAACTGGAGGTATTATATACCGTCCAGATAAATTACCATCTTTATCTATATACTCTCCATAGCTTCCACAACCTACACAATCTGGATTATTTTCAAGATATCCAAGCTGGAGCTGAATTCTATTCTCACAGGCGATATCGTCAGAATCAAGAAATGCAATATAGTCACCAGAGGAGAGTTCAATCCCGATATTTCGACAATAAGCTTGCTTTTTATTTTTGGAGTTAGCTATTATTCTAACCCTATTATCTCGTATTTGATAGCTTTCTGCTATTTCAAGACTATCATCACTAGAGCAATCATCAATAATGATTAGCTCCAAATTAGTATGAGTCTGATGCAAAATACTCTCTATTGCACGAGCTAGATACTTTCTGGAATTATAAACTGGCATAATTACGCTAACTAGGTTCATCAGCTTTAAACTCAAATTATCTTTTTTTAAACCAAAAACACCCACATCCATAATGTTGTGCCTGGTATAACTGAGGTTCTGGATTTATAACAAATTGATGTTCGTCTGTGACTAGAGCATGTTCAATTAATTTAAACTCAGCAAATAAATCCATAACCTGCTCAAAGCTGTATTTCCGATGAGCGTTAAATTCAATTTCAGGCGTTGCTGATATTGGAACCACAAAAATTAGGCTGCCATCAGCCCTAAGAACTCGTTTAAGTTCACGAATAGCCTTCAAATCACCATTATAGTCTATACTATCACCATAACGCCCAAGACCAATATGTTCAACAACATGCATACATGATAATGATTCTACACTATTATCTTCATGTGGCAAGTCTAAAATATTGGCTGATTTACACACTAGACCGTCAAGACATATATCTGCTGGTCTAAAATCATAAAATTCTGTAGGCACAATTGCTGAAACATTTGCACAAAAATTTAATGACGAAGAAATATCAATATGCTTCGATGGGTTAATTGCGACAATCTTTCGACATGCCCAAGCCACATGATATAAGTAATGTGGATCAAAACCCGTTGTTTTTGTGCGATCAAGTAAACATGGATAGTCTTGACCAAGCTCAAAGCGTTTTTGATTGCTATTTGCCAAAAATACTTTCTTTTCTTTGTAGAACAGAAAAAGTTTAGCCAACTGCTTGAAGAGCTCTTTTGTTTGTAATTTATAAAGTTTATAAATTATCGCAATTGAATCTTTCATAGTCATATTACCTTGACTTTATATTTTTTATGAATAAATATAGAGCAAATAAGCTTATAATCTCACACAATAGATAGTTATAGCTCACCGCAAAATAAGTATAATTTTTAATAAGAATTAAATTAGCCATAATACAGTAAATGACACCTATAATATAAGCATATACCTGATATCGCTCTTTCTTTAACGCAAAGCAGTATGTTGACAATGCTGACGAGAAAGCCATAATTATAGGGACTAACGATAAAATGCGCAAGACAGGGATAGAAAGATCATATTTATGTCCGGTAAAGATATGAATTATTAAAGGTGCAAATAAATTAAGGAACACACAAATCATAACCCCTAAGAAAATATTATACCGGAATAACTTCAATGTTTTATGCTTGATAATTGAACCTTGTTCTTCGGCTGTTATCGACGGGTAAACTGCCTGAATTAACGCCCCTTGTACTGTTAACACTATACCAATAATTTTATCTGCAACACCATAAATAGCAACATCTTTATAACCACAAAACCAACTTAGTAGAAGAGAGTTAAATGTGGTATAAAAACTAATCAGTAGTACTGCGGTAAAACTTGCAAAGCCCTCCTTAATGGTAACCAGTAAGGCTGTGAACTTAAATGACAATTTAAGATGAATATGATATTTGCTGATAACAATATAGATAGCCAGTACCCCTATTATTAATGAAATAACAGCATTCATTATAGCAAAATTTAGAAGATCATCATTATTCCGTACAATCAAGAATAATAATAATACACCAAGAACTCTACTTAGCAAATTAAATTTGGCAATATTCTGCATATTATTGGTGGCCTGAAAATACCAAGTAGGAAATAATAAATTACCGAAAACCCCAGCAAAATACCACATAAAAATTGAAGCATGCCTGCTGTATTTATCCGAAATAAAAATAAAGCCACATAACGGAATTAAAAAAACAAAATATAAAACAATTTTAGCAGTTATTACACTATTAAAAATCCGATTAATTGCTAGTGGATTTTCTTTTGCTTCTTTTGCAATGTCGCGAGTTGCTGAAAGATTAAAACCAAAATCGGTAAATAAACCAAGATAACTGGCAAATGCTGTAGCAGTAATGATTAAACCATAATTATCTTGGGAAAAAATCCTTGATACATAAGGAAAGGTTACGAATGGAAAAATATAATTTATTACCTGTGTCAGATTTAGATAAACAAAATTTCGAAAAACAGCACTACTTGCATATTTTCTAAAATTGGTCATTTTTGCTGCTAACAAGGTTATTATTTAAATACCAGTCACTTAATTCTTTTACTCCACTTGAAAGCTTGATCTTATGCCGCCAACCAAGTTGATGCAGTTTACTTACATCTTGTAGTTTACGATAAGTTCCGTCTGGTTTAGTTGCATCAAATTCTATCTGTCCATTAAACTGGATTTGTTCCTTGATTAAATATGCCAATTCCCTAATTGTTAAATCCTCACCAGTTCCAATATTGATGTGAGTATTTCTAATTTCGCTCTTACCTTTGATAAGATCGGTAAAATCAACTTTATTCATGACATAAATACATGCATCTGCCATATCATCTACATGCAAAAACTCTCGATATGGATTGCCACTACCCCAGAGCTTCAATGTTGTTATCTTAGCAATTTTAGTTATACCATATTTAGCAAGAGTCTTTTCCAATAAAGTATTGTCAGGATTGATGCTCAGATTTTTTGCAATCTCTAAATAATTCCCCTCATCCAGCAATTTTGCCAGATGTATCTTACGTATCATTGCAGGTAACACGTGTGATTTCTCAAGATCAAAATTATCATTCGGTCCATAAAGATTGGTTGGCATAACCGCTATATAATTAGTCCCGTACTGCAGATTATAGCTTTCGCATAGCTTAATACCAGCAATTTTAGCTATTGCATATGGTTCATTAGTATATTCAAGCACTCCTGTTAAGAGGCAATCTTCAGGCATCGGTTGAGGTGCCTCTTTAGGATAAATGCAACTGCTACCAAGAAATAATAGTTTCTTGACATTATTCTGATAACTGGCATGAATAATATTATTCTGAATCTGTAGATTATCATAGATAAAATCTGCCCGGTAAGTATTATTAGCATGAATCCCGCCAACTTTAGCCGCAGCTAAAAATACATATTCAGGCTGTTCTTTGGCAAAAAACTCATGTACTGCCTGTTGATTTGTCAAATCAAGTTCAGCATGGGTTTTTAATACCAAATTTGTATAACCATTTACCTGTAAGTTCCGAACTAGCGCTGAACCAACCAGCCCACGATGTCCCGCAATATAAATTTTACTTTTTTTATCCATCTTAATATCTCGCCAATCTCATTCTTTCAACATAATCTAAATCGTGTGTTGTCATAATCTTAACTAGCTGTTCAAAGGATGTTTTGGTTGGATTCCAGCCCAATAGCTCTCTAGCTTTTGCCGGATTCCCCAGTAAGGTATCCACTTCTGTTGGGCGAAAATACTTTGGATCTACTTCTACCAATACTTGACCACTCTGACGGCAAACTCCTTGCTCATTAATACCTTCACCTCGCCATTCAATATCGATTCCAGCAACTTTAAATGCTAGCTCAGTAAATTCACGTACTGAATGTTGCTCACCTGTTGCAATTACAAAATCTTCTGGGGTATCGTGTTGAAGTATCATCCACATACATTCAACATAATCTTTGGCATAACCCCAGTCACGTAGGGAGTTTAGGTTACCTAAATATAATTTTTTTTGATAGCCCTTTTTGATATTGGCAACGGCTAAGGTAATCTTACGAGTTACAAAAGTCTCACCACGCCGTTCTGATTCATGATTGAATAAGATACCATTTACCGCATACATATTATATGCCTCACGGTAATTTTTGGTAATCCAGAACGCATATTGCTTCGCTACCGCATAAGGCGAACGTGGATAAAATGGGGTAGTTTCAGTTTGTGGGATTTCCTGTACTTTACCATATAATTCAGAAGTTGATGCCTGATAAATCCGAGTTTTCTTTTCCAAGCCTAGCATTCGTACAGCTTCCAAAATTCGTAGCGTTCCAATTGCATCACCATTTGCAGTATATTCAGGAATCTCAAACGATACTTTTACATGTGATTGTGCCGCCAGATTATAAATCTCATCTGGCTGGGTTTTTTGGATAATATGAATTAATGAAGTTGAATCAGTCATATCGCCATAATGTAATTGTAGCTTACGTTCTTTATGCATATCTTCAACTAGATCATCAAGATATAAATGCTCTATCCGTTGCGTATTAAAAATTGAACTACGACGAAGAATACCATGAACCTCGTAACCTTTTTCTATCAATAATTCTGCCAAATATGAGCCATCTTGACCATTGATTCCAGTTATTAATGCTACTTTTTTCAAAGTCATAATCCTTTTTTAAATTTGTCTAATGCCATCAGGATTGATGCATGCATATCATAGTATTTATAATCAGCAAGCCTACCAGTTAAAATTATATTTGGATAATCTTTGGCTTTTTCTTTATACTGATTAAATTTTTCAATATTTTCTTGTTGTGGAATCGGATAATATGGAATATCATTACGATTACAATCTTTGGGAAATTCACGAATAATTGTTGTAACATTACTCTTTTGCCCGGTAATTCTTTTCATTTCTGAAACCCGAGTAAATTCGTATTCATTTGAAAAGTGAATCGTTCCAGCTTCCTGATAAAACTCCCGGTTAACAGTTTCAAATTTAAGTTCCAGCCCCCGATACGGCAATTCACCAAAACAAAAATCAAATAATTCATCAATTTTACCAGTATAAATTAGCTTCCCTTCAAATGGCTGTCCAAATAATTTAATCTGTTTTGTTAAATGATTTACCGTTAGAACCTCGCGATAATCAGTATTTAGCATTAATTTGATATTATTATGATTAAGCATATTTTTAATCATCCGCGCATAACCAAACTTTGGTACTCCCTGAAATTCATCCTTGAAATACCTATCATCATAAGAAATATAAATTGGCACTCGCCCAGTAATTGATACATCAAGTTCTTCAGGTCTTAATCCCCACTGTTTATGGGTAAAATTTAAAAACACCTTATCATACACATAATCGGCAAGAAACTTCAGATCTTCATCCTTAGTTTCTTTAAGTTCTAAAACATGAACCTTATTGCCATAACCAAAGAAGTTTATTAACTTACTACTTAATTTTTCAGCAACGGGCTTGGGAAATAGTATTTTAATGCTGTTTAAGTTGAATGGAATTGGCACCAAATTACCGTCCACATGTCCTAAAACCTTATGCTGATAGTGATGCCACTCGGTAAACTGAGATAGATACCCCCAGATTTCTTTTAGCTTAGTATGAAATACATGTGGGCCATAACGGCTAACTAAAATACCATCTTCGTTATAATAGTCGTAGGTATTGCCACCAACATGTTCCCGGCGTTCAATAATCAGCACTCGCTTTTTTAGCTGGCTTGCAATCCGCTCTGCCATGACAACACCAGATAATCCAGCTCCGACAACCACATAATCAAACATACTCATGATACTAAACCCTTATATCTCTAATAGATTGGCTCAGGAATAGCTACCTGCTCTACTGAAGTAGTAATCACAACTGGGATTTTATCAATATGATAGCCTTGCGGCGGAGCAACAGTATACATGATATCGACTCGTTGATTACGTGGCTGGTGTCCATCACTGTCTTTAGCAAAAACAGGATGTTTATTACCTAATGATTTTATACTAATCTGCTGATCACTTACGCCCATATAAAGTAGAACGTCTTTAACATTTTGCGCTCTTGCCATAGCTAGTTTTTCATCAGATACTGAATTATGCTTATCATCAGCATTTCCCTGAATCTCCACTTTTGCATTTGGGAACCGGAGTAAATAGCCTGCATTCCAAGCAATTATTGGCATAAATTGCTGACTAACTCTACTTTCATAAAGATCAAACAAAATAGCATTTGGCATCTGTTGTTTTATAACCGTATCTTCAACCAATACAGGCAATGTTGACTCTGTTGCTGTAGCTGAATTATTTGCCGCAGTCTGATTTACACTAGCATTGCTAACACTTGTTGTCGGATTAGAAGACTGGCTATGCGATGCACATGCTGTCATCAAGCCAATTAAAGATAATAAGATTAATTTATTCTTCAAATACTTACCCCAAAATAAATTTGCTATCAATAGCAATTGTAACACATTTTATAAACACTATAAACCAAATGGAGCCTTAAACAAGACTCCATTTGGTTTATTGAACACTTTGGCTACTTATCCAGAAGCAAAAACTCATCAAGAGTCATTGCACCAAGATCTGTGCCATCCTGTTTACGGACTGTTACTTGATTATTTTGCATCTCGCTATCACCGATCACAAGCAAATATGGAACTTTTTGCATTGATTGCTGACGGATTTTATAACCGATCTTCTCATTTGATAAATCAATTTCAGCACGAACCCCAGCATCTCTTAAAGCCTCATATACTTTATTCGCATAATCATTCTGTTTTTCAGAAATGTTTAATACAACAGCCTGAACAGGTGCTAGCCAAAATGGCAGATTACCTGCATAATGCTCAATCAATACTCCAATAAAGCGCTCAAGCGAACCAAGAGCTGCACGATGGAGCATGACTGGAATTTTCTTGCTACCATCTTCAGCAATATATGATGCGCCTAATCGCTCAGGTAAGTTGAAATCAAGCTGCAAAGTACCACATTGCCATTCTCGACCCAAGCAGTCTTTTAACGCAAATTCAATTTTCGGTCCATAAAATGCACCCTCACCCGGCTGTAGAGTATATGGTAAACCTTTATCATCTAGCGCTTTAGCTAAAGCAGCTTCAGCTGAATCCCATAGTTCATCAGCACCAACCCGTTTTTCCGGGCGAGTAGAAAGCTTTAAATCAACCTTATCAAAACCAAATTTTTGATATACTCGATAAGTTAAATCAATAAATTTTGCCGCTTCACTACCAATCTGCTCATCAGTACAGAAAATATGCGCATCATCTTGGACAAAACCACGCACACGCATAATACCATGTAATGCACCCGATGGCTCATTCCTATGACACGAACCAAATTCAGCTAAGCGTAATGGCAAATCCCGGTAAGATTTAAGCCCCTGATTAAATACCAATACATGACATGGACAATTCATTGGTTTAACTGCATAATCACGGTTTTCCGATGAAGTTAAGAACATATTTTCACCATAATTTTGCATATGTCCAGACTTTTCCCAAAGAATCTTATCTACCACTTGTGGAGTTTTGATTTCCTTATAGCCGTCTTTATCCAGCTCTTTACGTAGATATTGTTCAATTGTCTGCCAGATAGCCCAGCCTTTAGGATGCCAAAATACCATACCTGGCGCTTCTTCCTGCAAATGGAATAGGTCTAGCTGTTTACCAATCTTACGATGATCACGCTTCTCCGCCTCTTCAAGCATATGTAGATATTCTTTTAGCTCATCTTTATTGCGCCAAGCAGTACCATAAATCCGCTGCAACATCTCGTTATTAGAGTCTCCACGCCAATAAGCTCCAGCAACTTTCATTAGTTTGAAAGCCTTCAATTTACTGGTGCTTGGTACATGTGGACCACGGCATAAATCAATAAAATCCCCCTGTTTATAAAGGGAGATAACCTCACCAGCCGGGATTGCACTAATGATCTCAACTTTATATTTCTCACCGATTGAATCAAAATATTTAATCGCATCTTCACGAGTCATTTCTACGCGTTCAACCTGAATATTTTGATCTACCAGATTCGCCATTTTCTTTTCTATGGCTACAAGGTCTTCTGGAGTAAATGTGCGCTCAAAGCTAAAATCATAATAAAAACCATTGTCAATTACCGGACCGATAGTAACCTGTGCAGTAGGATAAAGCTGTTTTACTGCCTGCGCTAACAAATGTGCTGTCGAATGACGAATTACTTCCAGACCTTCACTATCTTTATCAGTGACTAACTGGAGCTTACTATCTGTGGTAAGGGTAAAACTCGCATCAACAAGTTTTCCATCAACTACTCCGGCTAAAGTCGCTTTAGCCAGACCTGAACTGATGTTTTTGGCAACATCAAGTACAGTTACTGAATCGGCAAATTCACGTACTGCACCATCTGGCAAAGTAATTCGTAACATTTATATTCCTTAATCTAAAATTTTATTGTAACTACCCATACTATGTAACTCCTGTAACTGCCGGAATATATAGCAAGAGCAAGGCGCAAGGCGACGCGATTTACATGAGAAGTAAATAAGGAGCCTTGTAACGCAGCTATTGCGAGATAGTACGAGCAGTTTTATTATAACTAAATTTAGATATCATGAGTAGGTGCTCTTGAATTCTTGAATTTAGGGCACATATTTTATCATAATATAGGCTATAATCTTGCACAAACATCAAGCGAAAGGAATAAAAATGGAACAATATCATGGCACCACCATTGTTGCCGTACGCAAAGGAAATCAGGTAGCAGTTGGCGGAGATGGACAGGTAACACTCGGACATGTAGTAATAAAATCAACCGCACGGAAGATTCGTCGCTTATATAAAGGGCAGGTATTAGCTGGCTTTGCTGGCGCTACAGCAGATGCGTTTACGCTATTTGAAAGATTCGAAGCTAAGCTGGAACAACATGGTGGAGCATTGATGCGATCAGCAGTTGAGTTAGCCAAAGAGTGGCGTACCGACCGGGTATTACAAAAGCTTGAAGCAATGTTGATTGTTGCTGATAAAGAACATAGTCTGATTATTACCGGAACAGGTGATGTGCTAGAACCGGAACATAATATTGCGGCAATTGGTTCGGGTGGTTCATATGCTTATTCAGCGGCTAAAGCATTGACAGATAACACTGAACATTTATCTGCCTCTGAAATCGTTAAGAAATCATTAACTATCGCTGGTGAAGTTTGCATTTATACTAATCTTAATCATGTTATTGAAACGATTGACTTCTAATCATGAAGAATATCCGTAAATATGCTGGGATTTCACCTGAAATTCATGATAGTGCTTATGTCGATGATAGCGCAGTAATTATTGGCAAAGTATTTATTGCTGAAAATGCCTCAATCTGGTGTAATTCAGTTGCTCGTGGCGATGTAAGTTATATCAAAATTGGTAAGAACAGTAATGTTCAGGATCTAACTATGCTTCATGTTACGCATAGCAATCCCGGACGGACGGAAGAAACCCCATTAATAATCGGTGATAATGTAACCATTGGACACAACTGCTGCTTGCATGCTTGTACGCTCGCTAATAATGTATTTATCGGTATGGGTACAACTATTCTTGATAATGCATATATCGAATCAAACGTCATGATTGGTGCCGGAAGTTTAGTTCCACAAGGTAAACGGCTGGAATCGGGCTATCTTTACTTTGGGAATCCAGTTAAACAAATCCGTAAGCTTAGTGAGAGTGAAATCGAGCATATTGCCTATTCGGCACAACATTATGTTAAAATCGCTAAGTCTCATAGATAATGAATAAATTATTGAATAACTATTCAGACAGTGTAACCGCATTAACTGCCGGAATATTTAGCAAGAGCAAGGCGCAAGATGACGCAGTTTACAAAACAAGTAAATAAGGAGTCTTGCAACGTAGCTATTGAGAGATAGTCCGAGCAGTTACAATTATTGAAAGGAAAAAGATGACTCAAGTATTACTAAAAACCACTCATGGTGATATCAAACTGGAATTAAATGCCGAAAAAGCCCCTTTGACGGTAGCTAATTTTGTCGAATATGTTAAATCAGGTCACTATAATGGTAAGATTTTTCATCGTGTAATTGATAATTTTATGATTCAAGGTGGTGGCATGGATAAAAACATGAAAGAATCTACTACTCGCGAGCCAATCAAGAATGAAGCTAATAATGGTCTTAAAAATGATAAATACACAATTGCAATGGCGCGTACTATGCAACCACATTCGGCTACGGCACAATTTTTCATCAATGTTAAAGACAATGATTTTCTAAATTTCAGTGGTGAAAATCTTCATGGTTGGGGCTACGCCGTATTTGGCAAAGTAGTTGAAGGTACTGAAGTTGTGGATAAAATCAAACTAGTTGCAACGGGTCGTCATGGTATGCATGACGATGTCCCTCTAGAAGCCATTGTCATCGAAAGTGCGGAAATAGTCTAATCATTAGTTCAAAATAAAAAAGTTGGTTTTAAAACCAACTTTTTTATCATTAAGCTGCAAAAATGTAGTTTATTATACACCATTATTTCTAAACTGGATATTATATAGGTTGGCATAATGACCGTTATTTGCCAATAGTTCATCATGTTTCCCGACCTCAATAATCTGCCCCTTATCCATAACAATAATTTTATCAGCATGCTGAATCGTTGACAGGCGATGGGCAATGACTAATGTTGTTCGGTTAGACATTAATCGGTCTAAAGCTTCTTGCACAAGCTTTTCCGACTGATTATCTAAAGCAGAAGTAGCTTCATCCAAAACAAGTATCGGCGCATTTTTTAATAATGCACGCGCTATTGCCAGTCGCTGTTTTTGTCCGCCGGATAAACGAGTTCCATTTTCACCAATATCAGTATCAAAGCCATTTGGAAGTTGCTCGATGAATTCTAATGCATTAGCTAATTTTGCGGCATTATAAACATCTTCCTTGGTAAAGTTAGAATTACTACCATAAGCAATATTATTATAAACCGAATCATTAAAAAGCACGACCTCTTGACTAACTAAAGCAATATGCTTACGCAAACTTTTAAGTGCAATAGTTTCCAAATCCTGATTATCAAGAGTTATTACCCCTGTGGTTGGTGAATAAAAACGCGGAATCATATTGGCAAGAGTAGTTTTACCACTTCCGGAGCTACCAACTAAAGCAACGGTCTCCCCTGCACGAATCTCAACACTTATATTTTTTAATGCCATGTCTTCTGCAACTGGATATTTAAAACTCATATTCTGAATTGATATGTTACCAGTAATTGTTTCTAATTCAGCATGCCCATCATCAGCCTCCTCTTTTTCGTCAAGAAACTCAAAAACTGACTCAGCAGAAGCTAAACCACGTTGCAATGACTGGGTTACATTGGTAATACGTTTCATTGGCTGGGCAATCATAATCATCGCAGTAATAAATGAAACAAAGTCCCCTGCAGTAAAACCGCTTGCTTGCGAACGACTAGTTGCAAAATAAAGAATACATGATAATGCCATTGCGAATAGAAATTGACTTAATCCCGAATTAAGTGAAGAAGTTCCTGACTGACGAACATTATTTTTTTTGATTGATGAAGCAAAGTCAGTAAATCTTGAGGTTTCATAACTATAACCATCAAAAAGTTTGACTACTTTCTGACCTGACACAGCTTCGGTCACTACCTGAGTCATTTCACCATACTGTTCCTGATTATTTTTATTTAATTTACGCAGGCGCTTGGCAAGTATTCTTACCAAAACTAAAACAAATGGCATGGTAAAAAAACAAAACAAAGTTAATTGCCAGTCGGTATAAAATAAAAGCCCTAATAATCCAATAATGGTCAGGCCATCCTTAACAGTAACTGTAATGACATTAAACCCGGCATCCGTAATTTGAGTTACATCAAATAAAATCCGTGAAATCATGCGTCCAGAATTATGATTATCGTAGTAAGCAACAGGCATACGCAATAATTTATTAAACATTTGCTGACGCATCTGCTCTACAACAGTACCAGATAGCCAAGTTGATGTTGTTTCATTAACATATGATGCAGCACCACGGATAAAAAATATCCCCATTACGGCCAAGGGAGTAAGAATCATGGCAGTCTTATCCTGGTCGGTAAAGCCTTTATCAATTAAGGGCTTCATAAGTCTAGCAAATGCAGGCTCGGTAGCTGCTGCAACAGCCATAGCTACAAGAGAAATTGAAAATTTACGCCAATATTTTGAGAGGTAAGCCGTAAAAATACGACGGTATAATTGATACGATTCATCAAAACTAACTTTTGCCATAAATGCCCCATTGAAATTTTATCAAGTTATATGTTATCATCAATTATAGCATATAAATGATGTAGGGAGCTTACAAGAGGACTGATAATCGGCACGCACTCCCAAGAAATAATTTTAATTGAAGATAAAGCAAATAATTATGTGGCATGACAAGTTAAAAAAACTAAAGAAACAATCTACACTTATAAGTAAAAATCGAATAGAAAAACAAGAATCAAAAAATGAAACGCTTGATGATATCAGCTTCAAAGATTACTGTCTCAAAAACAATATTAAAGCCATTAGTAATGATACGGTTGAATTACAACTAACTCAGATAAAATTGGAAAGAAAATTAATTCAGCCATACGAATCTAGGCAACAGGAAGGATTTGACTTTTTCGATGAATACAAAAGTGATGCTACTTTTTTCCGGTATGGTCAAAAGAATCTACCAAAAGAGCTGCGTAACGAAAAGTTCAGAATAAGTGCAGTACTTGATTTACATAACTATAGTAAGTTACATGCCCTAGATCTATTAGAAAGGTTTATAAATGCAAATGATAAGGCTAGCTGCCTAAAAATAATTCATGGTCAAGGAGAAAATTCAATCAACAATCAACCCGTATTAATGAATATTGTGCGCAGATATCTGCAAAACCTACCACAAATCATTGGCTATAGCTATGGAAGCCCAAAACAGGGAGGAAACGGGGTTACAATAATAAAATTAGGTCGATGAGAAAAAGATATTAATTGTTAACTAATTTAAAGTTTAAGCGCCAATAGATAAGTACAAAAATACAATTACAAATAACTGTAAGCATTAATAACCACCAAAGGCTAATAAAAATTAATAAAATTGAACATAAAATAGATGCTACAACCATATAGGCCGCATTCATTAAATTATTTACCGCAATCACCTGAGATAAAATGTTAATTGGCGAAATTACCTGTAATTCATTATAACAAGTTACTGAGTAAAAGCCAGCTGAAAAGCCAATTAGAAAGATTAAACCAAAGTTTAAAAGACCAATTAATTGATGACTAAACTCAGGAAGATCCAAGCAATGGTTTTTTACAGTATAATTTAGAAACAACAGAATCACACTAAAAACAGATTTTCCTAAAGCACCATAAATAACAAACCGTTTATGAATATGACCATTAGAAATTTTGGCACAGACAACCGAGCCAAGCCCAATTGAAACAGAAAACACTCCTAATAAAATACTAAATACATGTGCACAGCCACCCATATAGCTTTCAGTAAATACAGGAAGTTGAGTTGTATAGATGACTCCCATTGCCCAAAACCAAGAAATGGCATGCAGGTTATTGCGAATATTTTTATTAACAGTAATTTTCTTATAAACTCGGTAAGTTTCCTGAAAAACATTCCAATTTATTTTCTCCTGCTCGCCAGCAGGAATAGTTTTTTCTAGGCGAAAACTTAATAATAATCCCATAAATGTTGATACCAACATCATTGCGACAACTATTTCTAGCTGCCTATTTGCCATATACCAGCTGCCAAGCATTTGCCCAAGAAGGACTGCCACAAAAGTACCCAGCTCAATGTAACCATTAGCGAGTAATAACGGTTTTCGCTCACTAAAATACTGCGGAAGAATTGAATATTTTATTGGACCAAAAAAGCTTGAATGTATGCCCATGGCAACCAGTGAAGTAATTGAAATATAGAAATTATGTGTGATAAAGCCCATTATTGCAACTATGACTATACCTATCTCACAAAATTTGATTATTTTTATAAGAAATACTTTACTATAAGTATCAGCCAGTTTACCAGCATATGCCGAGCAGAGAAAAAACGGCAGGATAAAGAGTAAAGTAGCAATATTTACTGAAAGCTCACGACTCAATCCTGCCAGCACCATTCCCTGATACGTAATCATAACAAGGATGGCATTTTTTAATATATGATCATTAATAGCATTTAAAAACTGTATTGTAAATAGTGGTAAAAACTTACGACTATTTAATAATGAATTACTATTTAATGATTCTTGCATCTTATTTATCTATTTAGTAGGAATGCCGTTTAGGTAAACAGTTCCACTTTCAAGCGAAATTGTACTACTAATCATGCTTTCTTTCTGCGTTAAGAACCCTTTTTTCAGCCAAACATGTAACTGATTATCAAGAAGTATATTAACCACTTTTGCCAACGCATCGCTACTTTGTTGATCCATTTGCGCATTTCCTGCGGTCAAGAAATACTTCATTTGTAAAATAAAGAAGTATGCCAGAACTGATTTAGGTACGGAAAATTTCATATTTGCCGACATTTTCTTCATAAAGCTTGCCTGATCTTGCATATCTGAAGATTCAAAATTAATTGTAGTCGCACGCCCGGAAAGAGAAATTACACCATCTGGAGTTACCAAACTGAAACCATTTAATATAACCTCAGGTTGCTGTACAAAAATAGGAGTCAAATACGTTTTTAGCATGGCAATAGTTTTGTCTCTACTTAGTTGATCTGTTTGATCCTGCCCGGCAGTATCATTCAAATTATCAAGTAATTTACTAAATTCAGGCGAAGAAATATGATTTAGACTCAAATCAAAATTCATTGGACCATATTTTCTATTATTACTAGTTAGGCTCTCAAATCCAGCCTTGGCTGCAGCACTAAAGAAATTATTTTCATCCTTACTTATCGCATTATAAACCACATTTTGGATCTGAAAATTTGCCGGGTTTATAACATCAATTCCATTTAGAAAATCAGCTGAATTTACCCCAACCAGAGCGTGAACCATCTCACCAAATCGCAGCCCAACAGAATTAGATTCAGCCATAGCAACCCTAAGATTGTCAAGCTTGAGCGCGGTCGTTCCAACTTTTATATTGTTTACACTATAACGTGAGTCTGAAGCATATTCAAACCCATTGAAAACAAACTCTCCTTTGGTTGGTGCATTCAATTCAAATAATGGTGCTGACAAATCATTTTTAAAATAATTAAATTCTGGATTATACGCAACTTTCAGATATAAACCACCCCAATTTATCTTTACTCCAGATAAAGCTTCATCATAACCAAAGCCTGGTGAATAAATTACATAGCGTCCAGATTTATTTAAATAAATAACATTGTTTATTTCAAGTGGTTTTTTACTAGCAAAAAATTTTGTTAAAAGTTTGTCTATTTTGTCAGGAAAAACTATATCAGTTGAAGCATAAGCCAATGTGGGAATAAATGTCCCATGCAACCAGCCAGCAAATAAACCGTGAGTTATTTTAGTTGTATAATGAATCTGATAAGTACCATTTGCAAGCGCATTAATTGATTCATGGGCATTAGCACCAGGTAAAATTGCCAGTACATTTTTTAGCACCTGATTATTAACCGATAAAACTACACTTTCATTTGAAGTAAGCCAACCACGATTATAGTCTCGACTAACGACCTTAATCAATGATGTATCAGTAATATATTTAAACTGCAAATCCAGTTGTTTTTCTGCCATTACACCAAAGAAATATGCAGAAATTAATTGTACTAGTAATAGAATCAGTAAAATCCCACCAACAACCTTAAGCTTTATTTTCAATATCTTTTTTAACATTAAACTTCCTATACCACAAGCAGCCACCATAAAACCGAATGGTAACAGCTTTAATCAGTATTGCACTTGTTAACAACCAAAATTTTAAGCTATAATTATATCATCAAATAAATAGCTGTATAATACTTGCTTATATTGAAGGGTGCTATTTATTGAGTTTAGATCTTTATAATAAATAAATTCATAAACCACCCGATACGCATCAAGATCAAGATTTAAAGCTATTCAAGCCAATGATTTTATACAAATGGAAAGAAATTCATGACTAATTGTATATTTTGTAAACTTATTAATGGTTCAATACCAACAAAAATAGTGTATCAGGATGAAGATCTCTTTGTTTTTAACGATATCAACCCTAAAGCAGATGTCCATCTATTGTTAATCCCCAAAAAACATATCGAAAGCATGTTGGAACTTACAGATGCGGATCAGGATTTGATGGGAAAAATGATGATTACAGCTAATAAATTAGCCCTCCTTCATGGATTAAATAAAGGATATAAAACCCAAATTAATACTGGCATTGGAGGTGGACAAGAGGTTTTTCACCTGCATATACATGTTTTTGGTAATCGTTAACAGGAAAATAGAAAATGGGTAGTATAAGTATTTGGCACTGGTTAATCGTGCTTTTAATTGTTGTGATGGTCTTTGGAACCAAGAAACTCAAGAATATCGGGCAGGATTTGGGCGAGGCAGTAAAAAATTTTAAAAACGCCACCGATGAGAATACTAATAACAAACAACATTCAGAAGATAGTAAAAAATAATGTTTGGTATTAGCTTTAGTGAAATTATTCTTATACTGGTAATTTCACTAATCATTTTTGGTCCAGAACAATTGCCTATAATTGCCAGAAAAGCAGGTAAAGTAGTTGCAACTTTCCGCGAAATGAGTAGCAATATTCGTTCACAGCTGTATGAAACGACAGGTATTGAACAGTTTAATAACCTAAAAACAGAATTTCAGCAACAAATCGATCAAATCAAAAATCAATTCAGGATAGAAACGCCTCTAATCCAAATAAATGATTTGCAGAATGAGGAGTTTGACTATCAGGAATTTTATTTCCTCTATCAACCAGAACTTGATTTCAATCGAGAACCGGAATTATTTGATGAATAAGCAGATAGATCAAGTATTTATTTCACACCTGATTGAACTGAGAAAGCGGATTATAATAGCTGGACTTGGATTTGTAGTAGTTTTTATTGCCCTATTTCCTTTTAGTAATAGACTTTATCAATTACTAGCTACTCCAATTGGAAGGTTTTTACCCAAAAACTCGCAATTAATAGCAACGGATATAACTTCACCATTTTTTGTCCCATTAAAGCTAACCGCTCTAGTTGCATTTATTATTAGCCTACCGCTGATAATCTTTCAGCTGTGGAAGTTTATTGCACCAGGCCTCTACCAACAAGAAAAAAAGTTGCTCTTAGGTACAATTAGCAGTTCATTTTTATTATTTATTGGCGGCATTACTTTTTGCTACTATTTGGTATTACCGGCAATATTTCATTTTATTGGTAGCATTAAACCCGATTCAATAACAATGCTAACTGATATTGGAAAATATCTTGATTTTGTATTAACATTATTTTTCACATTTGGCTTAACATTTGAAACACCGGTAATAATCTTTTTCTTGATTAAATTTAATTTTCTTACTATCAACACCGCTACTAAAATCCGCCCCTATATGTTTGTTGGCGCATTTGTAATCGCAGCAATAGTTACCCCACCGGACGTATTATCGCAAACAATGCTAGCTATACCGCTTTATCTATTATATGAATTAGGCGTAATTGCTGCAAAAATTTTTATAAAACAGAACCCGCAAACTTAAAGTTTATGATAAAAATCAAGTAACCGCTGCTGCTCTCGTTCCCAGCTATAATTTTCAAGAACAGCCCTACGCCCATTTTCTCCCATCTGGCGAGCTTCGACCGGATCAGACAAAATCTTCTGGCAAGCCTTAGCAATTTCATCAGGATTAGCTGGATCTACCATAAGTCCACAATTATTATCTAAAACAATTGGACGCCATAATTCAAAATCAGAAGCAATTACAGGAATACCTGAAAGCATATATTCAAAAAGCTTAATCGGTAAAGACTCCACATAGCTTGGTGTTGGCAATAAAGTTACCATGCCGATTTTCACCGAGGATAAAACTGATTTGACGCCATTACGATCAAGCACCCCATGATACCTGACGTTACTATACCCAGCACTATTCTTAACTTGTTTTTCAATTCCCTCGTTACTGAAAGGACCAGCCAAATCAAGCTTTAAATTACTTATTGATAGTGAATCAATAAGTGGTAATATGCCACGAGTTTCCGAAATACTCCCCAAATAGCAGAGGTTATCAGAACGACTACTCCAATCAATTGCAGCCACATCAAGCTCAGCAAGGATTGGATAATTATGAATGGCACAGGTATTCGGATTTGACTTTCTAAATCGATCAGCTATAATCTCAGTGGCAGTAACTATTCCGGTAAAAGCCCTTGCCGCTGTTGCTTCACGATATTTAACTAACCATGAAACGAGAGGGCGGATAGCTTTCGGAATCCAATGCTTATTTAAAACCTGCTTTGGCACATCTTCGTGGACATCATAAATTACTTTATACCCTAATTTAGCTAATTTAACTCCGATACCAATAAGTTCGGGATCATGAAAGTGAATAACCTCAGGCTTTAGCTCAAGTACTTTATCAAATATTTCCCGACTGGTTTTTCTGATTCTTTGTAATCTGCCACCTACTGGTTTACCAACATCATGAATTTTTATTCCATCTTTAATTTCTTCCCCAAGAGAATCAGCAACTATCAGGCTAACATCATGATTGTGGGCTAACGCCCTACACTCTTTAATAAAAATCCGAATATCATAGCGTGGGTGGACAGAAGTAATATGACAAATATGCATATCTAAACTACTAAAATACGGGATAAATAATTTTGTAGCTGTACTAGCTTACCATGAAAAAAATGTCCAGTATTAATAAAGACACTTACTGGCATATCATATTTTCCCGCCCAAAGATAAACCGCATCTAGTGGGATAACCTCATCATCCTTACCATGAACAATAAAAGTCTTACTTGGATCAGGAACTACTACATTATAGCGCGTAACTGCTGGACCAACGAGCAATAATTGCTGATGCTCACGTTTAGCTGCAACATTTGAAACCACAGCCGAACCAAATGAAAACCCAGCCAAAGTAAAAGGTAATTCCGGATATAACTTACGTAAATAATCATAGATAGCTAATCCATCATCTACTTCCCCATTGCCAAAATCATGCTCTCCATCACTCTGCCCTACTCCTCTTAGATTTGGACAGTAACAAATATAACCTTTAGCATTCATAACCTTGGCAATTGTTTGGACTATTTTATTGGTATAAGTTCCACCACCTTTAGGGTCTGGATGAATAATAAGTGCCACTCCACGAACTGCTTCTTTGGGACTTAATTCAAGAACATCAAGAAGCCCCGCTGGTCCCTGAATGAATAGCTGGCGTGCATTTTTAGGTAATATAAGGCTAGTGCTGTTCATTTGCCACCTCATGCTTAAACTGCTCAATCTTAGCTGCAATACTTTCTATTTGGTCATGCTTATTGACAAAGATCCAGCAAAAAAACAAACTAACCAATATTACTAGATAGTTATCACTAGGGAAAGATATAATTGACTTACCATGTAGCTCTGAAATCAGATATAAAATAGCGATATATACAATTAGAAACCAGCTTTCAGCAATTACTTTGATAAAGTTAGCTTTAGCAAATATTGTAGCGTAAACAATTGCAACGGCAATAATCAGAATAACCAAATAAAGAAGATTTTGCGTACCTGACCAGTAAACAAACAAACCACAGCTAACAAAAGCCAAATAACCAGTTAGTCTATATAGTGGCACGGTAAATTTACGCTCAAGCGTAGGAAATTTACGTCGTAAGATAATCAATGCCACCGGACCAGACATACAACTTAATAATACCAGAGATGATAAAAAATTTACTAATTCCGTCCAAGTTGGAAAAGGAAGCAAAAAGCAGATACCAAGTAACATATTTATCCAAAGACAAATAGCAGGAGCATTAGATTTATTAAGTCTAGTCAAAATTGATCTTGGGAAAAACTCACGCCCAAGTCCTAAAAGAATACGTCCGGTTACTGCAGTAAAAACATTTGCCGTCCCAAGTGGTGCAATTACCGCATCAACAAACAGAATAATATATATATAGTTTAAGCCAAATAAACTTAATAAGCCAAGTAGAGGTGCTACTGCTTTTACTAGTGCAAATTTTTCAGATGGCAAGCAAAACATAAACATTAGTGATAATGAAGAATATAACACCCAACCAATTATAACTGGCGCAAAAATCGACCATGGTATTGCCCGTTTTGGATTACTGGTACTATTTGCTAAAATCAATCCATTTTGAAAACCAGAAAAAGCAAATGCCAGACCACTTGAGGTTATCGCTAATAAAACCGGCTCAAAAGCAAGTTTGGGTAAATGGTCGCTTGCAAAAAAATGCTCTGGCTTACCAAATACTAGTATCATCCCCCAAGCAATTAGTAGTGGAATAAAAATTTTCCATAAACTGACAGCGGCGTTAGTCTTACTAACTTTAGATAAATGTAATGTATTGAACCAGGTTAGAAATACCATAATCACTAATGCAGCCCATAGCCCAGCAGAAGAAAGCGAAACGTTGCCATCATGATTGCTAACTAACTGTGGAATCCAGAAGCCAAGATACTGAATCGCAGATTGAGCTTCAAGCGGTAAATAAACAATATAGCTAATCCAACCAAGAACCAGAAACATGAAGCCTAAAGTCCGACTATGCGTAACCCCCATAAAACGCATCAAGCCACCAACAACAGGAAGACAAGTAGCAACTTCGGCAAAAGTTAACCCTAATATCAAGGTTAATAAAGCGGTTATAGTCCAAGAAAGAATAACTCCCCCTCCAGCTGTTTGTAGTCCATAATATGGGGAAAATAACCAGCCACTGCCAATCATACCGCCTGTAGATAACAGCACTAGCTGAAACGTTGATAATTTACGCATTCACTATCCTTAGAAAACTTTCCAGTATTATATTATAGAACCATCAGAAATGGCTAATTTGCTCGGGCTTCAATTTAATTTTGGCATTCTCGGACGTTTTTTTTCATAAACTAGCTCATGAAGTTTTTTACAATAGTCTTCTTTGCTAAAAGTAAACGTATTCGTGAAGTTCTCCCGTTCCATTTTTACTTTTTGGTAAATTGATAACAAATTGACATGCGAAAAATTAGTCATCATTTTTAAGTCAGTAATTACAATATCATCAAAACTATCACAATGAGCTTCAAGATAAGCAATCAATATAAAAAGCTCACTAAGATCCAGATCTTTCGTTTCAAGAACATGTATTTCAGGTAACGGGAACTCACGAGCTAGAAGCGGCTGATTAAATAAAGCCTGAATAATATTTTCAAGAAGATTCAGATTTAATGGTTGGCGTTTCAGATTATTCTGATATGCATTAGAAATATTTTTAAGTGATTTATTATAAAAAGCAAACCTGCTCCGATTATTTAAAATACTTTCAACCACCGAAGGATCTAAATCAACCATGGTAGCAAGCTGCTTTTTTAAAATAACCTGTAAAGCAATTGCCTTTATCTGCTCAGTGTAAGGTTTAACCAGACTGATTAAACGCGCTTTACCTTCGTCAGTGGCAATATTTACTTCCTCAAGGAGTTGATTTAATAAAAAAGTAATTAATCCAGTAGAATGATTATTTGCCAAATTTTTAAATGCGTCTGTACCATTTTCGCGAATATAACTATCTGGATCGTGCTCTTCTGGCAGGAAGAGAAAATTAACCGATTTAATGTCAGTAACCAAACCAATCGAACGCTCAAGTGCGCGCCACGCTGCTTTCTTCCCAGCATTATCACCATCAAATGAATAGCAAATATTGTCGCAAAATCTAAACATAGTCTTGATATGCTCTTCGGTCGCTGCTGTTCCCATTGTGGCTACAACATTATTGATTCCATATTGATTAAGAGCAATTACATCCATATACCCCTCAACCACAAATACTTGATTAAGATCACGGATCTCTTTTTTGGCTTCATATAAACCATAAAGCTCATGCGATTTATTAAATAATTCCGTTTCAGGCGAATTAAGGTATTTTGGCTCCCCTTTAGCTATTATCCGACCGCCAAAACCAATAATTTCGCCTTTAATATTACGAATTGGAAAAATCACCCGCTCCCGAAAGCGATCATAGCGTTTATTATTATCGTTAACTACCACTAGACCCGCATCCAGTAGAAGCTTATTAGTCGGATAATCTGGAAATGCCTGCTGGAGATTATTAAAGCCTGCCGGGGTATAACCTAAACTAAATTTATTTATAATCTCGGGAGAAAGTCCGCGTTTTTCACGTAAATAATGTAAGGCAACACTAGACTGACTTAGCTGCTGTCGGTAGTATAGGCAAGCTTTCTCCAGCGTCTCATAAATGTTAAGCTTATGCTCTTTACGCTTTTGCTGCTCCTCTCGGCTGATTTTTTCCTGGCGCTCATCCTCTGGGATAGTTACACCATACTGCTCGGCAAGCGACTGAATAGCGGAAACAAAATCAAGTCCCTGATACTTCATTACAAAACTAACAGCATTCCCAGATTCGCCACAACCAAAGCAATGGTACATCTGTTTTACCGGGCTAATTGAAAATGATGGGGATTTTTCATTATGAAACGGGCAACAGGCGAAATAATTCTGCCCTGATCTTTTTAGTTTTAGGTGCTTACCAATCACTTCGACCAAATCAGCACGCTGATTTACCTCATCAATGACACTCTGTGGAATTTGCATTATTTACCCGTCTTATTCATAACTTGGCTAATTTCCTTATCCGTAAGATAACGCCATTTTCCCGGTAACAAACTGCGATCATCGATATTACCAATACGGATTCTCTTTAAATCAAGAACCTTATAGCCCATAACTTCTGCCATCCGTCGAATTTGCCTATTTATTCCTTCTGTTAGTGTAATCCGGTAAACATTATCATTTACCTGCTTTAATTTAGCTGGTCTTAATTGCTTGCCATCAAGAACAATACTCCCTGATATCTGCGATCGAATAAATTCTGGAGTTACTGGCTTATCAACCCTTACCAAATACTCTTTCTCTTTTATAAACTCAGCCCCAAAAGCCTGATACACAAACTTACCATCATTAGATAGTAGCAATAATCCATGACTATCCTTATCAAGTCGTCCAGCATAAGTCAAATCTTTTATATCCGGCAATAGGTCAAAAACAGGTTTACCATCTTTGCGGCTATGACTACAAACATAGTTTTTGGGCTTATTAAGAAGAATATATACAAAGGAATCTGTTTCCTGTTTTAATTCTGGCAATATTTCAACTTTATCTAGCTCACTATTAACTTTATAGCCTAATTCAGTGATAATTTCACCATTAATTTTGACATAGCCTTTAGCAATAAACTCATCCGCTTTACGCCGTGAGCAAAGCCCCATATCTTTTAAATACTTATTTAATCTAACTAGTGTCATGTATAACTTTATTCAAGATAATTTATTAGCTAAGAATTATAACAGATTGAGTAAAAACCAGATTTAAACTAGCTAAATTAGTAAAATTATTTATATTTTAGCTGCAATTAAATATATAACAATATCAGAACATTAATAAATATAGTTGCTAAAATGAATCTTTTTTGTGCATTGCATATGACAAAGAAATCAGATTGGTTGATATAATCCAAAGTTGTCCATTACTATTTTCAAGGAAGATGATTATGCGTAGGCTCCTATTTTCTATTGTTTTATCATTAATATCCTTCATTGCCTATGCGGCAAATAAGCCAACAGTTTATTTATTAGCAACAGGTGGAACTATTGCAGGTACAGCTAGTTCACAAACATCTACAACATACAAAGCAGGAAGCTTGACGGCTGAACAGATTATTGCATCAGTGCCAGGACTAGACAATCTAGCAAATATAAAATACGAACAGGTTTATAACAAAGATAGCGGAAATGTTACACTCTCAGATTGGTTAAAGCTTGCCAATGAAGTAAATAAAGTTATCAATGATCCAAACGTAAGTGCTGTAGTAGTTACTCATGGCACAGACACGCTAGAAGAAACAGCATATTTTCTTGATCTTGTAATTAAAACTAAAAAACCTATCATTATCGTTGGGGCAATGCGTCCTGCTACTGCAATCAGTGCTGATGGTCCATTAAATCTATATAATGCAGTAGCGGTAGCAATAAATCCTAAATCTATTGGTCGTGGAGTAATGGTAGTAATGAATGATGGAATTTATGATGGTCGTGATGTTACTAAAACAAATACAACCAATGTAGATACTTTTCAATCACCTAACACAGGACCAATCGGTCACGTTGTTATGGGTAAAGTAAATTACCATGACAACGGGCGTGCAAATGCATATGATGCACCATTTAACATTAGCAATATCAAATCATTACCATCGGTAGCAGTGGTTTATGAGAACGTCGGTGTTGATACTGAAATGCTTGACAATATACTAAAAACTAAAAACCTTAAAGGGATTGTGATTGCAGGTGTTGGCGATGGCAATATCCCGGATTATGAAAAAGATTTCTTGATTAACGCGCGTAAGAAAGGTATTGTAATTGTTAGAAGTAGCAGGGTTGGTAGTGGTGAAGTAAGTTATGACTATAATAATCTTGACACAACCTATGACCTGATTGCTGGGGACGATTTGAATCCTCAAAAAGCACGCATTCTTTTAATGCTAAGTTTACTGACAACCAATGATGTTAAGCAAATTCAGAAAAATTTTTACACATATTAAATAAATTTATTAACAAAGGGATAAGATGGAATACCGGATAGAAAAAGACTTTATCGGCGAATTTAAAGTACCCCAAAATGCATACTATGGGGTCCATACTGCACGAGCCCTGGAAAATTTTAGGCTGAAAGATTATCACCTTACTCATTCATATTTGATAAATGCTTTTGCCAAAGTGAAAATGGCAGCCGCAAATGCTAATTGCCGGACAGGTAAGTTCTCCAAAGAAATCCGTAACGCAATAAATTTTGCTTGTGAAGAAATTCTCTCTGGAAAATACCATGACGAATTTATAATACCAGCAATTCAGGGGGGAGCCGGAACCTCAACCAATATGAATGCGAATGAGGTAATTGCTAATATCGCACTTGAACATTTGGGGTATGAAAAAGCAAGATATGACATTTTATCACCAATCAACCATGTAAATGCATCTCAATCAACTAATGACTCCTATCCAACTGCCATCAAGATTGCAATTTATGAGCTAATTAATGATGTAGAAAAAAATCTTAAATTGTTAAGACGAGCATTGGAAGATAAAGCCAATGAGTTCAAAGACATCATGAAAATGGGACGCACCCAGCTTGAAGATGCAGTTCCAATTGCGCTTGGTCGCGAATTCAAAGTTTATTCAATGGCAATAAACCGAGATGTTCGTAGATTACACCAAGTAAAAGAACTATTTTTACAAGTTAACATGGGTGGTGATGCAATTGGTACCGGAGTATCAAATCATCCTGATTATCGAATCGCGGTAATTGAAGAGTTACGCAAAGTTACTGGTACACCGATTACAGCTTGTGAAGACTTAGTTGACGGCACCCAAAATCTGGATGTGTTTCCCCAGCTTTCAAGTATGGTCAAAATTTGTGGGCTTAATTTACGCAAAATTGCTAATGATTTGCGCCTAATGAATTCTGGTCCAACAACTTCGATCCATGAAATAGATCTACCTGCATTACAGGCTGGTTCAAGCATTATGCCCAAAAAAGTAAATCCGGTTGGTGCTGAATTTATCATGCAGATTGCATATAAGCTCTTGGGTAATGACTTAATTATTTCTGAATGTACGGTTGGTGAATTTGAGCTAAATGCTTGGGAACCACTAATTGCTGATGCAATGATTGAGAGCCTGACGCTATTGCGGGATGGTTTGGAACGTTTTACTAATACTGTAGTAAAAGGAATCACTGCCAATAAGGAATTGTGCGAAGCTTACTTTGAGCGCTGTCCAACTGCTGCAACAGAGTTGATATCCATAATTGGCTATGATAGTGTGGCAGAAATCATTGCTAAAGTCAATGAAACTGGCGAATCATATAAGAAAGTTGCAGTGGAAATGGGCTTTGTTCCGCAAAGCTTCTTCGATAAAAATAAATAACTGCTGTTTTTTTTATCAACACTTTTTAATATTTAAACAAAACAAAAGTAAAATTGGGCATAAATATGAATGTTTTCAAATATTAAACAATCTTTTTAATGCTACAATATAGCTGGTATTTATAATTTTATTTTTTATCAATGAGGGTATTTATTATATGAAAGCTGCTAGAGCGATTATTATCAGTCTCATTCTGGGTATCCTGTTTGGTTGGCTAATTCGCAATGTAATTCAGCCAAATCAGACAGCTACTGCCAGCCTGCTTGAATATTTGGGCATGGCTTCAGACATATTTATCAAACTAATCAAAATGATTGTTGCACCATTAATTTTTGCCTCACTAACTCTTGGGGTGATAAATATTGGTGATAATGCTAAAGGATTAGGTGTATTATTCGCTCGGGTTTTAGGCTTATTTCTTATCTCATCAATCTGTTCGTTATTTATTGGCTGGTTCATCATTGATTTATTCAAGCCGGGTCTATCAATGACAGAAGTAGGTAAAAGTTTGCTTGAAGCAGGAACAACTGCTGGTGGAAAATTTGATTCATCATCAATTTCGTTATCTCACTTTGTAAAAGAGACTATTCCAGATAACGTGGTTAATGCTTTTGCTGGTAACCATATTATTCAAATTGTAATCTTTTCACTGTTTTTTGGCTTCGCACTAACTAAAATTGATGCTAAAGGTCGCGATGCAATCCGTGACGTACTTGATGGCATTATGCATGCCATGTTTGCAATTTGTCATTCAGTAATGAAACTAGTTCCAATTGCAGTATTTGCCTCAATTTCCAATGTAATTATCAAAAATGGGTTTGGGGTTCTTTATACTTATCTGGTATTTATTCTTGAATACTACCTAGCATTAATTATTGTTTGGTTTGCAATTTATCTTCTGTCACTAAAAGTGGTTGGACGTAAAATTAATCAACTAATATCAGCACTTATTCCACCACTATCATTATCATTTGCAACCTCATCCTCAGAAGTTGCCTACCCTGCTGTATTTGAAGAGCTTGAAAACTATGGGGTGCGTGAGAAAATCAGTAGTTTTGTACTACCGATGGGATACTCATTTAACATGATAGGATCAATGGTATATTTCAGCTTTGCAATTATTTTCATCACTCAAGTCTTTGGAATTGATATTGCATTCACTGACAAGTTATACATATTCTTTATGTTGTTAGTTACATCTAAAGGTATTGCTGGGGTACCTCGTGCTTCAATTATGGTAATCTCTTCAGCAGTAACAGCCTTTCACTTCCCTGCGGCAAGTGTATTACTATTATTACCAATTGATGCTTTTGCGGATATGGGGCGAAGTGCAACCAATGTCTATGCTAATGCAGTAATGACAACCTTTATTGACAAATGGCATAAGGATTAATCACAAAAAGCCTCAAAAAAACCTGATCAAACGATCAGGTTTTTTATTATCTTCATGGTGCCCTCGACAGGAATCGAACCTGTAACTGCCCCTTAGGAGGGGGCCGTTATATCCATTTAACTACGAAGACAGCTACGAAAGGTTTCTAAGAGCCTAAGTTATTTAGAAATGGTGATGATGGCTATGTTTAGGATGAAGATGCTTGTAAAAATAATGATGTACTGCTTCTTTTGCTTCTTCAATAGAACCATAATCACCAATATGTCTTGTTTCAGTAAACTCAAGACGCATCAAATCTGGTCCAACATGGGTATAACTTACAAGGTTCACGCTATAAGGTTTATCCCCTTCCTTTTTTTCCTGAAGCTTGAAAGTTGATCTTACAGATAAATCATCGTTTTTATAGTAGAGTGCTTCTGCATGAAACATATTCACAACTTCTGCAGTTACCCGATTTAAAACGTGATGATTCACTTCTTCCCAAATTAATTCATCTTTAGCCACATGAACAATCATCAAAGATTCCTTATAAATAATATATAATTAATTAGCCAAACTTTGTTTTGCTGCGCGCTTACGCTCATTCTCATCAAGATGACGTTTACGCAAACGAATATTTTGTGGAGTAATCTCAACCAACTCATCATCATCGATAAATTCAATCGCACTTTCAAGAGTTAGCTTAATGGGAGGAGTAAGCCGAACAGCTTCATCAGTACCTGATGCACGAACATTAGTAAGTTTTTTACCCTTAATCGGGTTAACATTCAAATCATTATCGCGGCTATGAATACCAATAATCATACCATTATAAAGCTTTTCGCCAGGACTAACAAACATTCTACCCCGATCTTCCAGATTCCATAGTGCATAGGCAACTGCCGCTCCATCTTCCTGAGAAATAAGCACGCCATTGCGACGACCTGGAATATCTGCTTTAACTGGACCATAATCATCAAATACATGTGCAATAAGACCAGTTCCACGAGTAAGAGTCAGAAACTCCCCCTGAAAACCAATTAAACCCCTAGCAGGAATACGGTATTCAATTCTGGTTCTACCTTTACCATCGCTAGACATGTCAAGCATTTCACCTTTACGACGTCCAAGCTCTTCCATAACTGCCCCCTGATGCTCTTCTTCTACATCAATAGTAAGCAACTCATATGGTTCACAGGTTTCACCATTGATAGTCTTCATCACCACATGTGGCTTAGCAACTGCCATTTCAAAGCCTTCACGACGCATGTTTTCAAGTAGGATGGTAAGATGCAATTCACCACGTCCAGAAACAAGAAATTCATCAGTATTTGCCGTATCTTCTACACGCAATGCTACATTTGTCAGAAGCTCTTTGTTCAAACGATCGCGAATCTGACGACTAGTTACAAATTTACCTTCAGTTCCAGCTAGTGGAGAAGTATTGACCTGAAATGTCATACTAATAGTAGGTTCATCAACTTTTAACATTGGCAATGGATCAGGATTTGCTACATCACAGATCGTTACACCTATGTTTAGCTCTTCTATCCCGTTAATCAGAACAATATCTCCAGCAGAAGCTTCATCTACTAACTTGCGTTCCAAACCGCTAAATACTTGAACCTGATTTATTTTTGCATTTTTTTTCTCACCATCAGGACCGTGAGCAACACATATCTGCTGACCAGCCCTGATTTTGCCACGACGGATTCGTCCAATACCAATTCGTCCGACAAAACTATTGTAATCTAGTGCAGCAATTTGCAACTGTAAACTGCCTTCATCATCACCAACTGGTGCTGGCACATTATTTAAAACTGTATCAAATAATGCCTCCATATTACCGGGGTTTTCTGAAGCTTCAAGCGAAGCATAACCATTTAATGCAGAGGCATAAACAACAGGAAAATCAAGCTGTTCTTCCGTTGCCCCAAGTTTATCAAATAAGTCAAAAGTCTGGTCTATCACCCAATCAGGACGAGCACCAGGTCTATCAATTTTATTAATCACCACAATTGGTTTTAACCCAAGTGATAGTGCTTTTCTAGTTACAAAACGGGTTTGCGGCATAGGACCTTCAACGGCGTCAACCAAAAGAAGTACACCATCAACCATTCCAAGTACACGCTCAACTTCGCCTCCGAAATCAGCATGTCCAGGAGTATCCACGATATTAACCCGAACTCCTTTATAATCTAAAGAAGCATTTTTTGCGAGAATTGTAATACCGCGCTCCTTTTCTAGATCATTACTATCCATTACCCGCTCAGCTACCTGTTGATGCGCGGAAAATGTTCCTGCTTGCTGCAAGAGTTTATCTACCAAAGT
The DNA here is from genome assembly GCF_002892535.1 of Aquella oligotrophica. Classification (NCBI taxonomy): domain Bacteria; kingdom Pseudomonadati; phylum Pseudomonadota; class Betaproteobacteria; order Neisseriales; family Neisseriaceae; genus Aquella; species Aquella oligotrophica. The sequence continues at coordinate 942,536 of NZ_CP024847.1, read as the reverse complement.
TGTTTTCCCATGATCTACGTGGGCGATTATTGCGATATTTCTTAAATTAGTGCGTGTTGCGTTACTCAATGTTATTCCTAATAATTAACCAAAAATTAACGCGTATTATAGCATACTTGAAAGTATTATTTAACCAGTAATATCAATATTCTAAATATGGTTAAACTCTTTAATTGAAACTACAACAAATTGGAAGTAACCGAAAAAACCAAAGCTTATGTATTTTAAACTTTAAAGCTATTCATTTCAAGATAATATAAATCTATTTCAACCTTAAACAAGATTACATTCAGCTCTTAAATCATTCAAACTTTTAATAAAGTTTGCCTCATATTCCCAGTTATCAGTGAAATCTAAGGAACAATTCATACCCACCCTGATAGCATTCCAATACTTCTTGCGTTCAAGTTTATTAACCTTTTTAATTGCATTTGGATTTTGGTAATAGTACTCAATAATTCCAATAGCCGCAACAATAAAGGAACCACTCATCAAATTTCCAGCAATAAAGGCTAATGTAAAAAGATCACCTCTTATATCGTATCGATAACCAGCAATTAATTTCACAATATCGTAAATCAGAACTATTTTATCATTGGATAGTAGCCGTTCGCCGGGCAATGGGAATTTATTTTTTCGGTATGATTTATATAAATTATAACCTAAGCTATTTTTTGCAAGAAGAGTTAATTTCTGATACTTATCACTTAAGCCAGGACTATTCTCATTAAGCATAAATCTATCATCGGAATCATTACTAGAAGTTCGACCAACTGTTGATTTCAATGCTTTACGAAATTCATTATATTCAATAAGCTGCTGATACTGATTAAACGTTTGGCTTAACTGCTTGAGCAATAGATCACTTAATTTAAGTGAACGCAGATATCCTTCCACAAGAATTCTTTTCTCATCAAGATAATCTTCTACGTAATGCATGGCTAAAACCAAAAACTCTAAAGCAGCTTTTTTCTGCTCACTATCCTGAAGCGTAGCAGCTAGTTCAATTGGATTTGCAAATGGAATCTCATTAATGTCTATTTCTGTTGATAATAAAAAGTAAGAACTTAACTGTAAGCACTGAATATTTCTTTCGGATAGATCATATTTATCCCCAACTGAAGCAATAAATTTGGCAGCACCAAGCAATGTATTTATTTGACTATTATTCCACACAAAATCTTTCACAACTGCTCCATTAACGATTAAGACATGCTATTTTATCACACATAATGTTTAAATATAATACAGCAAGCACTAATTATTATTTAACAATAGAATAACACTAGCTACAATAACGAGAGTGAAAGAGGATCAATCCAGATGATGGAATTTACCCCGAAGTAAATGAAAGTTGAATAGCAATCTCAATGGCAGAATGCAAGCTTACAGATGAAGCCAGTCCTTTTCCGGCAAGATCAAGTGCAGTACCATGATCAACCGAGGTTCTAATAATGGGTAAACCTAAAGTAATATTCACACCAGTTTCAAATCCTGAATATTTCAACACTGGTAAACCTTGATCATGATACATAGCAAGAATAACATCAAATTCAGAAGCCCGATTAAAAATAGTATCCGCCGGGTAAGAACCCGAAACTAAGTAACCAACTTGCTGCCATTTTTCTATAACCGGATTGATTATATTAATCTCTTCCATGCCAAGATAACCATTTTCACCAGCATGGGGATTTAAACCACAAACTGCAATTCGCGGTTGAGGCTGATTAAAATTACTTGTAAAACTATCATGAATTATTTGGATTGCTGAATCTAAATTTTCAGGAGTAATCTGAGAGGGAACTTTTGCCAATGGTATATGCGTAGTTAGTAATGCCACACGTAATAGGTTATTAGCCAGCATCATCACGACTTTTTTTACACCAAATTTTTCGGCAAAATACTCAGTATGCCCAATAAAATCAATTGCTCCTTGATTTAATACATCCTTATTAACCGGAGCAGTAACAATTACTTTACTCGCGCCCTTTTTACAAAGATCTATTGCAATATCAAGAGTATTTAAAACATAGCTGGCATTAATAGCTAATGGTCTACCAATACAGTTATGATCAGGACAGTCAACATGCAGCACTGCCAACTGCCCATATTTCAAGACTGGAAAATCATCGGGATTACTAATTATAATGAAATCAACATCTTTACCCAAAGATTTCGCCCGTTTATTAAGAAGATGAACATCTCCGATCAATAATAAATTATGACTATCAACATAAGGAGAATTAATTAGATCAAGGCAAATTTCGGGACCAATTCCTGCGGGTTCCCCAGTTGTAATACAAATTAATGGCTTCT